>NZ_JBEYBS010000017.1:0-163433 GCF_040632375.1 Streptomyces sp. NPDC019396 | reverse complement strand
TACGAGGGCGACCCTCCGCCTTGCGATCGCACGCACCAGACGCCGCGGTGCCCGCCCTCCGGGCGGACGGCGCTACTTTCGAAACACGCCCTAGCAAGGCCCGAAGTGGTCAAGGCGCGGTGCCCGGCGGTGGTGTTCACCGCCACCGGGCACCGCGCCGTCCCGCCCGCTCACCGCGGAGGTCAGGACAGCGCGCCCTTGAGCCGTTCGGTGAACTCGCCGGGAACTTCCTTGAAGTAGAAGTGGCCGCCCTGGAAGACATGCATCTCGGCATCAGCGGTGGTGTGCTGGGCCCAGACCTCGGAGTCGGCGAGCGGCACCTTGGGGTCGTTGTCCGGAGCGAAGACCGAGATCGGGCAGTTCAGCTTCACGTCCGTGCCGGCCAGGTAGGGCTCGATCATATGGAGATCGGCGCGGATGGCGGGCAGGATGAGCGGGGCCAGCTCGTGGTGGGCGTCCAGGGTGCCGCCCTCCGTGCCCCCGAGGCCCATGATGGCGGCGAGTACGGACGCGTCGTCCAGGTGGCGCAGCCCCGTGTCGACGCGCCTCGACGGCGCCACACACGCGGAGGCGATCAACCGCTCGGGACCGCGGCCCGTGTCCCGTTCCCCGCGCCGGGCGACCTCGAACGCGACGACCGCGCCCATGCTGTGGCCGAAGAAATACGGGCGCTTCCCGACGACGGGGCGCAGCGCCTCGTGGATGTCGTCCGCGAGGGCGTCCATGGACGTCGGCAACTCGTCGAACAGCCTGGTCTCGCGGCCCGGGTACTGCACCACCAGGACCTGGATGTCCGGGCTCAGTGCCGCGGAAAGGCCGAAGTAGTAGCTCGGCGAACCACCGGCGTGCGGGAAGCAGACCAACTGCCGCTCAGCTCCCGGTGCCGGATGGAAGACACGGACCCAGACATCTCCGTCCTGCTCCGACCGCCCCACGTTTCTCCCTCCCTGGTCCTCCGCTGCCCGAGCCTTTCACATCGTGATCAAAAGCGCCCCTTCCACTGCTCTGATCACGGAGGGTGAACGTTCGCCTCCGCCCGTTTGGTTGCGCAGGGTCAGTATCAGGCGGAGTCTGGAGCTGATGAGCCAGGCCGGTGAGGGCACGATGAGCTACGTGAGGACTGCCGCTGGGGACATCGACTTCCGTGGCCCGCTGGACGTCACGAAGGCCGCCACGTGCGTGCTCGACGCCCACGACACGGTGATCGGCTGGAGTTCCGCTGCCAGGGAACTCTTCGGCTACCCGACCGAGGAGATCATCGGTCGGCCCGTCGGCACCTTCCTGCAACCTCCGGACGCATCAGCGCGAGAGCGCGAAAGCGATGTGCGCGTCGCCGTGCACCGGGACGGGCACCCTGTGCACCTCGTCGCCACGGTCTGCCACCTGTCCGGTGCGGGGCCCGCACAGCGGATTCTCGTGGCGGCGGAATACGCACCGCTCAGGGAATGGGAAACCCAGCTCGCGATGCTCCAGGGCCTGGCCACGCAGTCGCCCGTGGGCCTCGCCACGTACGACACCGATCTCCGCCTCCTGTGGTGCAACGCTGTCTCCGAGGACGAACTCGGCCGGCCTCTCGAGGAGGTGCGCGGCGAGCTGGCAGAGGACCTCTACCCTCTGGGCGGTTTTGTGACGCCGGGCTACCCGGAGACCCTCCACGCGGTCATGCGGCAGGTGCTGGAGACCGGCGAACCCGTCGTGGACCTGCATTTCCGCGGGGAACAGCCCAGCGAGCCCGGCCGGGAGCACGTCTGGTCCTGCTCCTACTACCGGATCCAGGGCACGGACGGTCAGGTGTTCGGACTCTGCGAGGACGCGTTCGAGATCACGGACCGCTACCGGGCGCAGCAGCAGCTGAATCTGCTGGTCGAAGCGGGCCGGCGGGTGGGAACCACCCTGGATGTGGTCGCCACCGCCGATGAACTGGCGGCGGTGGGGGTATCCGGGTTCGCCGACCTGGTGGAGGTCGACCTCGCGCCCGGCGTGCTGGACGGCGAGATGCCCGACGCCGCGGGTCCGGCCGGCACCGAACTGATGCGTACCGCCGCGCGATCGGCCGCGGAAGGCGGCGCCACCGACACCGTGGTCGCCCGTAGCCGGCCACCCTGCCCGGTGGACTATCCCCCCGGATCGCCCCAGTACCGCAGCCTCTCCTCCGGCGGGATCGTGCTCGTGGACGACACGCTCGTCGTGCCGCTGCGGGTCGGTGGCCGCGCCATCGGGCTCGTCACCTTCGTACGCCGTGACGGATCGGACCTCTTCGACAGCGGCGCCGTCGCGCTCGCCGACGAACTGGTCGCCCGTGCCGCCGTGTCGATCGACAACGCCCGCCGCTACACCAGGGAACGCTCGGCGGCACTGGCACTCCAGCGGCAGCTTCTGCCACGGCACCTTCCGGCGAACTCCGCGGTCGACGTGGCCCACCGCTATCTGCCCACGGACGATCTGAGCGGCGTGGGAGGTGACTGGTTCGACGTCATCCCCCTGTCGGGGACCCGGATCGGTCTGGTCGTCGGGGATGTCGTCGGCCACGGGCTCCATGCCGCGGCCACCATGGGACGCCTGCGTACGACGGTCCGCGCCCTCGCCCCCACGGACCTGCCGCCCGAAGAACTCCTGAAGCGTCTCGACGACCTCGTGGGGCAATCGGCCGTCGACGCCGGGGACGACACCGGCGCGCTTTCCGGCGACGACGATGTGGCCACGGGCGCCACCTGCCTCTACGCCGTGTACGACCCCGTGTCCCGGCGCTGCACCATGGCGCGTGCCGGGCACCTGCCGCCCGCGATCGTGGACCCCGACGGACGGGTCAGCTTCCCGGACCTGCCGGCCGGTCCGCCGCTCGGCCTGGGCGGTCTGCCCTTCGAGTCCCATGAGCTCGAACTGCCGGTCGGAAGCCTGATCGCCCTCTTCACGGACGGTCTGGTCGAGGCGCGCGACCGGGACATCGACAAAGGTCTGGAGACCCTCGGCAGAGTTCTCAGCGAAGGCTCCGGTTCCCTGGAGGAACTCTGTGACCGCGCCATCTGCGAGCTGCTCCCCGGCAGCATGACCACCGATGACACGGCCCTCCTGCTGGTGCGCACCCGCGAACTCGACAGCCGCAGGATCGCCACCTGGAACCTGCCCGCGGAGCCGGTCGCCGCCGGCCGTGCGCGCGAACTGATCGCGGAACGACTGCGTGAGTGGGAACTGGAGGAGCTGGTGTTCCCCACCGAGCTCATCGCCAGCGAACTGGTCACCAACGCGGTCAGACACGCCGAGGGCCCACTCCATGTCCGGCTCATCCTGGACCGCACCCTCGTGTGCGAGGTCGCCGACGCCGGCCACACCGCCCCCCATCTCCGCCACAGCGCCGACGACGACGAAGGCGGGCGCGGACTGTTCATCGTCGCCCAGCTCGTGCTGCGCTGGGGAACGCGCTACAGCGACTGGGGCAAGACGATCTGGACCGAACAGACGCTGCCCCGTTAAGGAGCGGCGAAGCGATCAGGGGCGAGTGCCCGGGCACCTGGCAAGCTGTGGCCGACCGCCGCCGTTGTCGACCTGCCGTCGACCTGCCATCGACCTGCGAGGAAACCGTGCCGCCGATCACCGGCTTGGACATCCGACCCCTGACCCCGGCCGACCGATCCGCCTGGGACCCGTTGTGGAAGGCGTACCTGGACTTCTACGACCACGTACTCGCGCCCGATGTCACCGATCTGACCTGGTCCCGCTTCATCGACCCGGCGGAGCCGATGGGAGCGCTGGGGGCATGGTCCGACGGCGCCCTGACCGGCATCTGCCACCACGTCCTGCACCGTTCCACCTGGGCCGCCGGCACCTACTGCTACTTGGAGGACCTGTTCACGGCGCCCGAGGCCCGTGGCACGGGAGTGGGCAGGGCGCTCATCGAGGCGACGGCCGTGGCGGCCAGGGAGGCGGGGGCCGAGAAGCTCTACTGGCAGACGCATCAGGACAACGCGACCGCGCGCGCCCTGTACGACCGGGTGGCCCGGCACGAAGGCTTCCTGGTCTACGAGCGGCCGCTCATCTGACGGTGAGCGGTGCCGCAGAAGGCCCCCGGACCGGGCTTGGGGGCCTTCTTCGCCGGAAATGCCGGGAAAACATCGAAAGGGGGCATCCTTGTAGAAGGGGACGACGGCGATGGAAGCTCCGCCTGGAGGGGTGATCAGATGCCAGCCACCCGGCCGCGGTCGCGCTACGTACTGGATCGGGGACTCACCACCCGCATGGTGACCACCATGTTCCTGATCGGCCTGCTCTATGTGGTCTTCGTGGGCGTGCTGCTCGCCCTGCTACGCGACTCCTGGACGATCGTCCTGCCGATCGCGGGAGGTCTCTTCATCGCGCAGTTCTGGTTCAGCGACCGGATCGCCGCCCACGCCATGGGTGCCCGCGAGGTCACCCCCGAGCAGGCGCCGGAGCTGCACGGAGTCGTCGACCGTGTCTGCGCGCTCGCCGACATGCCCAAACCCCGGGTGGCGATCGCCGACAGTGACATCCCGAACGCCTTCGCCACGGGGCGGAGCGAGAAGACCGCCCTGATCTGTGCCAGTACCGGGCTGTTGCGGCGGCTGGAGCCGGCAGAGCTGGAGGGGGTGCTCGCGCATGAGCTGTCGCATGTGGCCCACCGCGATGTCGTCGTGATGACCATCGCTTCCTTCCTCGGAGTGCTCTCGGGCGTGATGATCCGTGTCTGGCTCTACAGCGGTCTCGGGCGCAACAGCCGCGATGCCAACACCGCCATCGCGGTACTGGTGATTCCCCTGGTCAGCGCGGTGGTCTATGTGATCAGCTTTCTGCTGACCCGGCTGCTCTCGCGCTACCGCGAGCTGTCCGCCGACCGCGCCGCCGCGCTGCTGACCGGACGGCCTTCGGCGCTCGCGTCAGCGCTCGTCAAGGTGTCCGGCGAGATGGCCAGGATCCCCACCCGCGACCTGCGCAAGGCGGAGCCGTTCAACGCCTTCTGGTTCGCTCCCGCATTCCCCGTCAAGGCGAGTCTCAGCCGGCTCCTCTCCTCGCATCCGACGCTGGAGCAGCGCCTGGACCAGCTCGGCAGGATCTCCACCGAGCTCGGCCGCTGATCGCGCATGGGCTTCCTCGACGCCATCCTCGGCCGCAGCAAGCCGGTACGCCCCGACCTCGACCGGCTGTTCGGGCTGCCCGCCGCCGCGATCACCCTCCAGGCGGGCACCGGATTCCTTCCCACCGGCTGCGGATCGGTCTGCTTCGCGGGTGTCGAGGGCGGTACCTTCGCTCGCCTCCAGGACGACGTGCGGGAGCTTCTCGACGCCGACACCTCTCGAGCCGGATTCCCCGTCGCATACGAGCAGGACGCGTACGGGTACACCTGGCTCGTCATCCGCCGTCCCGCCGACGACATGGTCTCGCTCGTCAATGACCTGCACGCGGTCAACACCCTCCTCGAAGAGGCGGGCTTCGGGCCTCAGTTGCTGTGCACGGTCGCCGGCTTCCACGCTGCCCCTGCCGACCGCGGCGACGGCCGCGTTCTCGCACTGGTCTACCTCTACAAGAGGGGGGCCTTCTACCCCTTCGCCCCGCTTCCCGGAGCGGACGAGCGACGTGACAACGCGCTGGAACTCCAGGTCAGAGCGCTGCTCGGGGATGATCTGCGCATCGAGTCGGATCTGGACCGATGGTTCCCCGTCTGGGGCGCTCCCGGTCTCGACGCATGAGCCCGCCTGCCCGGGCAGGGTGACGGGGGCCGGGGTGAGCCCCGTCTCATCCGGGTACCACCCCTTGTCTATGCAACTCGTTGCATAGAAGATCGGCGCCATGGCGCTCGACCACGCGATCCTCGTCTCCCTGCTGGAGAACCCGGGCTCCGGCTATGAGCTCGCCCGCCGGTTCGAGCGGTCCTTCGGCTACTTCTGGACCGCCACCCACCAGCAGATCTACCGCGTCCTCAAGCGCATGGAGAGCGACGGCCTGCTCGTCGTCCGCGACGTGCCGCAGCAAGGACGACCGGACAAGAAGGAGTACTCGGTCGCGGAGCCAGGTCGCGCCGAGCTCTCCCGGTGGCTGCACCAGCCGATCGAGCCCGAGAGCGTACGGCATGAGCTCGCCGTGAAGATCCGTGGCGCCGCCTTCGACGACCCCGCCGCACTGATCCGCGAGGTCGAGCGGCATCGCCAGGCGCACCGGGACCGCCTCGCGCGCTATCTCTCCGGTGAGACCCGCGACTTCACCGGACCCGACGCCCCCACCCCGCTGGACGCGGGCCGGGAACTCCAGCACGTCGTGCTGCGCGGCGGCATCGCGTACGAGCAGATGACGATCGAATGGCTCGACGACGTGCTCGGCACCCTGCGCCGCATCGGCGCGACCCGTCAGTCCCCCTGAAGCGCCCGCTTCCCCCCACCAGCAGTCCGCACCACACGCAACCGTCCCGTCCAGCCCCGACACCCGGAAGGCGACCATCCATGGCCGACCCGCTGCTGTTCAACCCCCGCACCTACGACCCGGCGCACTTCGACCCCGAGACCCGCAGGCTGCTGCGCGCCACAGTCGACTGGTTCGAGGCGCGCGGCAAGCGCAAGCTGATAGAGGACTACCGCACCCGCGCCTGGCTCGCGGACTTCCTCGACTTCTCCGCCAAGGAAGGCCTCTTCGCCACCTTCCTCACCCCGGCAGCCGCCGCGGGCAACGAGAACCAGCGCTGGGACACCGCCCGGATCGCCGCGCTCAACGAGATCTTCGGCTTCTACGGCCTCGACTACTGGTACGCCTGGCAGGTGACCATCCTCGGTCTCGGTCCGGTGTGGCAGAGCGACAACGAGGCGGCTCGCTCCCGTGCGGCCGAACTCCTCGACCAGGGCGAGGTCTTCGCCTTCGGTCTGTCAGAGAAGGCGCACGGCGCCGACATCTACTCCACCGACATGCTGCTCGAGCCCGACGGCGACGGGGGTTTCCGCGCCACCGGTTCCAAGTACTACATCGGCAACGGCAACGCGGCCGGACTCGTCTCGGTATTCGGCCGCCGCACCGACGTCGAAGGTCCCGACGGCTATGTCTTCTTCGCCGCCGACAGCCGCCACTCGGCCTACCACCTGGTGAAGAACGTCGTCGACTCGTCGAAGTACGTCAGTGAGTTCCGCCTGGAGAACTACCCGGTCGCCGCCGATGACATCCTGCACACCGGTCGTGCCGCGTTCGACGCCGCGCTGAACACCGTCAACGTCGGAAAGTTCAACCTCTGCACCGCCTCCATCGGCATCTGCGAGCACGCGATGTACGAGGCCGTCACCCACGCGCAGAACCGCATCCTCTACGGCCGCCCGGTGACCGCCTTCCCGCACGTGCGCCGCGAGCTCGCCGACGCGTACGTCCGCCTCGTCGGGATGAAGCTGTTCAGCGACCGCGCCGTCGACTACTTCCGCTCCGCCGGCCCCGACGACCGCCGCTACCTGCTGTTCAACCCGATGACCAAGATGAAGGTGACCACCGAGGGCGAGAAGGTCATCGACCTCATGTGGGACGTGATCGCGGCCAAGGGCTTCGAGAAGGACACCTACTTCGCCCAGGCCTCCACCGAGATCCGTGGACTGCCCAAGCTGGAGGGCACGGTCCATGTCAACCTGGCGCTGATCCTCAAGTTCATGCGCAACCACCTGCTGGAGCCGCTGGAGTACCCCGCGGTGCCCACCCGTCTCGACGCCGCCGACGACGAGTTCCTCTTCCGGCAGGGGCCCGCCCGGGGTCTGGGCTCCGTGCGCTTCCACGACTGGCGCCCGGCCTACGACGGCTACGCCCACGTCCCCAACGTCGCCCGCTTCCGGGAGCAGGCCGACGCCCTGTGCGAGTTCGTGACCACCGCCGCGCCCGACGAGCGGCAGAGCCGTGATCTCGATCTGCTGCTCGCCGTCGGCCAGCTCTTCGCCCTGGTCGTGCACGGCCAGCTGATCCTGGAGCAGGCCCGGCTCACCGGGCTGGACGAGGACGTGCTCGACGAACTGTTCTCCGTCCTCGTCCGTGACTTCTCGGCGCACGCGGTCGAGCTGCACGGCAAGGACTCCGCCACCGAGCAGCAGCAGCGCTGGGCGCTCGGTGCGGTCCGCCGCCCCGTGGTCGACGAGGCTCGTGCCGCGCGGGTGTGGGAGCGGGTCGAGGCACTTTCGGGCGCCTACGAGATGGCTCCGTAACGCCCTCGCACAGGAGCCGGATAGGGGGCCCCTGGTTCGCCGGTAGCGCCCGGCGGACCAGGGGCCCTCTGGCCGCGCGGGCCTGACCGGGGGCCCGTGAAAGATCGAACAGTGTGCGGGTTAGCATATGAGCACCGCCTAGCTCGAAAGATAATCCTGTGACTGTCAACGAGGACTCGTTCACAAACTGGAAGAACCGCGAGGAGATCGCGGAGTCGATGATCCCGATCATCGGGAAGCTGCACCGGGAGCGGGACGTCACCGTCCTCCTCCACAGCCGCTCCTTGGTGAACAAGTCGGTGGTCAGCATCCTGAAGACGCACCGGTTCGCACGGCAGATCGCGGGCGAGGAGCTCTCGGTCACCGACACCCTGCCGTTCCTCCAGGCGCTCACCACGCTCGATCTCGGCCCTTCCCAGATCGACATCGGCATGCTCGCCGCCACGCACAAGGCCGACGACCGCGGTCTCTCGGCCGCGGAGTTCACCGCCGAAGCTGTCGCCGGTGCCACCGGCGCCAACAAGATCGAGCGCCGCGAGGGGCGCGATGTCGTGCTCTACGGCTTCGGCCGTATCGGCCGCCTCGTCGCCCGGCTGCTGATCGAGAAGGCAGGCTCCGGCAACGGCCTGCGGCTACGCGCCATCGTCGTCCGCCGGGGCGGTGACCAGGACATCGTCAAGCGCGCCTCGCTGCTGCGCCGGGACTCCATCCACGGCCAGTTCCAGGGCACGATCACCGTCGACGAGGCGACCAGCACCATCGTCGCCAACGGCAACGAGATCAAGGTCATCTACGCCGGTGACCCGTCGGAGGTCGACTACACGGCCTACGGCATCAAGGACGCCATCCTCATCGACAACACGGGCAAGTGGCGGGACCGCGAGGGTCTGTCCCAGCACCTGCGCCCCGGTATCGACAAGGTCGTGCTGACCGCCCCGGGCAAGGGCGACGTCCCCAACATCGTGCATGGCGTCAACCACGACACGATCAAGCCGGACGAGCAGATCCTTTCCTGCGCGTCCTGCACCACCAACGCGATCGTCCCGCCGCTGAAGGCGATGGCGGACGAGTACGGGGTGCTGCGCGGCCACGTGGAGACGGTCCACTCGTTCACCAACGACCAGAACCTGCTGGACAACTACCACAAGGCCGACCGCCGCGGCCGCTCGGCGCCGCTCAACATGGTCATCACCGAGACCGGCGCCGCCTCCGCTGTCGCGAAGGCGCTGCCCGACCTCAAGGCCCCGATCACCGGTAGTTCCATCCGGGTCCCGGTGCCGGACGTCTCCATCGCGATCCTCAGCCTGCGACTCGGCCGCGAGGCCACCCGCGAGGAGGTCCTCGACTACCTCCGCAAGGTCTCGCTGACCTCGCCGCTCAAGCGCCAGATCGACTTCACCAGCGCCCCCGACGCGGTCTCCAACGACTTCATCGGCTCGCGCCACGCCTCGATCGTCGACGCGGGCGCCACCAAGGTCGACGGCGACAGCGCGATCCTCTACCTCTGGTACGACAACGAGTTCGGCTACTCGTGCCAGGTCATCCGGGTCGTCCAGCACGTCTCCGGTGTGGAGTACCCCACCTACCCGGCTCCGGTGGTCTGACCGGGACCTCATGCCGCTGGGGCGGTGACCGATCCCGGAAGGGCGTCGGTCACCGCCCCTGGTCTTTTCGGAGCCGGGCGGAGTGATCCTTCTCAGAGCCGGGCGGAGGAGCCCTCGCCGATCAGCACCGAAAGGTCCACGCTCTGTGCCATCCGCGCGTACCCGGCGTCGTTGGGGTGGAGATGGTCGCCCGAGTCATACGCCGGATCGAGCCGGTCCGGGGCGTACGGGTCGCGCAGGGCCCGGTCGAAGTCGAGTACGGCGTCGAAGACCGTACCCGCGCGGATCACCGTGTTCACTTCCTGCCGTACGGCTTCCAGGGCCGGGGTGTACCGGCGGTGGCCCTCGAAGGGCATCAGTGTGGCGCCGACGACCCGCAGCCCACGGGCACGTGCCCGTTCGGTGAGCGTCCGCAGCGCGGCCGTCAGCTCCCCGGGGTCCGCAGGCCGGGGCGGGCGGATGATGTCGTTGATGCCCAGAGCGATGACGACGACCCGGGTACCGGGACGGTCGAACACATCGCGCTCGAAGCGGGACAGTCCACTCGGTCCCGTGCCGTCACTGAGCACCCGGTTGCCGCTGATGCCCTGGTTCACCACCCCGTACTCCCGGCTGCCGTTGCGCAGCCGCTCGGCCAGCCGGTCCGGCCAGCGGCGGTCGGCGTCCGGGGTCGAACCCGCGCCGTCGGTGAGTGAGTCGCCGATGGCGACCACCGTGCCGCGGACGGCACGATCGCGTACGTCCACGGCTGTCAGGTAGTGCCAGGAGGGGGTGCGCCGGGTGTAGGCGACGCCGTCCGTGTCCCGCGTCCGGTCCCCGTACGCGAGGTACGAGGTCTGCCGGGCTCGCGCATGCAGGGTGACCAGACCCGGTCCGGGCCCCTCGACATGCACCGTGACCAGTAGCTTCCCGTCCTCGGGCACGGGCAGCCGCGCGGCGTCGCTGACGACCTGCCCGCCCTCCGGTACCGCGATGGACCGCTGACCGTCGAACAGCACCTGGCGCAGGGTGCCGGACAGGGCGTCGGCGCCGCCCGCGGCGACGGCGACGGTCGCGTGCCCTATGTGCAGCGGCGCGGTCCCGAAGAGATTGGAGAGCGTCACCCTCGCCAGACCGCCGCCGACGCTGGTGTGCACGACATTGCGCACGGAGTACGCGCCGACGGGGGCGGCCGCCGCCTTCCCGGGGGCCGCCGACCACGTACCGGCCCAGCCGCCGGTGCCGACGGCCTGCGCCGTCGTGCCACCGGTTCCGTCGGCGCCGCCTCCGTCCCCGGCCTCAAACGGTCCGCTGCGTCCCCTGTTGACGAAAGTGACGGTGGTGATGATGGTGCCGCAGATCAGCAGTGTCAGGGTGATGAGTGCGGCGAACAGGCCGTATCCGGCCCGCTGGATTTTCATGTGCACATCATCCGATACGGTCGCGCGACACCGATGAGCGCCCCCTGCTCCAGCCTTCCGCACGGGCGTGCTAAGTCCTGCCCGGGCGGACGTGTGTGAGCCGGTCAGGCGACTCGCACGCGGGTCAGCACGCAGGTCAGCCCGTCCCGGCCGGGGCCGTGGTGACAATGCGGGCGGGACCGGTGACGTCCGGGAACCGGCGTGCGGAAGGAGCAGCGGAATGGGCAACGAGACCCTGATGCGACAGATCCTCGACTACGGCAGCCGATCCGATCCGTATCCGCTGTACGCGGAACTCCGCAAGACGCCGGTGTGCAGGCAGGACGACGGCGTCTACACCATCAGCACCTACCCCGAACTGCTGGCCCTGCTCCACGACCCCCGCCTCACCTCCACGCACGCGGACCAGGAGGCCGCCGCGGGCGGGCAGTTCCCGCCCGCCTTCATCGGCATGGACCCACCCGAGCACGACCGGGTCCGCGGTCTGACCATGCGCCAGTTCGGGCCGCCCCACTCGCCCCGCCTCATCGCGGAGCTGCGGCCCGACCTCGAGGCGACCGTCGCACGACTCATCGACGCCTTTCCCAACGGGGGCGAGCTCGATCTGGTCGACTCCTTCGCCTACCCCTTCCCCGTGACGGCCATCTGCCGGCTCCTCGGGGTGCCCCATGAGGACGAACCCCGCTTCCGGGCATGGGCCGACAAACTGGTCGCCTCCATCGACCCGAGGCCCGGCGAGGACCCGTCCATCAGGTTGCAGGAAGGCGCCGGGACCAGAAAGGAACTGGCCTTCTACATCAACGAACTGATCGACAGCGGCCGCGGCAACTCCAACGGCATGCTCACCCTCCTGGCCGAGGACCACGAGGCGCAGGGCGGACCGCTCAGCCGGCTGGAACTGGTGGTCACCGCGGTCCTGCTGCTGATCGCCGGTCATGAGACCACGGTCAACCTGATCACCAACGGCATGCTGACCCTGCTGCGCCGCCCGGACGTGTTCGAGAGGCTGCGCCGTGAGCCGGAGATCGCTCCCCGGCTGGTCGAGGAGCTGCTGCGGTTCGAGCCCCCGGTGCAGATCATTCCCCGGCGCGGCGCGCTGACGGACATCGAGATCGGCGGTGTCACCATCCCCGAGGGCTCCACGGTCGCCCTGATGCTGGCATCGGGGAACCGCGACCCGCAGCGCTTCCGCGACCCGGACCGCTTCGACCCCGACCGCCCGGACGTCGAGCACCTCGGTTTCGGCAGCGGGATCCACAGCTGCTTCGGCGCCCCGCTGGCGCGCCTTGAGGGACAGATCGCGCTCACCGAGCTGGTCCGCAGGCTCGACAACCCCCGCCTGACCGAGGACCCACCGCCGTACCGCACCAGCGCCGTACTGCGCGGACCGCGGCACCTTCCCATCACCTTCGACGGGCTGCGTCCCTGAGTGCACCCGTTAGGTCGGTTATGGGGCCCGGGTCCGCCGGGGAAGGAATGGCCCCATGACCCATGCGCACGCGAATTCGAACGACGGCACGGCCGATGACACGGCACCGAAGGTCCTGGACCTGCCCATCGGGCTTGACGCCACGGGGGAGCGGCGGGAGTTCGACAGCCTCGGCGAGGTGATGGTGCCGGCCGACCGGTACTGGGGCGCGCAGACCCAGCGCAGCCTGAAGCACTTCAACATCGGCCGTGACCGCATGCCCAAGGAGGTGTACCACGCCTACGGATACGTGAAGAAGGCTGCCGCCGTCGTGAACAGCCAGGCAGGCCGGCTGCCCGCCTGGAAGGGCCGGCTGATCCAGCAGGTGTGCGACGAGGTGATCGCCGGAGCGCTGGATGAGGACTTCCCGCTCTATGTGTTCCAGACCGGGTCCGGAACGCAGTCGAACATGAACGTGAACGAAGTGGTCTCGAACCGGTGCATCCAGCTGGTCGGCGGCAAGCTGGGATCCCAGGAGCCCGTACACCCCAATGACCACGTGAACATGGGCCAGTCGAGCAACGACACCTTTCCCACCGCGATGCACATCGCCGCGTACACGATGGCAACGGAGAAGACCATCCCCGCGCTGCGGCGGCTCCGGGACGCGATCGAGGCCAAGTCCAGGGAGTGGGCCGACGTCGTCAAGATCGGCCGTACCCATCTGGAGGACGCCTGCCCGCTGACGGTGGGGCAGGAGTGGTCCGGCTATGCCGGGGCGCTGGACGACGGCATCGCCGACGTCGAGCACGCCACCAAAGGACTGCTGATGCTGGCCATGGGCGGGACCGCGGTCGGCACCGGGCTGAACGCCCCGACCGGATTCGGCGACCTGGTGGCCGCGCAGATCGCCGCCATGACCGGTGCGCCGTTCAGGACCGCACCCAACAAGTTCACCGCCCAGGGCACGCTGGACCGCATGGTCCGCGCGCATGCCGCGCTCAAGTCGGTGGCCGTCACCCTGTTCAAGATCGCCAATGATCTGCGCTGGCTGGGCTCCGGGCCGCGGACCGGCATCCATGAGCTGATCCTGCCGGCCAACGAGCCCGGATCCTCGATCATGCCGGGCAAGGTCAACCCGACCCAGGCCGAGGCCATGCTGATGGTGTCCATCCAGGTCATCGCCTCCGACGTGGCCGTGACCATGGGCGGCGCCGAAGGGAACTTCGAGCTGAACGCGTTCCGCCCCGTCCTGATCGACAACTACCTCCACTCCGCACTGATCCTGGCCGACATGTGCGACCACTTCAGGGAGTTCATGATCGAAGGCGCCAAGGTCAACCAGGCCAGACTGACCCAGAACATCGACCGGTCGGTGATGATGGTCACCGCGCTGTCCCCGGTCATCGGCTACGACCAGGCCTCGGTCATCTCCCACTACGCCATCGACCACGACACCACCCTCAAGCAGGCCGCGCTCGCCAACGGCGTCTCCGAGGAACTCTTCGACCGGGTGGTCGACCCGCTCGCCATGACCCGCGGAGGCAGCGCCGACATCCCGTCCGGAAAGCCGTGACATGAGCTCCCCGCAGCCCGGCGCGGCGGGCCCGGTCGGCAAGGCCGCCCTGATCGCATCCGTGGGCCCGCGCGGCTATGCCGACTGGACCAACCCCGACCACCGGCTACGGCGCCTGCTCGCCGAGTTCATCGGAATGGCCGGGCTCACGTTCGTCCTGTCCGGAGGTGCGGCCATCCTGGCCCGCTACGGCGGCGGCGGCCTTCAACCCTGGCAGGTCGTCCTCGTCCTGTCCCTGGTCTCCGCGCTGTGGCTGCTCGTGGCCGTGTACTTCCTCGGCGACATCTCCGCCCACTTCAACCCGGCCATGACCCTGGGGTTCGTACTGCGGCGCGACATGAACCTCCGGATGGCCTGCGCCTACTGGATCGTCCAGTTCGCCGCGGCGATCGGCGGATCCCTGCTGGCGCGGGGCTTCTTCGGCCCCGCGGGCCACCTCGCCGCGACCAGGCCCCAACCCGGGCTCTCCTGGCAGGCCGTCGCCTTCGAGGCCGTCATCACCTTCGGCCTGGTACTGATGGTCCTGTGCCTCGCCGACGGGCCCAAGCTCAACGGGCCGTTCGTGCCCCTGGCCGTGGGCGCCTACATCCTGGCCTGGGGCACCATGGGCGGCCCCTTCGACGGCGCCTCCATGAACCCGGCCCGCAGCCTGGGACCCGATGTGGCCTTGGGGGACCTGTCCACCTGGTGGGTCTATCTGATCGGCCCGGTGGCCGGGGCCGCCCTCGCCGTGTGCGTCACGCGGGTCCTGCGCGGCTCGGCGACGGCCGCGGAAGCCAATGCCGCCGAGGGCGCGCCACTCGACCGTAAGGGCTGACCTCTTCCATCCCGAGGACAGCCGGGTCGTGGCCCGCCCGGCACTGCCGATCGCTGCGCCGCGCCCCGGCGCACGCGGGGCAGGGCCACGGAGCCCGCCCGGGGCTGCGTGGCGGGTCTACTCCTCGGTCCACCCGCACACATGAGCCTTCTGCACCGGCTCGCTGGTGACCTGTCCGTCGAACCCCGTGACCAGTTCGTACTCGATGGACACGGTGATCTGCCCGTCGTAGAAGGAAGCGTCACCGCTCATCAGGCTGTACTCACCGCTGTAGCGGCCGTCGTCCGATGCGGCCTCGACGACCTGAGCCGAGACGTCGTAGCCGCGCCGCAGGCTGATGTTCGTGCTGCCGCTGGAGAAGGACTTGGGCGACTGGTCGGAGGCCGGCAGCGAGTAGGACGCGCAGTCGCCCACCGGCTCTTCGGCCGGGCGGGGGCCGCTGTCATCGCCTGAGCCGCCACCGGCCGGGCCGGTGTCCTCGCCTCCGTCCGTGGCCGGCGCGCCGTCGCCGCCGCTGTCCTCGCCGCCGGTGTCGTCCGACCCGCCGGAGGCATCCGATGCGGTGCCGGAACCGTCAGAGCTGTCAGAGCCCGGCGATGAGGCGCCGGAAGAACTGCCACCCGAGTCACCGGACTCCCCGCCGCCGTCTCTCCCGCACCCGGCCGACAGCAGGCAGAGTGTGGTGAGCGCGACGGCCGCGGCGGTTCGCGACAGCGGGCCGCGGGTGGTGCGCTTCATGGTTTCCCCCTGTAGGCACTGGAGCAGCGGACTCCCTTCTACAGGGGGGCCGTGGGGCGGCACGGCGCTCGGCGGGGTTACGGGCAGAAACCCACCACGCGGCATCGAACGGGTGCGATCCGAACGCCGTAGGCGACCTCATCCGCCGGTCAGGCGCAGGACGGGCAGAGCCCTCGGTAAGTGACCTCGACCTCGGACACCGTGAAGCCGAACCGTTCCCCGGCCGGGAGGTCGGTCAGGGGGTTGCCGAGGGGGTGGACGTCGCGGATGGTGCCGCATCGGGAGCACACCAGGTGCTGGTGCGGCCGGTGCGCATTGGGGTCGTAGCGCTTGGCACGGCCCTCGGTGGACACCTCCATGACCTCACCGAGGGAGACCAGTTCACCCAGGGTGTTGTAGACGGTCGCCCGGGAGATCTCGGGCAGTCGCTGCGCCGCACGGGCGTGCACCTCGTCGGCCGTGAGGTGTACGTGGTCGCCGTCGAGGACCTCCGCGACGACACGCCGCTGGGAGGTCACGCGCCAGCCGCGCGCTCGTAGTCGCTCCAGCAGGTCGCTCATGATCAGTTCACCTATTCGGGCTCGGTGGGGCGCTCCAAGTTTACCTGTGCATGTCTGGATTCTGACTGGATATGGGTTAGGCATACTTCTTGACTTGGACAGTGTCCATTGTAGGATCGGTTCCGGTGCTAGCCAAGAGAGCAGTAGGCTCCAGTACGGCAGGAGATTTGAGACATGACGGGACCGTTGCCGCGATCGCGCAGGTCATGCGTCCCCTTCATATCGTGCGCGTAGCTCTCCGTGTGCTTGTCGCGGCGGGATCCGTTCGCCGGGGCGAGTCCGAGGCCGTCCGCCGGGTTCGAGTTCCGGGTCCCTGATGCCCACCACCCGCACTTCCTGAGCACGTGATTTGCCCCGTCCGGAAGGATTCCCATGTCCGAGAATCATGATGCAATCGTTGCAGACGCAAAGAATGAGGGTGGTGGAGGCTGCCCGGTTGCCCATGGGCGGGCGCCGCACCCGACACAGGGTGGTGGAAACCGCCAGTGGTGGCCGGACCGGCTCAATCTGAGGATCCTTGCCAAGAACCCGGCCGTGTCCAATCCGATGGGCGAGGACTTCGACTACGCCGAGGCGTTCAAGAGCCTTGACCTCCCGGCCGTCAAGCGGGACATCGCGGATGTGCTGACCACCTCGCAGGACTGGTGGCCCGCCGACTTCGGCCACTACGGTCCGTTCATCATCCGGATGGCCTGGCACAGCGCCGGCACCTACCGGATCAGCGACGGCCGCGGCGGCGCCGGTGCCGGCCAGCAGCGCTTCGCACCGCTGAACAGCTGGCCCGACAACGGCAACCTCGACAAGGCCCGCCGGCTGCTGTGGCCGGTCAAGAAGCAGTACGGCCAGAACCTCTCGTGGGCCGACCTCATGATCCTCGCGGGCAATGTCGCCCTGGAGACGATGGGCTTCGAGACCTTCGGCTTCGCCGGAGGCCGCGAGGACGTCTGGGAGCCTGACGAGGACGTCTACTGGGGCCCCGAGACCACCTGGCTCGGCGACGAGCGCTACACCGGTGACCGGGAGCTCGAAAACCCGCTCGGTGCGGTCCAGATGGGGCTCATCTATGTGAACCCGGAAGGCCCGAACGGGAACCCCGACCCGATCGCCGCCGCCCGCGACATCCGCGAGACGTTCCGCCGGATGGCGATGAACGACGAGGAGACAGTCGCGCTGATCGCCGGTGGCCACACCTTCGGCAAGACCCACGGTGCGGGCCCCGCGGATGCCGTCGGCCCAGACCCGGAGGCCGCGCCGATGGAGGAGATGGGCTTCGGCTGGCGGAACAGCCACGGCACCGGCAAGGGCGGTGACACGATCACCAGCGGTCTCGAGGGCATCTGGACCAACACCCCGGTGACGTGGGACAACAGCTTCCTGGAGATCCTGTTCGGCCACGAGTGGGAGCTGTTCCAGAGTCCCGCCGGAGCCAACCAGTGGCGCCCCAAGGATGGCGCGGGTGCGGGCACCGTACCCGACGCCCACGACGCGTCGAAGACCCACGCCCCGACGATGCTCACGACCGACCTCTCGCTCCGGTTCGACCCGGTGTACGAGCAGATCTCGCGGCGCTTCCTCGAGAACCCGGACCAGTTCGCGGACGCCTTCGCGCGGGCCTGGTACAAGCTGACCCACCGCGACATGGGTCCGGTCGCGCGCTACCTCGGCCCCGAGGTCCCGTCCGAGGTGCTGCTCTGGCAGGACCCGCTGCCCGAGGTGACGCACGAGCTCGTCGACGCCGCCGACATCGCCGCACTCAAGTCCCAGATCCTCGACTCGGGTCTGCCGGTGTCCCAGCTCGTGTCCACGGCCTGGGCATCCGCGTCCTCCTTCCGTGGCAGCGACAAGCGCGGCGGTGCCAACGGCGCGCGTATCCGGCTCCAGCCGCAGAGCGGTTGGGAGGTCAACGACCCCGACCGGCTGGCGACGGTGCTGCGTACCCTGGAGAACATCCAGCAGACCTTCAACTCCGCCCAGACCGGCGGCAAGCAGGTCTCGCTCGCCGACCTGATCGTGCTCGCGGGTGGCGCGGGTGTCGAGAAGGCCGCCAAGGACGCCGGCTTCGACATCGAGGTCCCGTTCGCACCGGGCCGTGCGGACGCCTCGCAGGACCAGACCGACGCGGAGGCGTTCGCGGCGCTGGAGCCCACCGCTGACGGCTTCCGCAACTACCTGGGCAAGGGCAACCGGCTGCCGGCCGAGTACCTGCTGCTGGACAAGGCCAACCTGCTGACCCTCAGCGCGCCCGAACTGACGGTTCTCGTGGGTGGTCTGCGTGTGCTGGGCGCCAACCACCAGCAGTCGCAGCACGGTGTGTTCACCTCGACCCCCGGGGTGCTGACCAACGACTTCTTCGTCAACCTGCTCGACCTGGGGACGACCTGGAAGGCCACCTCCGAGGACGCGGGCACTTTCGAGGGCCGTGATTCCGTCACGGGCAAGGCCAAATGGACCGGTACCCGGGCCGACCTGGTCTTCGGGTCGAACTCCGAACTGCGCGCGCTCGCCGAGGTCTACGCGAGCGATGACGCGAAGGCGAAGTTCGTGCACGACTTCGTCGCGGCATGGGTCAAGGTGATGAACCTCGACCGGTTCGACCTCGTCTGACCGCGACGAGTGAACGGCTGAACGCCGACTGCCCACCGGAAGCCTTCCGGTGGGCAGTCGGCGTTCCGGCAGTCGGCGTTGATCCGGACGACGGGACAGCTCAGTCGGACAGCAGCCCGCCGGTGTACGGATCCTCCACGAGTCGGCCATGAGTGGTCCGGAGTCCGGAACGCCTCCGGGTAACCTACGCGGTGCCGTGAGAGGGCGTGGTTGACCGGGCCACCCCCCCTCAGGGGCCGGCGTTGAGCTCCGCGACGACCGAGGCGGGGGTGTGCCCGCCGCTGTCCGACAGCCGGTGGAAGTCGACGGAGACGAAGTTCGGGTTGCGGCCCCCGGCCGCGGGCCGGCACTGCTCGGCGATGCGGTTCCTCAGCTTGCTGCCGTTGTCCAGGGCGGCCGTGAGGACCGTGGGCACATTGCGGTGGTGGCTCATGGTGAACAGCCGCCGGAATCCGGGCTCCTGGCGGTCCAGGGGCACATCCGACCAGCGGCTGACGCATGTGAGGTCGTTGCCCAGGTCCCCGAGGCTCCAGTAGTTGGACACCGTCCAGGACTTGTCGTGCATGACGCCGAGATGCTCGCGGTCTGACCGGTCGGAGAAGATCAGAAGCCGCTTGCCTGCCGTGACGAGATCGGCCACCTTCGGCCATCCGTGCTGGCGCACACCCCACTCGTCGGGCCTGACCAGTAGCTCGGAGAGCCCTCTCACCCTGTCCAGCGAATGGCGCAGCTGCTCCGCGCTGACGTAGTCCTCCAGGAAGATGGTCACCACCTCCTCGGGATGGCCGGCCAGGAAGTCCACCACGGTCTGCATCGTGCCGTGGAAGGACTGCCGTGGCAGGGCGTAGGTGATGCCGGCGAAGGTCTTGCAGTCGCCATGGCACAGGTACACGTCACTGGGATAGCAGTCGCTGCCGAAGCTGATGATGCACAGCCACGTGCTGCGTTCGTACCAGTGTGTGTCCAGGCTCAGCCCGCGCACGCCGTTGTCGAGCTGTGCGCGCACCGACTCGGCCTGGTTCACCGAACTCCAGCGGGAGTCCTCGTAGTTGGTGAAGGAGTTGTGGGTGGCGAGGAAGGTGACCTCGTCGAGCCTGCGGTCGCCCCAGCGCGCGGCTGCGGCGGCGGACGTGGTCATGCTCTTTGAGCCTGAGAAGCCCGGAGAACCTGGCGAACTCGGAGAAGGGAGCGAACGGGTCCCAACCGTGCCCGAAGCCGGTGCGGCGGTCGCCATGGTCGTCGTACCCAGGAGGCCCAGCAGGAGGAGGCACACGAAGGCGGGCCGGCACAGTCGCAGCATGCTCATGCCAATCATGCGCCGGAGGGTAACGCGCGGGCCGCCAAAGCGCTGCCCCGCGGACGGGTCGGATCGGTGGGCGGTCTCCGGATGTCGGGTCCGGGATCTGTCCTCCAAGTGACCCATGCCGTGTCTCCCATCGGGTGACACGGGGGCGCCGGATGGAAGGTCTCACGTCCTGTGTGGGGGAGAAAGGCATCGTAAGTGTGCGCTGACCCGATCGACATGACGTGAGGTCTGCGCCGAGGCCGAGCCAGCCAGGAGCCCGCGTCGCCATGCATCCCAAGACCCAACCCAGCGACCTGGTTGACGACGCGTACGAGAACGAGGTGCCGCTCCGGTCCAGTCAGCCCGGAAACGTGGTGGTGAAGTGGCTGACCACCACCGACCACAAGACCATCGGCACCCTGTACATCACCACGGCGTTCGGATTCTTCTGCGTCGGCGGACTCTTCGCGATGTTCATGCGTGCGGAGCTGGCACGCCCCGGCATGCAGATCATGTCGAGCGAGCAGTTCAACCAGGCGTTCACGATGCACGGCCTGATCATGCTGCTGATGTTCGCGACGCCGCTGTTCGCCGGGTTCGCGAACTGGATCATGCCGCTCCAGATCGGCGCCCCCGATGTCGCCTTCCCTCGGCTGAACATGTTCGCCTACTGGCTCTACGTCTTCGGCTCGCTGATCGCGCTCGCCTCGTTCCTCACCCCGAACGGCGCACCGGACTTCGGCTGGTTCATGTACCCGCCGCTCTCGGACGCCCAGCACACGCCCAACGTGGGCGCGGACATGGTGATCATGGGGCTGGCCTTCTCCGGCTTCGGCACGATCCTCGGCTCGGTCAACTTCATCACCACGATCATCTGCATGCGTGCTCCGGGCATGACGATGTTCCGCATGTCGATCTTCTGCTGGACGGTGCTGCTGACCGGTGTGCTGGTCCTGCTCGCCTTCCCGGTGCTGGCCGCCGCGCTGTTCGCCCTGGAGGCCGACCGCAAGTTCGGCGCCCAGATCTACAACCCGGCCAATGGTGGCGCCCTGCTGTGGCAGCACCTCTTCTGGTTCTTCGGGCACCCAGAGGTGTACATCATCGCCCTGCCGTTCTTCGGCATCATCTCGGAAGTCGTCCCGGTCTTCAGCCGCAAGCCGATGTTCGGCTACATCGGCCTGGTGGCCGCGACGATCGCGATCGCCGGTCTGTCCGTGACCGTGTGGGCCCACCACATGTTCGTCACCGGGGCCGTGCTGCTGCCGTTCTTCTCCTTCATGACCTTCCTGATCGCGGTACCGACCGGTGTGAAGTTCTTCAACTGGATCGGCACCATGTGGAAGGGCTCACTGTCCTTCGAGACCCCGATGCTGTGGGCCACCGGATTTCTGGTGACATTCCTCTTCGGCGGTCTGACCGGGATCATCCTGGCCTCGCCCCCGATGGACTTCCACGTCTCCGACTCGTACTTCGTCGTCGCGCACTTCCACTACGTCGTCTTCGGCACGGTGGTGTTCGCGATGTTCGCCGGATTCCACTTCTGGTGGCCGAAGTTCACGGGCAAGATGCTGGACGAGCGGCTCGGCAAGATCACCTTCTGGACGCTGTTCATCGGATTCCAGGGCACGTTCCTGGTCCAGCACTGGCTGGGCGCCGAGGGCATGCCGCGCCGCTACGCGGACTACCTGGCCGCCGACGGCTTCACCTTGCTGAACACCATCTCCACGATCAGCTCGTTCCTGCTGGGCCTGTCGATCCTGCCGTTCTTCTACAACGTCTGGAAGACGGAGAAGTACGGCAGGAAGATCGAGGTCGACGACCCGTGGGGCTACGGCCGTTCGCTCGAATGGGCGACCTCCTGCCCGCCGCCGCGGCACAACTTCCTCACGCTGCCGCGGATCCGCTCCGAATCCCCGGCGTTCGACATGCACCACCCGGAATTCGCGGAGATCCAGTCCGGCGGGGAGTCCGAGCGGCGCCTGAGCGGACCTGGCGGAGAGCTGCGGTGAGCAGTCCCTCTCCCTCCGAGGGGGTCAGGGACGGGCTGCGCCGGCTCGACGGCTACCTCTACTGGCAGGCCGAACTCGCCGAAGCCCGCAGCGAGGCCACCGCATTCTGCGAGACGCTGCCCTGGCTCACCACCGCCGAGCGACGAGAGCTCGAGGAGCAGTACACACGGGCCCGTGTGGAGATGTCCAAGGCGGTCACCCGCCGTATCGCCAACCGGTGCGTCGAACTGCGCATGGAGTACGAGACGCGCTACCGGAATCTGCGCCGCAGGACCATCGCCCTCAGCCTCGCCGGTTGCTGCCTCCTGCTCACGGTCGGGGAGCTGCTGCGCCGGTGAGCCCGGGCGAGGCTCCGCCACGACCACGGCCTGAGCTCCGCACCCGAGGCGGACCGGTCCTTGTCGGGGAGCACCGGCTGTCGGTGGACGAGGGCACACATGCGGAACCGGTCGCCCGGTGCGGTAGGTACGCAGGGCTGACCAGGCACGTGATCGACGTTCCCATGACCGGCGTCCTGCCCCTTCGGGCCGATTCCTCGAGCTTCCCTGCGCGCCGTCTCTTCTTCTCTTCCGGCCGCCGGTACCCGTCTTCCGGCCGCCGGTACAAAGCACGCCGCCGACGGGCCGGGAGTTGGTGATAGCGTCACCCCGCCGTGCGTTGCCGCGAACCAGGGAGGTGAGACCCATCAACACTTCGACAGGTCGGGACTCCCTCCTCCGCATGGCCTGGGGAGTGCCCGCAGAAGGCATCCCGAAAGGGCTTGAATCGCTATGCGCTTCACCTCCGAGACATCGTTCGACGGCGTCCGCGAACAACTCTTCACCCTCGGTGAGATACCCGGCGTGCTCTGGACGCCGGAAGGCGCCGTCGGAACGCGTCCCCTCATCCTGATGGGACACGGCGGTGGCCGCCACAAGGCGGACCCCGAAATCGCGCACCGCGCGCACCGTTTCGTGGCCGAACGCGGTTTCGCGGTGGCGGCGGTCGACGTGCCCGGTCATGGCGACCGGCCGAAGCACGAGGAGTACGACCGGATCGCGACCGCGAACCAGGCCCGTATGGAAGCCGGGGAGGAACCGGCCCCGCTGATCGCCGGTTTCCAGGCGCTCGTCGCCCGCCAGACCGTCCCGGAATGGCGGGCTGTGCTGGACGCGGTACAGCAGTGGGACCACGTCGGCCATGGCCCCGTGGGCTACTGGGGCGTGTCACTGGGATGCGGACTCGGCGTTCCTTTCGTCGCCGCAGAACCCCGGGTGCGCGCGGCGGTGTTCGGCCTGGGCGGGGCCCTGGCATCGGCCGATGCCGCCGCGCGGATCACCGTCCCGGTGGAGTTCCTGGTTCAGTGGGACGACGAGCGGGTGCCGAGGGATCATTGCCTGGCGCTCTTCGACGCCCTGGCATCGGTTGAGAAGACGCTGCACGCCAACCCCGGCAAGCACGGTGAGGTCCCGGCGTTCGAGCTGGACAGCGCAGTGCGGTTCTTCGCCCGGCACCTCGGCTCGTAACCGCCACCGCCAGCTCCGAGACGCGCCGGTCGGGAGCCGTGCCCGATCGGCGCGTTCGGCGGCGACACCCCTCGCGGCTACCGCGACGGAGGGTCCCGCCCGGCGGCCTCGCGCGTGCAGCGGAGCCGTCCACGCCGGGGGACCATGGCGACCCGCCAACCGGGCGGGGCCGTACCGGGCCGTCCGGCATGGCGCCGGGCTCGGCGGCGCGGCGTACCGGATGATGATGATCTCCGAACCCCGGCAGGAGCATTCCGTGAACGACCCCAGTCCCCAAGGAGCACGGAATCCGGTATCCACCGGCGCGGGCCACAGCACTGCCGGTCAGCCCGGGGTCATCGGTATCGCACTCGCCGCCGTCCTGGCGGCCGCACTCGCCCAGGGTTCTTGGCAGTGGTTCGCCACCTACATCGGAGTGACGCTTCTCGCGGTGGTCTTCGCCTTCTACCGGCTGCCGGCCTGGACGCCCGGCATCCGCTCCCCGTACGCACGGAACCTGGTCGCGTATTCGCTGGTCGTCGGCCTCTGCCTGGCGATCGCGGTGGCTCCTGTGCTCCAGCGCTGGACCTGGCTGTTCCCGATGCCCGGCACCCGGAGGGCGTGCGCCGAACTGGGCAAGTACGAGGCCATGCGGGTGGGGGCCGCGCTGGCGGACCTGGCCGGCCGGGACAGCACCGCCCTGGCGTACGCGCAGAAGGCCCGGAGCCACGACGCCGTTGCCGTGTGTCTCGCGGCCACGACGACCCAGTGGCTGCCCGTGTACGCGGTCGGGGCGGCCGTGCTGGTGGGCGTGGGCGCCTGGTTCCGTGACCGGGCCCGATCGAGGAGAGAGCCCCAGCAGTGACCTCCTGATGGAGCTCCTCGCTCCACTCGCTCCGCATACCGGGCACCCGGGCCACGAGGCCCCTTCCGGGGTACCAACTCCGGCATCCCGGTGAGCCGTTCCGCCGGGTCGCCGAACGCGGGCGTGCCGAGGCCGCCGTCCCCGTCGAACCGGGCCTCGGACACCAGGTCGCGGCGATGGTGACGCCCGGCCATCCCGCAGCCGTAGCCGGACGAGGTGGCACTGACGCGGTCAGCGCATTGGGCGGGTGTGCCGCCTGCTCACACTCCGGGGTGCGGCGTCAAGCCCCGGGATTCAGTAGCAGGACAGGGCTCTTCCGATCGGGCCTAATTGAAGGAAAGACGTTTTACCCCGGAAGGTCCGCGTGAGCACCGCTCCAGCTCCGCGGGGCCGGGGTGACGGTCCCTGGAAAACCGACCAGTAACCGCACTGTCTGCAGGTGAGCTACTTATGTACTCGACGGATGGCCATCAGGACACAGTCCATGACCGCGTGATCACGGAGCGCAGTGCTCCGCCTCCCGTGCCCCCGGGAGGTCAGCCGTCGACCGCATGCGTCGACCCCTGCCGCGGCCCCGGGGAACGGTCATGATCCCCCACAAAGATGTCGACGCCTCTGCCGGACATGTCAGGACAGCGCTTCCCGAGGGCCCCACGGGCAGCGGTGCGAAGGCGACCGGTACCGAGGGGCTCCTGGCCGAACTTCTCGCTGGTGTCCTGCGCACGGAGCGGGTGCCGTCGGACAGTGATTTCTTTGCTGATCTGGGTGCTGATTCGCTGGTGATGGCGCAGTTCTGTGCGCGGGTGCGTAAGCGGGACGATCTGCCGACGGTGTCGATGAAGGACATCTACCAGCATCCGACGATCCAGGACCTGGCGGCCGCGTTCCCGGCCGCCGAAGCCCCTGTGCCTGATGAGCCGGTGGCGGCGGTCCAGCCGGATGCCCCGGTCACGGGCACCGAGGGCTTGCTCGCGGAGGTTCTGGCTGGTGTCCTGCGCACGGAGCGGGTGCCGTCGGACAGTGATTTCTTTGCTGATCTGGGTGCTGATTCGCTGGTGATGGCGCAGTTCTGTGCGCGGGTGCGTAAGCGGGACGATCTGCCGACGGTGTCGATGAAGGACATCTACGAGCACTCGACGATCCAGGACCTGGCGGCCGCGTTCCCGATCGCTGAGCCCCCGTCCGGCCGACCGTACGCACCTGGGCGGAGTGAATCGCCCGGCCCGTCTCAGGTCACCCGCACGCCGGATGAGCCGTTGACCGGCACACCGGACGAGGCGCGGCTCGGGGCGCTGCCGTATGTGCTCTGCGGGGCGGCGCAGCTCTGCTTCTTCCTGCTCTTCTCGAGTGCGGGCGCTCTGGTCGCGATCGAGGGCTACGCGTGGGTCACGGCCGGTTCCGGGACTGCCGGACTCTACGTCCGCGCGGTCCTGTTCAGCGTCGCGGTCTTCTTCGGCCTGTGCGCCATTCCCGTCGTCGCCAAGTGGCTGCTCATCGGCCGCTTCACCCGCCGCCGGTTCCGGGTGTGGAGTCTTGGCTATCTGCGCTTCTGGTGCGTGAAGACCCTCATCCGCACCAGCCCGGCGCGACTGCTCGCCGGTTCACCTCTCTATGTGCTCTATCTGAGGGCCCTCGGCGCGCACATCGGGAGGGGCGTCACCATACTTTCGCGTGCCGTTCCGGTCTGCACCGACCTGCTCTCCATCGGTGACGGCACGGTCATCCGCAAAGATGTCTTTCTGTCCTGCTACCGGGCGCACGACGGCTGGATCGAGATGGGCCCGGTCACCCTCGGGGGAGGGGTGATCGTCCACGAGCAGACCGTGCTCGACATCGATACGTCGATGAGGGACGGATCCCGGCTCGGCCATGCCTCCTCCCTGCACTCCGGGCAGGTGGTCCCGGCCACCGAGTCCTGGCACGGGTCCCCGGCGCGGCCGGCGACGACGGACTTCCCGACCGCCGAGCCTTCCCCGTGCGGCATGCTGCGCAAAACCCTCTACAGTCTGGGGCAGTTGGCGGCGATGCTGTTGGTGTACGTGCCGCTCACCGTGGCCGGCGTGAGCATCGCGCTGACCCTGGTCCCGCATGGGAGTGCGGTATTCAGTCCCGACACGCCAGCGGTCACGAGCCCAGCGTTCTTCGTCGATGCGCTGCTCGCCTCCCTCGTGGCCTTCTTCGGTGCCCTGCTCGTGGGCCTGTTCCTGGTGGGCACCCTGCCCCGGCTGCTGAGCCTCACCATCAAGCCGGACAGAACCTATCCGTTGTACGGATTCCACTACGGAATCCAGCGCTCGATCCTGCGGCTGACCAACATCAGGTTCTTCACCACGCTCTTCGGCGACAGTTCGGCGATCGTGCACTATCTGCGACGCCTCGGATACGACCTGAGCCGTATCGAGCAGACGGGATCGAACTTCGGCACACTCGTGAAACACGACACCCCTTACCTCAGCACGGTCGGCAGCGGGACGATGGTCGCCGACGGCCTGTCGATCATCAACGCGGACTTCTCGAGCACGTCCTTCCGCCTGTCCACGACGTCCATCGGTCCGTACAACTTCCTCGGCAACAACATCGCCTATCCCGCGGGCGGACGCACGGGCGACAACTGCCTGCTGGCGACCAAGGTCATGGTCCCTGTCGACGGGCCCGTACGAGAAGACGTGGGACTGCTCGGCTCCCCCAGCTTCGAAATCCCACGCACCGTGCTGCGCGACACCCAGTTCGACCACCTGGCGACGGGCGAAGAGCTGCGGCGGCGTCTGGCGGCCAAGAACCGGCACAATATGGTCACCGCGAGCCTGCACCTGCTGGCGCGCTGGTTCCACTTCTTCGTACTCGCCGTCATCGCCATGGCAGCCGTCGACTTCTACCACGTCCACGGCCTGCCGGTACTCGCCCTGGCGAGCCTGCTCACCATGGCGTTCACCATCGTCTTCTTCACCCTGATCGAGCGGGCGGTCACCCGTTTCCGCCCGCTGAAACCGCTGTACTGCTCGATCTACGACCCGTCCTTCTGGCGGCACGAACGCTTCTGGAAGCTGACATCGCACCGCTATATGCAGGCATTCAACGGCACCCCGTTCAAAGCCGTGATCTGGCGGCTGCTGGGCACCAAGGTCGGACGCCGGGTCTTCGACGACGGCTGCACGCTGATCGAACGGACCCTCGTGTCCATCGGGGACGAGTGCACGCTCAACGCCGCAAGCGTCATCCAGTCCCACTCCCAGGAGGACGGCGCCTTCAAGTCCGACCACGCCACGATCGGGCAGGGCGTGACCCTTGGCGTGGGCGCGTTCGTCCACTACGGAACCGTCGTCGGGGACCGGGCCCAACTCGCCGCCGACACCTTCCTGATGAAGGGCGAGGAAGTACCAGCCCGTGCCCGGTGGGGCGGCAATCCGGCCACCGAGCTGGCGTCCTCCTCGTGAACGGCTTAACGTCAAGATGACGATATAGTGAACCAGTCGTCGGCGCAGCCGGGTCGGCGATGATCCCATCCGCAATGAGGAACCCCGATGCCCTCCGCCCACCGGTCCGCAGCGGCGGCAGAAGGACCACGGTCCGCCTCATCCCGCAGGATCCCCGATGGCTGCACGACTTCTACGTGACCAACGACCTCCTGCTCGCTCCCTACCACGCGGCCTGGGCGGCGCGGTGCAACGGCGCGGGCGAGCACATCGAGGCCTCCTACCCGCCAGGTCTGGAGAACGTCACCGGCCTGGACGCGCCGAAGTCCCTGGACGCCTGGAGCAACGGGTTCCCTCAGGCCCTTCGCAGCCGCTGGTCCCCGCGCGACACCCCACACGATCCCGCTCGCGGCAGCAGGCTCCGTGCACCGGACGGCAGGCGCCTCGTCCCACTCCACCCCGTCACGGTGGACGAGGAGGACCTGCGCGCCTTCAAGCGCGTCCGGCGGGTCCTGCGCGCCGGCGCACGAGCCAACCCCTCGCTCCTGGTCACGCACCACCCCGACGGCTCGGCGGACACAGAGCGTGGCGAGCCCCGGAGCCTACGTCGGCACGGTCGACCGAACCGCGGCGGTCCTGACCCTGTCCCCCGACGAGGACGTCGAGCTGCTGGCCGTCGCGCTCGGCCCGGCCCGTTTCGCCGGCGGTGCCCGACGCGTGGACCTC
Organism: Streptomyces sp. NPDC019396; assembly: GCF_040632375.1. NCBI lineage: Bacteria > Bacillati > Actinomycetota > Actinomycetes > Kitasatosporales > Streptomycetaceae > Streptomyces > Streptomyces sp. NPDC019396. The sequence goes on along the minus strand of NZ_JBEYBS010000017.1, from coordinate 134,779 downwards.
ACCGCCGAGGAGTACGGCGCCTACGACCGCTTCGCGGACCGGCCGGCGGCGCCTGCCACGACCGGCGACTTCATCGGCGAGCGCGCCCTCTTCCGCAGCCAGTACTGAGAAGAGGGCGCGATTCACCATCGGCACCGGCATCCGACGTGGTCAGGTGCCATCTGCTCACCGCCTAGAAGAAGCCGAGCTTCTTCGGCGAGTACGACACCAGGAGGTTCTTCGTCTGCTGGTAGTGATCGAGCATCATCTTGTGCGTCTCACGCCCGATGCCCGACTGCTTGTAGCCGCCGAAGGCGGCATGCGCCGGATAGGCGTGGTAGCAGTTCGTCCAGACCCGGCCCGCCTGGATGGCACGCCCCGCCCGGTACGCCTGGTTGATGTCCCGGGTCCATACGCCGGCGCCCAGCCCGTACCGCGTGTCGTTCGCCGTCGCGATGGCGTCGTCGAAGTCCGCGAAGGAGGTCACAGCGACCACCGGTCCGAAGATCTCCTCCTGGAAGACACGCATCCGGTTGTCACCCTCGAAGATCGTGGGCTGCACGTAGTAGCCGCCCGCGAGCTCCCCGTCGTACTCGATGCGCTGACCTCCCGTCAGGATCTTCGCGCCTTCCTGCTGGCCGATGTCCAGATACGAAAGGATCTTCCGGAGCTGGTCGCCGGACGCCTGGGCGCCGATCATGGTGTCCGTGTCCAGTGGGTGGCCCGGCAGGATCGCCTCCGTACGGGCGATCGCGGCGTCGAGGAACTCGCCGTAGTGTCCCTGCTGGATCAGCGCCCGTGACGGGCAGGTGCACACTTCGCCCTGGTTGAGGGCGAACATGGTGAAACCCTCGAGTGCCTTGTCGCGCAACTCGTCGTCGGCGGCCCAGATGTCGTCGAAGAAGATGTTGGGCGACTTGCCGCCCAGCTCGAGCGTCACCGGCTTGATGTTCTCCGCGGCGTATTGCATGATCTGCCGCCCCGTCGTGGTCTCGCCGGTGAAGGCGACCTTGGCGATGCGCGGGCTTGACGCCAGGGGTTTTCCCGCCTCGACGCCGAAGCCGTTGACGATGTTGACGACTCCGGGTGGCAGCAGATCGGCGATCAGCCCCATCAGGATGTGCACCGACGCCGGGGTCTGTTCCGCCGGCTTCAGCACGACGGTGTTGCCCGCGGCCAGCGCCGGGGCCAGTTTCCAGACCGCCATCAGGATCGGGAAGTTCCAGGGGATTATCTGCGCTACCACACCAAGCGGCTCGTGGAAGTGGTATGCGACCGTCGTGTCGTCGAGCTCGCTGAGGGAACCCTCCTGGGCGCGCAGCGCCCCGGCGAAATAGCGGAAGTGGTCGATGGCCAGCGGAATGTCGGCGGCCAGTGTTTCGCGTACCGGCTTCCCGTTCTCCCAGCTCTCCGCGACGGCGAGTTCCTCCAGATGGGCCTCCATCCGGTCGGCGATCCTCAGCAGGACGTTGGCCCGGGCCGTGGGCTCGGTGCGGCCCCAGGCCGGGGCGGCGGCGTGTGCCGCGTCCAGAGCACACTCGACGTCCTCAGCGGTGCCGCGGGCGATCTCGGTGAACGCCTGCCCGTTGACGGGGCTCGGGTTCTCGAAGTACTGGCCGCGTATCGGAGGCACGTACGCGCCGCCGATCCAGTGGTCGTAGCGTGCGGCGTAGCGGACGACGGAGCCCTGCGTGCCGGGTACCGCGAATCGAGTCATGAGTCCTCCCGGAGTCCACGCCGCCCACCCTCGGGCGGCGCTCGCGCCGAACCTAGGCGGCACCACGTTGCCGTCACGTTGCGACCACCGTGGGGGCCGGGGACGAGTGCGCTGATGCGTCAGGCGCCGTACTCCGTGTCCAGCGCCCGCGCCCGTGCCTCTGCCACCGGGCGCTGCCACTGTGGCAGCGCCGCCGCGAGCGCCCGCCAGACAGGGAGGTCGCCCTCACCCCAGGTGCTGTGTGCCCAGTCGGACAGCAGCCGGGGGTCGGCCCGTGCGATCAGCGCCGTGCGCAGCTCCTCCACGAGGCAGCGGCGCAACCTTGCTATGCCGGGGGCGCTGGAACCCGGCAGCACGTGCCCCGCATACACGCTCAGCGCGGCGGCGACAGCGCCCGAGGCGAGATGCCGCCTCACCGTGCAGAAGTCCGATTCCGTCGCCATGGCGAGCCGGTAGGGCCGCGAGAGCAGCAGCCGCGGTCCGAGCAGTCCGCGCAGCCGCGAGAGTTCGGCGCGCAGCGTCACCGGGCTGATGTGCTCGTCCTCGTACAGTTCGAGCAGCAGCTCGTCCCCGCTCAGGCCTTCGGGGTGGCGGGACAGGACGACCAGTATCTCGCTGTGGCGGCGGCTCAGCCGGAGCGTCCGGCCGTCCGCCACCAGCAGTGCCTCGTCCCGGCCCAGAGCCGTCAGCCGTATCGCGTCGCCCACGGGCCGCGGTGCCAGCAGAGCCAGGTGCGACTCCATGGCCCGCGCCACGGCGCCGACGAAGGCCAGGCTGTGCGGATGGGCGAGCCGGTCACCGCCCGTGATGTCCACCGCGCCCAGCAGCCGTCCACTGTGCGGGTCGTGCACGGGCGCCGCAGCGCAGGTCCAGTCATGCACCGGTCTGCGGAAGTGCTCCGCGGCGAAGACCTGGACGGGACGGTCCACGGCGATCGCCGTCCCCGGTGCGTTCGTCCCGGCTATGGACTCGGACCACCGTGCGCCCTCCACGAAGTTCATCCCGCCGGCGAGGCGCCGAGCCCCCGGATGTCCCTCGACCCACAGCAGCCGTGCCTGGGCGTCGCACACCGCGACGAGGTGCTCTCCGTCCAGGGCGTAGACCCCCATGAGTTCGCGGACGACCGGCATCACCCTCGACAACGGATGTCCGTCGCGGTAGGCACCGAGCTCGTCATCGCCGAGCTCCACGCAGGCAGTGCCCTCCGGGGCCACCCGAGCCCGGGCACACCGCCGCCATGACTCCGCCACCACCGGCCTCACGGTGCGCTCCACCCGGCCGGCGCTCGCGAAGCTCTCGTAGGCACGGCGGAGCTCGCCGAGTCGCCGGACGGGATCCTTCCCCGCCTCCAGGGCCACCCAGGCATCGGACAACTCAGCCTCCCGGTAGGTGACTTCCTCCCGTGGCCATCGTCGTCCCGGACCACGGCACCGACAAGCACCGGAACCGGTCGTGCAACCGACGGGACGCTGCCCAGTCGTCCGGCCACCCACCGCACGGTCATGCACGGGCCGGCAGCCGGTGCAGCGTCACATCCGTCAGCGCCCCACCGGCGACCTCCACCGTCATGTACGTGCAGTACGGCTGCCGCCTGCGGTCCGTCGGAGAGCCCGGGTTGAGCAGCCGCAGCCCGTCCGCCGCGGTGGTGTCCCACGGGATGTGGCTGTGTCCGAAGACGAGTACGTCCAGATCCGGGAACCGCTCGGCGCACCGCCGCTCGCGCCCCTGAGCGGCACCCGTCTCGTGTACGACCCCGAAGCACAGACCACCGAGGTCGGCGCGGGCGACCTCGGGCAGCCGGGCACGCAGCGCCGGTCCGTCGTTGTTGCCGAACACCCCGATGACGCGCCGCGCGTGCGCTTCGAAAAGGTCAAGGGTGGCCTCGTCCACCCAGTCACCCGCGTGCACGACCGCATCGGCTCGCGCGATCTCCGCCAGCAAAGGGTCCGGCAGCCGCCGGGCGCGCCGGGGCACATGAGTGTCGGACGTCAGCAGCAGCCGCATGGGTTTCCCCTACCCCTCGCAGTCGTCACCCCAGACATCTCCGGGCGGGGGAACACGCGCCGCCCTGTCCCAAGGAGGCGTCACGGTGGTGCTGGCCCCACCACAGGCCACCGGCCATCCCCCGTTGCGTTCCGGATGGTCGCCCCATGGTGGCGCAGGCCCTTGGATCCGTACGTTTCTCCAGGTCAGAGCAGTTTCATCAGTAAAAGACCGGAGAGCGAGATGTCCCAGGCCACCGTCATCGCAGACGTCGGCGCGCCGCACAAGCAGCCGGGCGGCAGGCCCACCGCCCGCGCGTCTGGCAGCGACTTCGCGCCACTCCTGAGGGCCACGAAACAGCACGGCCTCCTTGAACGCCGCGCGGGCTGGTACGCGCGCACGATGGCATCGAACGGACTGGCGCTGGCCGTGGTCCTGACAGGCGTCGTTCTCACGGGCCCGTCCTGGTGGACGCTGCTGCTGGCCGTGCCGTTCGCGCTGTTCTCCGCGCGTGCCGCCTTCATCGCCCATGACGCCGGTCACGCACAGATATCCCCTCACCGGCGGACCAGCCGCACCATCCAGCTCATCCACGGAAACCTGCTGCTCGGCATGAGCCAGGGCTGGTGGAACGACAAGCACAACCGCCACCACGCCAACCCCAACCATCTCGACAAGGACCCCGATGTCACCCCTGACATCCTGGTCTTCAGTGAAGGACACGCAGGAGGACGCACGGGGCTGCGAGGCTGGCTCACCCGCCACCAGGCTGCGCTGTTCTTTCCCCTGACCACCCTCGAGGGACTGGCGCTCAAGGTCTACGGCTTCCGGCATGTCTTCGGACGGTCGACGGGGCGCCGGGCGTCAGCCCGGGCGGTGCTGGTCGAAGGCGGACTCCTCGTGGCCCACGTCGCCGGGTACGCCGCCCTGCTGCTGACGGCCCTCACCCCGCTTCAGGCACTCGCCTTCGCTCTCCTGCACCAGATGCTGCTGGGCCTACACCTGGGCATGGCCTTCGCGCCCAACCACAAGGGCATGGAGATGCCGGACGGGACCCACGGCAGTGACTGGGGCCATGTGCAGCGGCAGGTCCTGACTTCCCGCAACATACGGGGCGGCTTCGTCACCGACTGGTTCCTGGGCGGGCTCAATTACCAGATCGAGCACCACCTCTTCCCGAGCATGCCGCGCCCCCATCTGAAGCACGTCCAGCCGCTGGTCCGGGCACACTGCCGCAGGCTGGGGATGCCCTATACGGAAACGGGGCTGATCGACTCGTATCGCGAGGCCCTCGGCCATATGCACGCGGTGGGTGAAGAACTGCGCGCCGGTTAGCGCAGGCGCCGCCGTGGGAAGAACAGTCCTCCCGCAGGGGAACCGAGGACCGTGCGGAGGCGTTCTCTCAGCAGGTGCGGCCTCGGTGCCGCAAAGGAGGCATGACATGTCCACAGGTGCGAAGGTCGCCATCGGGGGAGTGGCCGTGGGCCTGCTCCTGATCCCGTTGATCGGGTTCTGGATGTCGCTGCTGGTGATCGTCGGGGTGCCCGCCGTGGCCTACTTCGCGCTCGATCCCGCGCAGCGTCGCCGGCTCAGGAGGCTCAACCGCAGACAGATCGGCCGCTGACGCACGGGGCGGTTCAGGAAGTGCGTGTACGGCTCAGCCGTGCCTGGGTCCCGCGAAATACGTACGGCTCACAAGGGGCGTACGGCCATCTTGTCCAACGCCTCCAGCAGGCCGGGCAGCTCGGGGCCCCGGCCCACGGGCAGCACCTCACCCGGCTCGTCGTCGAGGAGCACGAAAGCGATGTCGTCGGTGCGGGCCACGAGGGACCAGCCCGGTCCGTCGGCGCGGAGCATACGTGCGCCGTCCGGAGCGAAGGAGGACCGCACCCGTCCGATCGGCGGCGCCTCGTCCACATAGCTGTGCAGTTCCTTGAGCACCCTGCGAATGCCCTGGTGGGACGGGCCGGTCCCAGCGGTGCCCTTGGCGCCCGTGCCGGACTCGTCGGCCTTGCTGGTCGTCTCGCCGTTTTCGGTGTCCTTCTTCGGCTCGCTCGGCTGGACGAAGGTCACCTTCTCGGCAACCTGCTGGCGCCAGGTGGCCCACTGCAGGGCGATCTCGTCCGCACCCATGCGGCGCTGAACGGATCCCCAGGTGTCCGTCGGGGGAGGAGTGAGACACGGCCGGCCCGCGTCCGCCTCGGTCGGGTCATGGGGAGCGGGGACACCCGGCGCGACGGTCACGACGGCCAGTGGCCAGCCGGGCAGGACCTCGACCACGCTGCGGTCACTGGGAGACAGGTCGTAGTCCATGCCGCAGTCCCAGGAAGCGATGGCGACCGCCACCAGCGAGACATCGTCGACAACGACCGTCCAGCGGGCACCCTCGGAGTCCTGGCCGAGGACGAGCCCGTACCCGTCGTCGTAGGGCTCGAGGCCCAGCGAGGCGCACGCCTCGGGAAAGTCGTCACCGAGGACACTCGGGAACTGCGCGGGCGTGAGCAGTAGGGCCGTGAGCACGTAGAGCGTGTCGTCGTCGGCGACCTCTTCCGTCGCGGCCACAGCACCCTCCCCTATCCGATCGTTCGTCGGCGCACCTTAACTAGGGCGTGGCCCTTCCGTCGAGTGTCTGAGGCAGGAATCTGGCCGAACGATGATCAGGTCAGGCCACGGGCAGCCCGAGCAGACTGCGAGCCACGGTCTGCGGTGACTCGTTCCGCTCGCGTGCGAGGGCGATGACCGCCCGGCAGGCCAGCTCGTTGACCCCGAAGGACAGGGCCTCGGGCGACACCCATCCCGATGCCTCGTCGACCACCTGCTGATCGTCTTCGGCACACGCGGACACATAGGTCGCCGCCGCCTCGAATATGTTGTGCTGCCGCGCCCGTGCGGCAGGAGCCGGGGCTGCTTTCCGCCCGCCGCCCCGTTCGCCTGCGAGCACACCGCGGATCTTCTCCATCACCCTGGCGAACACCCCTGGCCCCCTTCCCGACTCATTCACCTGTCTGTCCGATGGACACCGGTGCGAGGAGTCTGCCCAGATCCGGGCCTGAAGCCACGTGATCCGGGCTGCGAGCCGCATGAACCCGGGCTCCCGCGGGCGTCGCTTCAGCCCTGGTGCACGGCCAGTGCCAGGAAGCGCGCGTCCTCGTCGACGTAGGAGAGCAGCCGCCAGCCCGACGCGGCCAGCAGCCCGGTGAGCCGGGGCTCGGCCCGCAGATCGTCATCGGACAGCTCCCTGCCCTGCCGCGCGGCGAGCGCGGCACGCCCCAGAGGATGGAACAGCGCCAGCCGTCCGCCGGGACGCACCACCCGCGCCAGCTCGCGCAGACCGGCCTCCGGCCGGGGCAGATGGGCGATCAGCCCCGCGGCGAAGACCGCGTCGAGCGACTCCGCACGCAGCGGCAGCCGGGCCACGTCGGCGAGCAGCAGCGCACCCGCCCTGCCCCGGCCTGCGTTGCTTGCCGCGGCCAGCATTTCCGGGGTGAGATCGACCCCGATCACCGTGCCGCCGGGCCCGGCCGCCTCCCGCAGCAGGGGCAGAGCACGCCCGGTACCGCAGCCCGCGTCCAGTACGGCGTCCCCCGGGCGCAGTTCGAGGGCGGCGACACCGACCGCGAAAGCCGGGCCGTCATCAGGGAAACGAGTGTCCCAGCGCGCCGCTCGCGTGCCGAAGAACTCCCGGACATGTGTGTGGTCGTCGGCCATGGGGACATGATCCCGCACCGTGCGTTTCGCCGGCATGGCCGGCTGCGGCAAGTCCGCCACCCCTCGGTCGCGGGGCTGGTCGGTCCGCCGGCGGGGCGTTCTGCGCACCCGTTCGAGCTCGGTGCGATCGTTCAGAAACATCTCTCTGTCATATTCCAGCAGCTTTCGAAATGCGCCCCCGGCCCGCGCTCCCACCGGGACTAGCGTCCCTGAGTCATGGGACACCTGGACCACGCCGCCTTCGGCTGGCTTACACCGGTGCTGTCGTACCTCATGGCCTGCATCGGAGCGGCGCTCGGACTGCGCTGCACGCTCCGGGCTCTCGAGACGACCGGCGGTTCCCGGCGCAACTGGCTCATCACCGCCGCGTCCGCCATCGGAAGCGGCATCTGGACCATGCACTTCGTCGCCATGCTCGGTTTCGGCGTGGTCGGCACCGACATCCGCTACGACGTGCCGCTGACCATCCTCAGCCTGGTGGTCGCCATGGCCGTGGTCGGCGCCGGGGTGTTCGCCGTCGCCCACGGCCGTGACCGTGTGCGTGCCCTGTTGCTCGGCGGGCTCACCACGGGACTTGGCATCGCCAGCATGCACTACCTCGGCATGGCGGCCCTTCGGCTGCACGGGACGGTGCGATACGACCCACTGCTGGTCGCCCTCTCCATCGCCGTCGCGGTGGTCGCAGCGACGGTCGCGCTCTGGGCCGCCCTCAACATCACGGCACCCCTCCCGGTCGCCGCCGCCTCCCTCGTGCTGGGCGCGGCCGTGACCAGCATGCACTACACCGGCATGCTCGCGGTCAGCGTGCACGTCGAGCCCTCCCGCGAGGCCCTGCCCGGGGCCACCACGATGCAGTTCATCTTCCCCCTCGCCGTCGGACTCGGGTCCTACCTCTTCCTCACCGCCGCCTTCGTGGCCCTCTCACCCACGGCACGCGAACGCGCCGCGTACGCCTCGGCGGGGCGTACCGCCGAACCAGCCGCATCACCACCCCGCTGACTCCACAGACTCGTTGCTCCCCCGCCAGACACGCCAGACACGCCAGACACGCCAGACACGCCAGACACGCCAGACACGCCGCACCCACCGTCCCCTCCGGAACGAGGAGGCCATGCGCACATCCCGCAGCACTCCCGGCGCAGGCACGCCACCACACCCCGGCGCCGCCCACGGCGGGGCCGTCGCACCGCCCGTGCGCGGGCGCCGCGCCCACGCAGGACCGCCCGCGGACGAACCGTTCGAAGCGGCCATGGACCGGGAATCGGCCTGGGCGGCGCAGGGCGGCCGGCGCTATCCCGAGCGCTGGCGCCCGCGCCCCAGGACCGTGCGCGCCAAGATCGTGTCCCTGTTGATGGTGCCGGTGGTCTCGCTCCTCGCCCTCTGGGGCTTCGCCACCGTCACCACCGCCCAGGACGTGGCCCGGCTCCGCCAGCTCCAGGACATCGAGGACCACGTCCGCCACCCCGTCGACCAGGTCGTGTCCGCGCTGCAGAACGAACGCCGCACCGCACTCCGCCAGATCGCGGCGCCCTCCCCGGAACGTGCCGCCGCCTTCCGGCAGCAGACCGGTACCACCGACTCCGCCCTCGCGGTCCTGGCACTCGGCGACGACCACACCGTCGCCGACGCGGGTGACCTGCCGCCCGTCGTCGCCGAGCGCCTCGACCTGCTCACCACCACGAGCGCCGCGCTGCCCGGACTGCGCACCGCCGTACTCGGCCGCAAGGCCGACTGGGACCGGGCATTCGAGCAGTACACAGCGGTGATCAGCGCCGCCTTCGGCGTCCATGGCGCGCTCGCGGGCGGCGTCCAGAGCACGGCAGCGAGCGCGGGAGCCCGAGTACTCAACGAGTTCGGCCGTGCCGCCGAAATGCTTGCCCGCGAAGACGCTCTGCTCTCCGCCGCCCAGGCACAGGGGACCTTCCGGGCAGAGCGCCGAAAGCTCTTCACCGGCGCCGTCGGGACGCGCCGTGCCCTCATCGAGTCCTCCGTCGGCGACCTGCCGGCCCCCGAGCGTGCCGCGTGGGGCGCACTCACGGCCCAGGCCGCGTACCAGGGTCTCGAAGCGACCGAAGACACCACCGTCAACGCCCCTTCGGACCGGCGCGCCGCCCAGGCGGTTTCCGTCGAGGCCTGGGAATCGGCCAACGGCACCGTGCGCACGGCCATGCACGAGATCGAGGAGCGGGCCAGGAGTGCCGCGGGCCCGGCCGATCCCATCGGCGACGCACTGCTCACCCCAGCCGGAGCGGCCGTGTTCTTCGGCCTCGCCGCAGTCGCCGCCGCGCTCGTCGTCTCGGCGCGCATCGGACGCGCCCTGGTCATCGAGCTCGTCAGCCTACGCAACACCGCCCTGGAGATAGCCAGGTACAGGCTGCCCCGTGCCATGCGCGTACTCCGCGCAGGCGAGAAACTCGATGTCCGGGCGGAGGCTCCCGAGGGGCCGCCTCCGCGTGACGAGGTCGCCGAGGTCGGCCAGGCGCTCTGGACCGTGCACCGCGCCGCGCTTGACGCCGCCGTCGAACGGGCCGAGCTCAGCCGGGGCATCTCGGGGGTCTTCGTCAACCTCGCCCGTCGCAGCCAGGTCCTGGTCCACCGTCAGCTCAATCTGCTCGACAGTATGGAACGCCGCGCCGAGGATCCCGACGAGCTCAGTGACCTGTTCCGGCTCGACCACCTCACCACGCGCATGCGCCGTCATGCGGAGAGCCTGATCATCCTCTCCGGTTCCGCACCCGGACGTGCCTGGCGCACGCCCGTGCTCCTGACCAATGTCGTCCGCGCCGCCGTATCGGAGGTGGAGGACTACGCTCGCGTTGACGTGCGCCCGCTGCCGCAAGCCGCGGTCATCGGTACCGCCGTCGCAGACCTCACCCACCTCCTGGCCGAGTTGGTCGAGAACGCGACACAGTTCTCACCCCCTCACACTCGGGTCCGCGTCAACGGCGAACCCGTCCCCAATGGCTACGCGATCGAAATCGAAGACCGCGGACTCGGCATGGGAAAGGAGGCGCTCGCCGAGGCCAACCGGCGCGTCGAGGAGACCGAGGCACTGGACATCTTCGACAGCGACCGCCTGGGACTCTTCGTGGTCAGCAAGCTCTCGGTCCGCCACGACGTCAAGGTGCGACTGCGGACTTCGCCCTTCGGGGGGACCACTGCCGTCGTGCTGGTCCCGAACGCGCTGCTCCAGAGCACGTCCCCGTCGGATCCGGATGGACCGGACGGATGGGACGAAGAGGCTGCCGGTTCCGCGTACACGTTCGAAGCCGAAGCCGAAGCCGAAGCCGAAATTGAAGCCGAAGCGGAAGCAGGAACCGGGACCGAGGCGCCACCGCTCCCCGGTGTCATAGCGCTGCGGTCGCACAGCCGTACACGCCCAGGGCACGAGGCTGACGAGCTCCAGGCTCCGCCTTCGCCAGAACCGCGGCGGCCCCCGCCCTCTCCGGACACGGTGGCCGACGCGCAGGCTTCAGGCAGCCTCCCGCGACGTGTGAGGCAGTCCCATCTGGTCCCGCAGCTACGGCCGGCCGGCGATCCGGACGCCAGAGGCGGGGAAGCGACCCGGCAGGACGACCGCGCCGCGTCCGCCGTACCCGAGTGCACTCCTGAGCAGGCCAGGGAGCGCATGTCCGCCTTCCGCGCAGGCTGGACCCGCGGTGGCGGCGCCGCCCAAGGCCGTGCTCACCCCCGCGACACCACGCACCTCAGCGAACTCAGCGAACGCAAACGCAGCCAACTCAGTGAAGTCAGTGAAGTCAGTGAACTCAGCGAAGGAGACGACGCATGATCGACCACAGGAGGATCGCCCCGGAGCACACCTCCGGGGAACTCGACTGGCTGCTGGACGACCTGGCGGCGCGGGTCAACGGGGTCCGGCACGCGGTCGTCCTGTCCGGTGACGGACTCGCCGTGGGCGCCTCCGACGGTCTCACGCGTGAGGACGCCGAGCACCTCGCCGCCGTCGCGTCCGGATTCCACAGTCTGGCCAAGGGAACGGGGCGCCAGTTCCACGCCGGTTCCGTGCGCCAGACGATGGTCGAACTGGACCGCGGCTTCCTGTTCGTGGCCGCCGCGGGCGAGGGATCGTGCCTCGCCGTCCTCAGCAACTCGACCGCCGACATCGGACTCATCGCGTACGAGATGGCCCGTCTCGTCAAGCAGGTGGGAGAGCATCTGCGGACGCCGCCGCGCCTGTCCGCCACCCCGCCCCCGCCCACCGTCGGTTGACCGGGAGAGGCCCCACCGTCATGAACGATGCCGGCGACGGCGGCCCGGCGCCGCAGGGGAGCCGTTGGTACGACGCCGAAGCGGGACCCCTGGTGCGTCCCTATGCCGTGACCGGAGGACGGACGAAGCCCGGGGCCGGTGCCGAACGCTTCGACCTCATCGCGCTGGTGGACCTCACCTCCGACGCGCTGGCCCGGGCGGAGCAGTCCCTCATCGGTCCCGAACACCGGACGCTCCTCGGGCTGTGCTCGGACGAGACGCAGTCGGTCGCGGAGCTCGCCGCGAGCGCCGATCTGCCCGTGGGCGTCGTACGCGTCCTCTTGAGTGACCTGCTCGAAGCCCGGTTCGTCGCCGTCAGCCGGCCCGTCCCACCCGCGCAGCTCCCCGACGAGAGGATCCTCCGAGAGGTGATCGACGGCCTCAGAGCGCTATAGGGGCAGCGAAGGGCACCGCGGATGTCATGGCGACACACCCCGGACCGTACGCGGCACACTGGTACGGCACTTCCACGACCGGACACCGCATCCGAGGAGCACCGTGCCTGTCCCGATCATCATCGACTGCGACCCGGGGCACGACGACGCGATCGCCATCCTGCTCGCGGCCGGCGATCCCGCGGTCGATCTGCTCGCCATCACGACGGTGGCGGGCAACCAGGTGGTCGAGAAGACCACCCTCAACGCCCGCCGTATCTGTACCGCCGCCGCCATCACCGATGTTCCGATCGCAGCGGGCTGTGCCCGTCCGCTCGTGGGGCCGCGCCACGTGGCGGACGACGTGCACGGAGAATCCGGGATGGACGGCCCGTGCTTCGGCGAGCCCGCCGTGAGCGCCGTTCCCGAGCACGCCGTAGATCTGATGCACCGCATCCTGACCGGGCACCCGGAGCCGGTCACCCTCATCCCGACCGCCCCGCTGACCAACATCGCCCTGCTGCTCACCCGCTATCCCGAGGTGGCGCGGCACATCCGCGAGATCGTCCTGATGGGGGGTTCAACCGAACGGGGAAACCGCACCCCCGTCGCGGAGTTCAACGTGTACGCGGACCCGGAAGCCGCCGACATCGTCTTCCGCAGCGGCCTGCCCGTGACCATGTGCGGGCTCAACGTCACCCACCAGGCGCTGGCCACGCCCGATGTTCTCGCCCGGTTCGAAGCCCTCGGCACGGAGCTCGGTGGGATCTGCGCGGAGCTGATGACGTACTTCGCCTCCACCTACCGCAGACTCTGGGGTTTCGACGCTCCGCCGCTCCACGACCCGGTGGCGGTGGCCAGGGTCATCGACCCCGAGATCGTCCGCTGCGCCGAGGCGAGCGTGGCCGTCGAACTGCGGGGACAGTACACGCGCGGGGCGACCGTCGTGGACCTGCACCGGTACCTGGACCGGCCCGTCAACGCCCAGGTGGCGCTCAGCCTCGACCAGGGGAAGTTCTGGGACCGTATCGTCACGGCCGTCGACACACTCGGCAAGAGGGCGGTCCGGACAGACCAGCCCTGGCATGCCCGCCCCTGACCGGACGTGCTCGTGCCCGCTCACACAGCCGCTGTGCGACGGACCCCCGCTCGGCAGCCGTGCCGAGCGCCGGTTCGCGGCGAGTCTGCCGCACGGTGCGAAGGCCCTGGGCGTGCGGAGCGTCGTGTGTATGCGTCCGGTCGCTCTCAGCTTCCTGCGCGGATACCGGTAGGGGCGCCGCTGCGGGCCATGCAGGATGGTCCGGGAAGTGGGCCCACAATCGCGTGGCGGGTGCCCTCGGTGACCCGCGAAGATGGCCGAGTGGACCGGGCAGCCGGTCGAAGGCAACCGCAGAAGAATGAGGTACCACGGCGTGTCTGACACACGCAGGACACCCGACTCACCCGACTCACGGGGCACCGTGGCGCAGACCCCGGAGCTTCGGGCCGACTGCGGCAGCTGCTTCGGTCTGTGCTGCGCCGCTCTGCCGTTCTCGGCATCGGCCGACTTCGCGGTCGACAAACCCGCAGGACAGCCCTGCATGCACCTCGGCGAGGACTTCCGGTGCGGCATCCACCAGCAGCTGCGGCCTCGAGGATTCGCGGGCTGCACCGTCTACGACTGCTTCGGAGCCGGTCAGAAGGTCTCCCAGGTCACGTTCGGCGGGGTGAGCTGGCGGGAGGAGCCGGACACGGCACGCCGCATGTTCGCGGTCTTCCCGGTGATGCGCCAGCTCCACGAGCTGCTCCGCCACCTCGCCGAAGCCATGGCACTGCCCGCCGCCCGTACCCTCCACGCCGATATGAGCCGTATTTACGACGACATCGACGCGCTGACGCACACCGAACCCGCCGCACTGCTGGACGTCGAGGTTCCGGCGCTCCGCGCCCGGGTCGGCGATCAGTTGACGCGCGCGAGTGCGCTGGTACGGGCCGAGGCAAGGCCCGGCCGCAAGAAGAACCGGCGTGGGGCCGATCTCTTCGGCGCCCGGCTTGGCGGCGCCGACCTACGGGGAGCCGATCTGCGGGGCGCCTGCCTGATCGCCGCCGACCTCAGCGCCGCCGACCTGCGCGCAGCTGACCTCCTCGGCGCCGATCTCCGCGACGCGGATCTGCGTGGTGCGGACCTGACCGGCAGCATCTTCCTCACGCAGCCGCAGCTCCGGCAGGCCAAGGGGGACGCGACGACACGACTCCCGCGCGGGCTGGACCGCCCCGCCCACTGGCCCGCGTAGCCCGCCTGCTCCCGCCCAGTCGACGCCGCTTTCGCCCATATACGCATAAGCGTGCGCTACGCGGGTACGTGCGTGCCGAGTGCCGCGTGAGCCAGGGCTCGCCCCGTCGCGAGGCCCGGCACAGGTGCCCTCTGGCGTCGTCCGGGGGAGTTGCCGAGTCGGCTGAGCAGGCCCACGACGAGGCTGAACCGGCGCCCCTGCGATCCCTTGCCGACGCGGCACGCGTCAGGCCGCGTCCCGCAGCTTTGTTCCGACCACCAGGCGGGCCGGCATCGCGAGCGGGATGTGGAGGAGTGCCGACACCATGAACATCGCTTTCCTCATGGCGCCGGAAGGCGTCGAGCAGATCGAGCTCACCGAACCCTGGCAGGCCGTGGCGGGCATCGGTGGTACGCCCCTGCTGCTCTCCACGAAGCCGGGCCGTATCCAGGCGTTCCATCATCTCGACAAGGGGGACACGTTCCCGGTGGATCTGCTGGTCCCCGGTGGTTCCGCACTGGACTTCGACGGGCTGGTGCTGCCCGGCGGCGTCGCCAACCCCGATGCCCTGCGGATGGACGCGGGAGCCGTGGCGTTCGTCCGGGCGTTCTTCGACGAGGGCAAACCGGTCGCCGCGATCTGCCACGCCCCGTGGACCCTCGTCGAGGCGGATGTCGTCCGGGGCAGGACCCTCACGTCGTGGCCCAGCCTGTGCACCGACATCCGCAATGCGGGCGGCATCTGGGTCGACGAACAGGTGAAGGTATGCCGGGAGGGGCCGAGCACACTGATCACCAGCCGTAAGCCGGACGATCTGGAGGCGTTCTGCTCGGCTTTCACGGCGGAGTTCACGAGGGCGTCGGCCGGTGCCGGCGTCGGTCGTTGAGTTCGGCGACCGCTGACGGGCGACACCGGCTCCCTCACTCCTTCATCGCGCTCACGCTCATCGCACCATGACTCGTTCCACCAGCAGCTTCACCGCTGCCGCGATGGACTCCGCGTCGATTCCCGCCGCATGCGCCTGCTCATCGGCCGAGGCGCTCGCGGGCAGGTTCCGTACGGCGAGTCGAGCCAGCCTGGGCATCGGCCGACCGTCCGCGAAGGCCTCCGCGACGGCATCGCCGATGCCTCCCTCAGGGTGGTGGTCCTCGACCGTGAGCAGGCATCCCGTGGCCGCGGCCGCGTCGTTGAGGGTGTCCACGTCCACGGGTTTGACCGAGTACAGGTCGATGACCCGGACGGGTATCCCGTCAGCCGCCAGAGTCCGGGCGGCTGACAGGGCCTGGTGAACGGTCGTGCCCGCCGCGACGATCGTCGCGCGATCCTCGTCGCTGCTGCGCAGCACCTTGCAGCCCCCGATGGGGAACTCCTCGCCGGGCCCGTAGACGACCGGGGTTTCGGAGCGTGTCGTACGCAGATAGCGCACCCCTCGCAGGTCGGCCATCGCCGCCACCAAACGAGCCGTCTGATTGGCGTCGCAGGGGTAGAGCACAGTCGAACCGTGCACGGCGCGGAACATGGCCAGATCCTCAAGACCCATCTGGGAAGGGCCGTCCTGACCGATCGTCGCTCCCGCGTGCGAACCGACGACATTGATTCCGGCCCGGCTCACGGACGCCATCCGCACGAAGTCGTACGCGCGGGTCAGGAACGCGGCGAAACTCGATGCGAACGGCACCCAGCCCCGTGCTTGCAGTCCCACGGCCGCCGCGATGAGCTGCTGTTCGGCGATGTAGCACTCGAAGTAGCGGTCGGGGTGCTCCTTCTTGAAGTACTCCGTCCGTGTCGAGTCGCTGACCTCGGCGTCCAGCGCGACGATGTCATCACGCGCCCCACCGAGCGCTGCCAGTGCGCGGCCGTACGCCGTGCGGGTGGCCTCGTCGGAACCCACGTCGAAGCAGGGCAGGTCCGGCGTGGCGCTGGTTCGCACCGGCCGGTCCGGGCGTCCCGGCGCGGCGGGCGGCGCAGACACCTCGACCCGGATGAACCGCGGCCCGCCCAGTTCCTCGATCGCGGCATCGGCGTCCGGAAGCGGCTTGCCGTGCTTGCCCTCCTTGTCCTCCACCGCGGCCACCCCACGCCCCTTGTGTGTCGCGGCGATGACCGCCGTGGGGCGTCCGTCGGTGCCGGCCGCCTCGGTGAAGGCCTTGTCGATGGCCTCGACGTCGTGCCCGTCGATCTCGATCGTGTGCCAGCCGAAGGCCCGCAGCCGGCGTGCGTAGGCGTCGAGATCACGGCCGTGGCGGGTGGGTCCCCGCTGGCCGAGCCGGTTGACGTCGATGACCAGTGTGAGATTGTCCAGCCGTTCGCAGGCGGCGTGCTCGACGGCCTCCCAGACCGACCCCTCCGCCATCTCGCTGTCTCCCGACAGCACCCAGACCCGGTACGGGACCTCGTCGAGGCGGGCACCGGCGAGCGCCATGCCGACCCCGATCGGCAGCCCCTGGCCGAGTGACCCGGTGGCCACGTCGACCCAGGGCAGACGCGGGGTGGGATGCCCCTCGAGGCGGCTGCCGAGCCGTCGGAACGTGAGGAGTTCCTCGTCGTCGATCGCCCCGGCAGCCTTGTACAGGGCGTAGAGCAGCGGCGAGGCATGGCCTTTGGAGAGGATGAGCCGGTCGTTGGCAGGATGGCCGGGGTCGTCGAAGTCGTAACGCAGATGACGGGCGATGAGCACGGCGGCGAGGTCGGCCGCCGACATCGACGAGGTGGGGTGTCCTGAGCCCGCGGCATCCGCGGCCCTTACCGCGTCCACCCTCAACTGCTGTCCCAGTTCGTACAGTTCTTGGTGCCGCATGTCACTCCTTCGAAGCGCCGGGGAACCGCGCGAGCTCGGGTGAGGCCGAATCCAGTGGGACCGACCAGGAGCGGACCAGGCCGAGCTGCACGCCCTGGCGTGCCAGAACCATGTCCAGCAGCCAGTCGGCCGCGACCCGCACCCGGTTGCCCGGCATGGCGGCGAGATGGTAGCCGCGGGTGACCGCACCGGCCGCGGGACCGGACAGCGGCATGCCCATCGGATTGGCCGCCGCCTGCGCTCCTCCCAGGTCCACGGCGAAACCCATGTCGTGGTGCTTGTACGGCCGTGCCTCGCCGTAGCCCAGAGATGCGGCCACGTTGTTGGCCGCGACGACGCCCTGCCGCGTGGCGTGCTGCGCGGTCATCGGCGTCAGGGGGAATCCGCCGTCACCGGCGTCCGGAGAGTCGGGCCGGGTCAGATCGGGCACGGCCGCCGCGTCTCCGCAGGCGAAGACCCCCGGGTAGTGGGGTACGTCCAGACGTGGTGTGACGCACAGCCGGCCGCGCTCGACCGGCAGGCCGATGTCGGCGACGAGAGGATCCGGACGAACCCCCACACACCAGATGAGGGTCTTGGTCGCGACGAACTCGCCGCTGTCCAGCCGCACCCCGTCCGCGGTGGCTTCCTTGACGGAGGTCCCTGTGCGTACCTCGACTCCGCGCTTGCGCAGCACCCGGTCCGCGGTCGTGGACAGGCGGTGGTCGAGCTCCGGCAGAACGCGGGGCGCGATGTCGAGCAGCAGCCATCGGGGCGGTGCGCCGCGCGATGCCTCGCTGGTCCTCGTGGACAGCCGAGACCGTTGTGACCGGGCGGTCTGCGCGCAGAGTTCGCCGGTGAACACCGAGCCCTGGGCGGCGACCTCGGTGCCCGTGTAGCCCGCGCCGACCACCACGAACGTGTTGCGTGCCGAGGCGACGTCCGGGTCCGTCTCGGCCGTCGCGAGTTCGGTCTGCCTGATGATGTGGTCCCGCAGGTACAGGGCCTCGGGCATGCCCCGGAAGCCGTGCGCGTACGAGCTGACTCCCGGGACCGGCAGGAGTTTGTTCACGCTGCCGACGGCGAGAACGAGCCGGTCGTATGCCAGCTCCCCCTGCCTGCCCTCGGGGTCCGTGTACAGGACACGGCGGCCGTCCGCGTCGACATGGGTCGCCTCGCCGAGCACCAGTCGCACCCCCGGGAGGGTGTGCACCAGTGACACCGTGACCCTTCTTGGTTCGAGGATTCCCGCTGCCACCTGGGGAAGGAGCGGAAGATAGAGGAAGTAGTCCGTCGGATTGAGCAGGACGATCTCCACCGGTTTTCTGGCGAGGATCCGGGAGAGCGTCCTGGCGGTGCGATGGCCCGCGAATCCGGCTCCCACGATGACGACCCGGGGCACCGCACTCCGGGGCTCCGGCTGGCCAGGGGGCTGGGGCTGACGCTGCACGACGAATCGCCTCCCACGTGAAGGGGGTAGGGGTGTGCGAGGGGCGCGACAAACCGGCT
The DNA here is from genome assembly GCF_040632375.1 of Streptomyces sp. NPDC019396. NCBI lineage: Bacteria > Bacillati > Actinomycetota > Actinomycetes > Kitasatosporales > Streptomycetaceae > Streptomyces > Streptomyces sp. NPDC019396. The sequence continues at coordinate 116,212 of NZ_JBEYBS010000017.1, read as the reverse complement.
GCCCGCCCATGGGCCCTCCAAACCAGGGTCCCTCGGACGATCTGTCGCGGCCATGCGAATTGTGAATTCACCAGAGCAGCTAATAGGTCAGTAACGATCACATCGCGTAAAAAATGATCGCGACCCCCGATGGGTCCCTCCGGATTGCCATACTGCTCACGTCACACAGAACAGATGTACTGGTGTCGGACCCCTGCTGGCTTCACTGTCCGAAGACGGGCATTGACCTGCGGCTTCCATCTGGCGCCCGGCATCCGACGAGAGAAGTGATGCATGGCCTCCGAGCTCTCTGGCGGCACAGGTGGGGATTCCGCCGCTCTCGCGCTGAAAATACTGGTCGCCGGCGGATTCGGGGCCGGCAAGACGACCCTGGTGGGGGCGGTCAGCGAAATACGTCCGCTGCGCACCGAGGAACAGCTCAGCGCGGCCGGCCAGGCCGTCGACGACACCGGCGGAGTCGACAGGAAGACCACGACGACCGTGGCCATGGACTTCGGCCGCATCACCATCCGGTCGGGCCTTGCCCTGTATCTGTTCGGCACGCCGGGCCAGGACCGCTTCTGGTTCCTGTGGGACGAGCTCGCCCAGGGCGCGCTCGGGGCCGTGGTGCTCGCCGACACGCGGCGGCTGGCGGACAGCTTCCCCGCCGTGGACTACTTCGAGCACCGGGCCATCCCTTTCGTCGTCGCCGTCAACTGCTTCACCGGGGCGCGTACTTACGGAGCACACGAGGTCTCCCGCGCCCTTGACCTCGACCGCGGGACCCCGGTCGTGTTGTGCGACGCGCGCGACCGCGACTCCGGCAAGGAGGTGCTCGTACGTCTCGTGGAGTACGCCGGGCGCATGCACACGGCCCGACTGCTCAACGCCGTGAGTTCGTGAGGACGAGCCACTGGAGGGCACCGGGAATCCCCCGGCAACCGGTGCGCCGTCGCAGCCCGGCGTCCGTGGCGCCCCGGATGAACCTTTCGCCCCGGATGAGTCCTTGCCCTTACGGGGACGGTGCGTAAGGCTTACGCGAAGCACGGGGACACGGGGTTACCTGGACGGGGAGGACCGGACATGGCGCTGGACAAGGGGCTCGACTGGCTGCTGGACGACCTGACCAAGCGCGTCGACCACATACGGCACGCGCTGGTGCTCTCCAGCGACGGCCTGGTCACGGGGGCGAGCACCGGTCTCCTGCGGGAGGACGCGGAGCATCTCGCCGCCGTCTCGTCGGGGCTGCACAGCCTGGCACGGGGTTCGGGCAGGCACTTCCGCGCGGGCAACGCCCGGCAGACCATGGTCGAGTTCGATGACGCGATGCTCTTCGTCACCGCCGCGGGCGAGGGCAGTTGCCTGTGCGTGCTGAGTGAGGCCGAGGCCGACGTCGGCCAGGTCGCCTATGAGATGACCCTGATGGTGAGCCGGGTGGGGGAGCACCTCGCGGTGTCCGCACGCCAGCCCGGCCGGATGACTCTTTCCGAGTTCTGAACGCTGGCATCCGGGAGTTATCCACAGGCTCAGCGAGAAGGCGCTCTCCGGGCTACCGTCGTGACTGTGAGTGTTCGTCACGTACGGGGAGTATGGGGAGTTCGAAATGTTCGAGACCGGCACCGGCACGACCACATCCCTCGCGTTCGGGCAGGCGGCCGTCGCGCTGAAGCTCAAGCACCGCGAGCTCGCCCTCGGCGTGCGGCTCGGGTACATCCGCTGCACACCGGGGAGGGACTCGGGAAGCGGCCGGGTGCCGCTGGACGAGGTCGATCGGCTGCGGGCACTGGAGGGATTTCCCGGGGCGCTGCGCGAGCGCGTCCGCACAGTCGCCGCAGCCGAGGCATGTCGGCTTGTCTCCACCACCCGGGACCGTTTCACCAAGCTGGCTCGCACCGGCCACTTCACACCCGTCGGGTTCTATCTCAACCGCTACCACACCGTGGTCTGGCTCTACCTCGCCACGGAAGTCAGGGAGTTCGCGGAGGGCAACCCGGATCTGCTCAGGGGACGTCTGCCGGCAGCGCTGCGGGCCCGTCTCGACGACGGGGAGGACTCGCGCGCCCGCAACTGGCGGGGACGGCACGTCGGGATGCTGCTGCGCCAGGCCCCGGACGCCTGGGCGCGTACGGCGGCGATCGCGTCCGTGCTCGACCCGGCCGTGGTCGCCGAGGTGGTGGACGACCCGTACGAGCGAGCGCACGTGGAGCGGCTTCGTCCCGATCCACCGGACGGGCCTCCGGACGTGCTCGCCGCCCGCGCCATCAGAAGCGGGCTGGTGCTGGCGGACGACCCGGACGAGATCGTGTGGCACCGGATGAGCCTGGCCCTCTCGTTGGACGAGGCGCGGGCATGGCGTCCGGCTCCTCGTCCGGGCGGTGAGCGAGTGCGGGGTCCTGAGCCGTCCGACGATGCGCCGGCCGCGGTCCCCGGAGCGACACCCCTGATCGGCGGCCACCCGAATCCCCGCGCGCGACGGTCTCGGGGTGACGGTGGACGCAGGCCGCGGCAGGCGGCCCGGCGACTCCTCGCGCGGCTGAGGCCGCGCCAGAAGTCACCGACTGGCGCGGAGTGACGACCAGGCCCTGTCCGGTCGCGGCACGAGAGCTTCGGGACGGCCTCAGCGCCCCTGGGAGACGGTGGTGTCCGCTGTCCCGCGGGGCACGACGGTGCTGAGCACTGAGGGGAGCGGATACCAGTCCGCGGAGACCACGCTGGCGTGCTTTCCGGCCAGCAGGATCACCCGGTCGCGGGCCTGTGCCTCGGTGGGGTTGGTACCGTCGATGGCGGGAGCCACGCCGGCCGCGCCGGTCATGATGACCAGATAGTGGTTCCGGTCGTACCAGGCGGTGTCGATCGACCCGGTGGCGAAGGTGGAGGCGTCGCCGTCGAACACGACGAACCAGGGGCGGATGGAGGTGTCCGAGTAGCGGCTGCGTGGGTCGCCTGCCTGGGCGCCGAGCACGGCGGGGAAGGCGGCTGCCTCTCTCAGGCGCCCCGCGGCGGCCAGTCCACGCAGGTACTCGGCATATTCACGATCGGTCCACAGGGTGTCGAAGGGGTTGTCCTGCTCCACCGTTCCCGGGATCAGCTCGACGACGAACTTCCCTGCCATGTCCGAGCGGGCGGGCCAGCCCTGGGCGCGCACGGCGGTGTCGAGATCGGTGTGCGTGCCCGTCAGATCGGCCGGCCGGAACAGCGCGTCTCCGAGCCGCGCCGCCAGCAGGGCGTCCAGCGCCGCGGGCCCCCGGCCGTACTTGTTCTGGAAACCGTCCTTCAGCTCCATCTTGAGCACGACCGGACGGTGGCCGGGGTTGGCGTTGTGCCAGGCTCGGATGTCGGAGAGGCAGCCGCCGAGATCCTGGTTGCGTGACTTGGTCCGCAGCTCGAACGGGGTCGCCGCGTTCACGCAGTTGTTGTCGTTTCCGAGGGGGTTGCTGTGTGAGACACGCCAGGACTTGCCGAACACATTGGTCCACACGTCCAGTTCGAGCATTCCGGCACCCGAGTCGAGAGCGTCTGCGAAGTACGGGTACTTCGCCTTCTCATACGCGTTGTGGACGCCGACCGAGGTCGTGGACGAGTACGTCGGGCCGGCTGCGGCGTTCTGCGCCGCGGCCGGCTGGGCCGTCGGCGCGAGCACGATCCCGGTCAGCGCCGCGGCGATCGCGGGCACAGCCGTACGCGAGAGCTTCCTCATGGTCCCCTGCCTGCTGTGTGTCGGGAGTGGAGCAAATCGACCGCAGATTAGGGGAGTTGAGTGACGGATGGGAGGTGTTCAGACGTCCTGTGGGAATTCCTCGGAGATCCAGGGCCGGGGTGCCGCCAACGAAGGGGCTGACCCTGTTTCCCGACGGAGGATCCCCTGGACATGGCCACGGTGAGTAACCTGTCGTGCAGGGGTGACATGTGCGGCCATGCGGCGTGCGGATCCCGGGATGAGCGGGCACCATGGCGGCATGCTGCTGGCCCGTCTCGCGGAGGCGTCACGGCAGATCGCCGCCGAGCCGTCCCGCACCGCCAAGATCGCCTCGCTCGCGTCACTGTTCTCCGACGCGCGGCCGGAGGAAGCGGCCCTGGTGATCTCCTATCTCGCGGGCAGGCTGCCGCAAGGGCGGCTGGGCGTGGGCTGGAGTGTGCTCAAGGACCGGGTGCCGCCCTCCGGTCAACCGGCCCTGACCGTCGAAGCGGCCGACGCCGCCTTCACCGCACTCGCCGAGGTCTCCGGGGCCGGTGCCCAGACGGAGCGCAAGCGCCTCGTCCGGGAGCTGATGGGCGCGGCGACCGCATCCGAACAGGAGTTTCTGCTCCGTTTGCTGACGGGTGAGGTACGCCAAGGTGCGCTGGACGCGATCGCGCTGGAGGGTGTGGCCAAAGCCGCGGGTGCCTCCGCGGCCGATGTGCGGCGCGCGGTCATGCTAGAGGGCTCGCTTGCCCGGGTGGCGGGAGCGCTGCTCGCCGAAGGCCCTGAAGTCCTTGCGTCCTTCCGGCTGCGTGTGGGCAACCCCGTACAGCCGATGCTCGCTCACACCGCCTCGTCCGTCGCCGACGCGGTCCGTGCCGTGGGGGCGTGCGGTGTGGAGGAGAAGCTGGACGGAGTGCGCATCCAGGTGCACCGCTCCGGTGGCGATATCCGTGTCTACACGCGCTCCCTCGACGACATCACCGGACGTCTCCCCGACGTCGTCGCCTCCGTGTCCGCACTGCCGGGAGACCGGTTCATCCTGGACGGCGAAGTGATCGCCCTCGGTCCCGACGGCAGGCCGCTGCCGTTCCAGGACATCGCCTCGCGCGTGGGCTCCCGCGCGGACGTGGCCGCCGCGACCGCCGCCGTGCCGCTCTCGCCCGTCTTCTTCGACCTCCTCGCCATCCAGGGCGGTGGCGCGGACGGCGCCGGAGATCTGCTAGGCCTGTCCGGCCGTGAGCGCCATGCGGCCCTCGCCCGTCTGGTGCCCGGGCCCATGCGGGTGCGTCGCTGTGTCGTGGAGGACCCTGGCTCGGAGGTGCAACTTCAGGCAGCCGAGGCCTTCCTCGCGGCGACCCTGGACCGGGGCCATGAGGGCGTCATGGTGAAGGCGCTGGACGCCCCCTATGTCGCAGGACGCCGGGGCCGCTCATGGCTGAAGGTGAAGCCCGTGCACACCCTCGATCTCGTCGTCCTGGCCGTCGAGTGGGGGCACGGCCGTCGCACCGGACTCTTGTCCAACCTCCACCTCGGCGCCCGCACCGCCGATGGCAGCTTCGTCATGCTCGGCAAGACCTTCAAGGGGCTGACGGACGCGATGCTGCGCTGGCAGACGGACCGGCTGAGTGGACTCGCGGTCTCCGACGACGGCTTCACCGTACGCGTCCGGCCCGGGCTCGTCGTCGAGATCGCCTACGACGGCCTCCAGCGCTCCACCCGCTATCCCGCAGGTGTGGCTCTGCGGTTCGCGCGCGTGGTCCGGCACCGCCCGGACAAGAGCGCCGCGGACGCGGACACCATCGAGCGGGTGCTTGCCTCTGCGGCGGGCGGGGTGCCCTGACGTCACCCCGAGCGCCGCCTGCGCAGCGCGTAGGCGCCGCCCGTGACAGAGGCGAGGGCCAGAGCGGCGACTCCCGCCACCACCGGGACGGGAAGGCCGTCGGCATCGGCGCCAGAGGCCGTGGGGCTGGCGGCGTCGGCCCGGGCAGGGCCGGCCACCGGAGCGTTCCCCAGTACGTTCCCCGGTGGAGACGCGGGTGGAGACGCGGGTGGGGATGCCGACGGGGAAGTCGGTGGGGATGCGGGTGGAGACGCTGGTGGCGACATCGGCGCACTCGCGGCGGCTGCCGGACGGGCGGGGGAGAGAACGATGTCCGAGCAGGAGTAGTACGTGTCGGGTGTGTCGGTGTTCTGCCAGACGGTGTAGAGCAAGTGGCGCCCCTCCCGTCCTCGCGGCAGCGTTCCCCGAATGCGGTACGCGCCATCGCGGAGCTCGGGATCGGTGACCGAGGCGACCGGCTCCGGGTCGAGATCGTCCCAGGTCAGCGAGGTGGCCGGGTCGTATCCATCCTTGGTCAGATACACCCGGAACGTGCCACGGTGCGGAATCGTCGACGCATAGGTGAGGCTGAACCGCGCGCCCGCCTTCAGCGCGGTGGCGGGCCAGTCGCCTCGGGCGAGGTCCAGGCCCTTGTACAGCGCGATGCCGGCACTGCAGAGCTGTCCGTCGGGGATCATCTGGCGGTCACGGCCCGCGACACCGGCCACACGCAGGTTGTCCCACTTCTCGAAGGCCGTGCTCCCGCCCGCGCGGACCGCCGCAGTGCAGGCTGCGGACTGTGACTGACCTCCGCGGGGACCGCAGGCGACCGCCCGGCTGCCCGGATCCGTCGGAGCACCGTGAGCCCCGGCCGGTGCCGCGCAGAGGGTGACGAGAACGGTCGAAGCGCTACCGATGAGCGCGGCCAGTGCGACGGCGCTGCGACGAACGAACATGCTCGGAGATTCCTCCCGGGACAGGGGCGGCGGCAGCGGAGACTGCCACGCCTTCCCATACGGCTCGAGGGGCGCCCGGCGTTCAAACGGCGTTCAGCGGAATCCAGTGCCAGGTCAAGCCACCCTCGCCTCCCTTCGTGACATCGCTCACCGCGCTCGTGACGTCAGTCACAAGGGGAATCCGTTTCGCCCGTTTTGGTGAAGTATGGAGATTCGGTTTCATGTGGTTTGGGTCGTTCAGGTGGCCCCAAGAGGGCCCCTCCGGTCGGCGGGTGCCGCAGGGAGAGATATGGGAGAGGCACTCCGCAAGGCGGGCATCCGGCGGATCGCTCTGCCCCTCGCAGGAGGAGTTGTCGTGACCGGGCTGGGCCTCTACGCGGCCGGCCTCGCGGCCGCGGACATACCCGACGGCACCCGGGTGCGTGGCATCGACATCGGGGGCTTGAGCCGAGCTGACGCCCAGCGCACCCTTGACCGCACACTCGGCTCGGACTTCGCCGAGCCCGTCGCCCTGACCATCGGTGACCGCACGGAGCAGGCGGCCCCCGGCGCACTCGGAATGTCCCTGGACACGGCCGCGATCATCGACCGCGCCGCCGAACCGGCATCGGACCCCGTCACCGTGATCCGCAGGCTCGTCGCATCCCCCGAGCGGGACATCGAGCCGGTCGTCCGCATCGACGAGAAGGAGGCCCGCGCCGCGATCGACCGCATCGGCGGGACCGCCGAGCGGCAGGCCCGCGACGGAGCCATCAGCTTCGAGAACGGCGCGGCGCGCGCCACCGCACCGGTCACCGGAGCCACGCTGGACCGGGCCCAGGCGCTCGCCGCCGTCCGGGAGGCCTCCCTGCGCCCCGCGACCGGCGTCAAGAAGATCGTCCTGCCGGTCAAGCGGACGCAGCCCAGGATCGGAGCGAACGAGACGGAGCGGGCGATGCGCGCGATCGCCCGCCCCGCGATGTCCGCCCCCCTCACGCTCACGCTCGGCGACCAGCGGATCACCATCACCCCCGCCACGCTCGGCAGGCACCTGGTGATGAAGCCCGCCGGCAGCGGCACGACCGGCAGGTCCGGCAAGGGCATCAGCCTCACCCCGTCCCTCGACGTGCACGGCCTCATCACCGACCCTGCCGTCTCCGAGCCGCTGCGCCAGGCCTCCCAGGGGCCACGCGACGCGCAGTTCCGCCTGGACGCCCACGACCGCGTCGTGGTGGCTCAGGAGGCCCGGGTAGGACGGCCCGTCACCGAGAAGGCATTCGGTGATGCCGTTCTGCCCCTGCTCACCCGTTCCGGCAAGGCCCGCACCGGAGAGATCGCGGCACGCGCCATCCAGCCGCGGCTGACCTCGGCATCGGCCCGCCAGCTCGGGATCACGGAGAAGGTCTCCTCCTTCACCGTGCGCTTCCCGGCGGCTCCGTACCGCATCACCAACATCGCCCGGGCCGTGGAGCGCATCAACGGCTCGCTCGTCCTGCCCGGCAAGGAGTGGAGCTTCAACCGGACCGTGGGCGAGCGGACCAAGGAGAACGGCTTCGTCGACGGGATCATGATCAATGACGGCCGGTACGTGAAGTCGCCGGGCGGCGGTGTCTCCGCCGTCGCGACCACGATGTACAACGCCATGTTCTTCGCCGGCGTCAAGCCACTGGAACACGGCGCACACTCGTTCTACATCGAGCGCTATCCGGAGGGCCGCGAGGCCACGGTCGCCTGGGGCACTCTCGACCTGCGCTGGAGCAACGACTCGGGCCGCGCCCTCTACATCCAGGCCACGTCCACCGACACCTCGGTCACCATCACCTTCCTCGGTACCAGGAAGTACGACGAGATACGCGCGACCAAGGGTCCGCGCACCCACATCAAGCCCCCGGCCATCCGCAAGGACAGCGGTCCCACGTGCGAGGTCCAGACCCCGCTCGAAGGCTTCGACGTCTCCGTCGGACGTGTCTTCGTCCAGGACGGCCGTGAGGTGAAGCGGGAGGACTACGAGACCCACTACACGCCCCGTGACAAGGTCAGCTGTACCCCGGAGAAGCCGGCCGGCACCCAGACACCGGCCGCGACGCAAAGCCCGGCTGCTACGAAGACCCCGGCCTCCGCGAAGAACGCGGCGTCCACGACCACCTCGGACCAGCCCGACGTGCAGACCCCGGACCAGCCCGACCCGCAGCACACGGAAGCCGCGGCCACGAGCACCGGCACCGGCTGAGCCCGCCCCGCTGTGCGCGACGCGCCGCTACACCTCAGCGCGCGGCGAGCCGCGCGGCCGCGCTCTCGATCAGCATGTCCAGAGCGGCGGGATACGCGCTGACGTTCATCTCCGCGACCAGGTAGGGCGCCGCGGGCGCGATATGCGGATGCGTGCTCGCGGGCAGCCGGGCGTAGGTCGCCCGCCACACGGCCTCGTCCGCACGCCGGGCTGCCTCGGGCAGTGCGAGCGCGGCCGCGTCCAGGGCGGCGAAGGCCAGTGTCTGGTCGATGAAGCAGTGGTAGACGCGCACCGCTTCGGGCGTGGGGAATCCCGCCCGGCGCAGCACACCCAGGATGACCTCGTCCGAGGCGATCTCGTGCGCCCTGCCCGAGACCCTGCTCGCCGTCAGAACCGCGGCCTGAGGGTGCGCCAGATACGCGGCGTGGATCCGCAGTCCGAGCGCCCGCAGATCCGCCTGCCAGTCCTGCGTCGGTGACCACCCCCGCAGCGCCCGCCCGATGAGCGCGTCACCGACCGCCAGGGTCAGTTCGTCCATTCCGCGGAAGTACCGGTAGAGGGTGCTGGGATCCGCGCCCAGCGCCGCCCCCAGCCGCCGCGCGGTGAGACCCTCACCGCCGTGCTCACGAAGCATCCGCAGCGCCGTGTCCACGATCAACTGCTCGGTGAGCACCACGCCGCCCTTGGTGGGGCGCCGGCGGCGGCGCAGGTGCTCCGGCACCACCTTCTTCGGCATCGTCCGGCCCCTTACTCTCGGTCATCCTTATGCCAACGCCATTGACCGTACCAACGGCCCCTGCGTTTCATCCAGGTACGGGGCAGTGCCTCGTGCAGACTTCGGGCTGAGGGAAAGGACCTGGCTATGCGCGTTTTGCTGATCGGTGCCGGTGGGGTGGGGACGGCCTTCACCCGGATCGCCGCCCGTCGAGAGTTCTTCGAGCGAATGGTCGTCGCCGACTACGACGAGTCACGGGCGACGGCAGCGGTGGAAACCCTCGCCACGTCGGGGGAGGGCGCCCGGGTGGACGAGCGCTTCGCCGCCGCACGCGTCGACGCGTCGGACGAGTCCGCCGTCACCGCACTGCTTGAACACGAACGCTGTGACGTGCTGGTCAACGCCACCGACCCCCGCTTCGTCATGCCGCTGTACCGGGCGGCGCTCGCCGCCGGTGCCCACTACCTGGACATGGCGATGTCCCTGTCCCGGCCCCACCCGGAGCGCCCGTACGAGGAGTGCGGGGTCAAGCTCGGAGACGAGCAGTTCGCCCTGGCGGACGAGTGGGAGAAGTCGGGGCGCCTTGCCCTCGTCGGCATGGGTGTCGAGCCGGGCCTCTCCGATGTCTTCGCCCGCTACGCGGCCGACGAGCTCTTCGACACTCTCGAGGAGGTCGGCGTGCGCGACGGGGCCAACCTCACCGTCGAGGGCTATGACTTCGCCCCCTCGTTCAGTATCTGGACCACGATCGAGGAATGCCTCAACCCTCCGGTGATCTACGAGAAGGGCCGTGGCTGGTTCACCACGCCGCCGTTCAGCGAGCCGGAGGTGTTCGAGTTCCCCGAGGGCATCGGCCCGGTGGAGTGCGTCAACGTCGAGCACGAGGAAGTGCTGCTGATCCCCCGCTGGGTGGAGGCGGACCGCGTCACCTTCAAGTACGGACTCGGCGAGGACTTCATCAACACCCTGAAGGTCCTGCACCAGGTCGGCCTCGACCGTACGGACCCCGTGACGGTGCGGTCGTCCGACGGACCGGTGCAGGTCTCGCCCCGTGACGTGGTCGCGGCGGGACTGCCCGACCCGGCCAAGCTCGGGGACAGGATGCGCGGGAAGACCTGCGCGGGCACGTGGGCCAAGGGAACCAAGGACGGCAAGCCGCGCGAGGTCTACCTCTACCACGTCGTCGACAACGAGTGGTCCATGAAGGAGTACGGCTCCCAGGCCGTGGTCTGGCAGACGGCCGTCAACCCGGTGGTCGCCCTGGAGCTCGTCGCCACGGGAGCCTGGACGGGCAGGGGCGTGCTCGGTCCCGAGGCCTTCGCGCCCAAGCCCTTCCTCGACCTGCTCACCGCCTACGGCTCTCCCTGGGGCCTGCGCGAAGACTGAGGGCTCCGCAGCTCCCCGCTGGGTCACCGCTTCGAGACAAGTACCGCCGTACGGGAACCCACCCGCACCTTCCCGCCATCCTCCCCTCCGGATGCCAACCGAGGACGAGGGGCGGGGCGATGGGCACGACATCGGGGCGGGAAACCGGGACGGAAGCGGCACAGCGGGGAGCGGACGGCAAACGGCTCACGCGCCGGGTGCTTCTCGGCGCGGGAGCCGTCGCCGGGGTGGGCGCGGCAGCCGGCACGTGGACGGCGGGGGCGTCCCCCCTCGGCACGACCACCACCACGGCGGCCCGCGCACCCCGGCCCCCGCGTGCCGGAGACTGGGCAGCACTCGCCCGCGGTCTCGACGGCACGCTCATCAGGCCCGGCGCCCGTGACTACGACACCGCCCGCACCCTGTTCAACCCGCGCTTCGACGGGATCCGACCGGCCGGAGTCGCCTACTGCGCACGGCCGGAGGATGTGCGCGGCTGTCTCGAGTTCGCCCGCCGACACGAGGTGCCCGTGGCGGTGCGCAGCGGAGGCCACTCGTATGCGGGCTGGTCGTCCGGGCCGGGTCTGATCGTCGACGTGCAGAAGCTGGCATCCGTCAGGCTCTCCGGCGGTACCGCGACCGTCGGCGCCGGCGCCAAACTCATCGACGTCTACGCCCGGTTGACCGGGCACGGCCGTACCGTACCCGCAGGGTCCTGCCCCACCGTGGGTGTCTCCGGGCTGGCGCTGGGCGGTGGCATAGGCGTGGTCAGCCGCGCCTACGGTCTCACGAGCGACAGCATCACCGGCGCCCGGATCGTCACCGCCGACGGCAGGATCCGCGATGTGGACGCCCGCCGTGACCCCGACCTGTTCTGGGCCCTGCGCGGTGGCGGCAACGCCCAGTTCGGCGTCGTCACCGAACTCAGGATGCGCACTCACGCGGCCCCCACCTGCACGACCTTCTTCCTGAGCTGGCCCTGGGCGCGTGCCGAGGCAGTGGTGCGCGCATGGCAGCGCTGGGCGCCCACGGCGCCCGACGAGATCTGGGCGAACCTGCATCTGTCCGCGCCCGTCGGCGGACGACCGGGCTCGGTCCGGGTCGGCGGACTGAGCCTCGGCAGCCGCGGCGACCTGGAGAACCGCATCGACCGCCTTGCCGACGCCATCGGCGCGTCCGCGTCCTCGGTGTCCGTACGCACCCGCCCGTTCATGGACGCGATGAAGGTCATGGGAGGTGTCTCCGGCCTGACCACCGCCCAGTCCCACCAGCAGGGCACCCTGCCCGGCCGGAACCCGCAGGGTCGCGTTGCGCGCGAGTCGTACGCGGCCCGCTCGGACTTCTACACCCGGAGCATTCCCGCCGACGGCATCAAGGCGCTGATCACCCGGGTGGAACGGCTTGCCGCCCTCAGCGGTGGCGGCGCGGGAAGCATCGCGCTCGACGCCCTGGGCGGCGCCGTCGGGCGGGTCCCGGCGACGGACACGGCGTTCGTCCACCGCAACGCGCTGTTCCTCGCCCAGTACATCGTCTCCTGGCCCGACCGGGCCTCCGCGACCACCGTGGCCCGTCATCAGGCCTGGCTCGACGGCACCCACGCGGCGATGCGGCCCTGGGCGAGCGGACAGGCCTACCAGAACTACACCGACCCCAAGCTCAAGGACTGGCGGCGGGCCTACTTCGGGGCGAACGCCGACCGGCTGGCCCGAGTGAAGAAGGCATACGACCCGGGGCGGCTCTTCCGGAATCCCCAGTCCTTCTGAGCCGCCGCCCGGCCCGCGTGCCCGTCTCAGCCCGACGGCGGTGCCGGCACGGATGACGACGCCTCGGTCTTCGCCGAGTAGTCCGACCAGATCCGGGCGGGGAACACGGACCCGCGCTCCGAGTCCTCCCCGCCCGTACCCTCCAGCGGCAGCAGCGGCTTGCCCGGCGGTGACCGGAACATGGTCACCGCCGTGGACAGCCGGTCGGTGTACCCGGCGAACCAGGCTGCCCGCTGCGTCTCCTCGCCACCGGTGGAGAGCGCCGCGAAACCGCCCAGCGCGTTCTGCGCCGTTGACGCCACGGTCGTACGTGCCGCGTCGCGCAGCACCGAGGTGACATCGAGCGCCACCACGGCGTCCATCACCCGCCGCGCAGGCGGCTGCTGCAAGCCCTCCACCGGTGCGCCACCGTGCAGCACCCTGGTCACCGAGTACGGCTCGTACCTCAGACCGCCACCGGCGAACGTCGCATACGAGTTGGCGACGCGGATCGCACTCGGTGAGGAAGTGCCGAGCGCGAACTCACTGTCGCGGGGCGCCATGCTGCTCCGGAGCATCCCCGCGCCCACCGCCATGTCCTCGACCCGCTTCAGGCCCGTGTCCGATCCGAGCTTTCGGAAAGGCGTGTCGGCCGACGAGGCCATGGCCTCCCGCAGCGTCGGGAACCGCTCGGCCGCGGCCAGTGGAGCAGGCAAGGTCTGCCGGCCGCCGTCCACCGGCAGCAGACGCGATGACAGCCGTCCGGCCGCGTCGTAGAAACTCTCGGTGGACACGGACCGTACGCCGCCGTCACCGCCCCGCACACCGTGCTGCAAGGCGGTCGCCAGGACGAACGGCTTGAACACCGAGCCCGCGGGAACCCCCGCTGTGTCCGCGTTGTTGGTGAAGTGACGGGTCGCGTCCTCGCCCCCGTAGACCGCGACGATCGCCCCGTCGCCGGGCCTTACGGACGCAGCGCCGACCTCCACGAACCTGTCCTCGGCACGGGACTCGGGATCCAGCCCGCTCGCGAGGATCCCTTCCACGGAGCGCTCCAGCTCGCGCACCGCGTTCCTGTCGAACGTGGTGTGAACACGGTAGCCGCCACGGTCGAGGTCGGCGTCGGTGAGCCCGGTCTGCTTCTTGACGTACCGCTTCGCGAGGTCGACGAGATAGCCGGTCTGGCCGCTGAGGCTGTTGTCCAGGGACTGCTCGCGCGGTTCAGGGAACGCCGTGTATCCGGCGCGCTCCTGCGGCGACAGCATGCCCAGCTCGACCTCACGGTCCAGGATCCACGACCAACGCTCCACCGCCCGACGCCTGTTGCTCTCACCGAGCGCCGGATCGTAGGCGTTTCCGCCCTTCAGCAGCGTAGCCAGGAAAGCACCCTGACTGGGATTCACCTCAGCGACCCCCACCCCGTAGTACGCCCTCGCGGCGGCCTGGATGCCGTACGCGCCGCGACCGAACCAACTGGTGTTGAGATAGCCCTGGAGGATCTCGTCCTTGGACTTCCGGCTGTCCAGCTTAAGCGCGATACAGAACTCCTGCGCCTTGCGGGACAGCGTCTGCTCCTGCGACAGATAGGTGTTCTTCACATACTGCTGGGTGATGGTGGACCCGCCCTGGGTCTCCCGGCCCCGGGCCATGTTGGCGGCCGCACGGGCCAGCCCGGTCAGTGAGACACCGGAGTCGGTGTAGAAGCCCGCGTTCTCGGCGGCGATGGCGGCGTTGCGGACCGGCACGGGGACGGTGGCCAGCGGTACGTTCTGCCGGTTGACGGAGCCCACGGTCACCATCGGGCTGCCGTCGGCCCAGTAGTAGACATTGGCCTGCTGGCTGGCGGCGGCGTTCTCGCTCGGTACGTCGACATACGCGTAGACACCGGCGAACAGACCCAGAAGCCCCCCGACGAGGCTCAGGAACACCCCGAGGGACAGCCGCCACGACGGGACCCAGCGGCGGACACCGCCTCTGCCGGACCGGGGGTAGTCGATCCGACGCGGGCGCCCGATGCCCTGCTTGCGGCGTGAGCGTGGCGCAGTGATCACTTCGCGCATGGTGCGGCTGCTCCTCAGGTCTTGCGCCTTCCGGAGCCTTGCGCCTCCGGAAGGCCCTGCTCCTCCGATCAGGCTCCGCGAGCATCCGGCAGGAACTGCGCGGGTCTTGCCGAGCAGTACGAAGATCACGGGCGGCGCGTTGCCCTTCTCCGCTGTGAGGGAGTTCACACCCGTGCGTGGTCGCAGCGTCCGGCACGGAGCGGTCCCTCCGGGGCAGCCGCTGCGCGCGCGAGGGCCGGAAGCCTCGTAGATTGATCAGAGAGCCAGAGACACGGGGCCATGGTCCGTATGTCCGGAAGGGCAGGCGCGTGATGGCATGACTATCGACTACTCAGCGCTGTTCGCCGCCACGCCGAGCCCGTATCTGGTGCTGGACACGGACTTCGTCATCGTCGACGTCAATCGCGCCTACCTGCTCGCCACCTTCCGGACGAGGGAGGACCTGATCGGGCAGTACGTCTTCGACGCCTTCCCGGACAACCCCGCCGCCCCGGACATCGACGGGGTGGCCAATCTGGAGGCACCACCGCACCGCGTCGTGAACACCCGGGCGCCGGACTCGATGGCCCTCCAGAGGTACGACATCCCGCTCGTGGACGAGCCGGGCCGGTTCGAGGAGCGGTGGTGGTCCACGATCAACACACCGGTCCTGGACGCCCACGGCGCCACCGTCTGGATCATCCACAGGGTCGAGGACGTCACCGCTTTCATCCGCTCCCGCAACTCGGGAGGCAAGCCGAGCGAGCGGGAAGAGGAGATGGAAGCCGATCTCTACGCGCGGGCGCGTGAGCTCCAGCGGCTCAACGAGGAACTCCGCGATGCCCATGCCCGCGAACGCCAGGTGGCGCTCACCCTGCAAGAGGCCATGCTCCACGCACCCGACCTGGTCAAACACCAGGACATCGCGGTGCGCTACCTGCCTGCCATCGGCTCCCTCAACGTCTGCGGCGACTGGTACGACGTCGCCGACCTCACCGAGGAACGGTTCGCCGTGGCGGTCGGCGACGTCGTGGGACACGGTCTGGAAGCCGCAACCATCATGGGCATGCTCCGCAGCGCCCTGAGCGCGGCTACCCGGGCCGTCGCGGGCCCCGCCCAGGCCCTGGAAGCACTGGGGCTGTACGCCCGCTCCGTGGAAGGCGCCCTGGCAGCCACCGCGGCCCAGGTGGTCATCGACACCCGTAGCCGTCTGATCACGTACAGCAGCGCCGGACATCCGCCGCCCGTGCTGCTGCACCCCGGCGGCGAGTACCAGCTCCTGGACCAGGCGACCGGCCCGCCGCTGGGCGCCCGTCCCGCACATGTACCCCGGCCACAGACGAGCTGCTCCTACGGTCCCGACGCCACCCTGGTCCTGTACACCGACGGACTCATCGAACGCCGCGGCGAGGACATCGACTCGGGTCTCGCCAGGCTCACCGACGCGCTCGCCCGGTATCACCGGCTCGGCGCGGAGCGACTCGCCGACGCGGTGCTGGCGCGCCTCGGGGTCAGCGGCGGGGCCCGCGACGACATCGCGCTCGTCGTGGTCCGGCTGTGAACGCGTTGCGGGGACCCGGCGGCGGGCGGATTCTGGACATGATGAACCAGGCCGGTGGGGCGCCGTGAGCGCACGGATGGCAGCCGAGAACGGCGATTTCCGTGGCCCCCTGGACGTCACCAGGGCCGCCACGGTGGTGCTCGACAGCCGGGGCCTCGTCATCGGCTGGAGCCCCGCCGCGCAGAACCTGCTCGGCTACCGTCCCGAGGACGTCGTGGGCCGCTCCCTGGATGCGTTCCTGACCCCCGTTGCGGCGTCCCCCACCCGGGAGCCCGCCACCTCGCCCCACCACGGCTCCGCCGCACCCGCCGGCCTATGGCCCGACGAGGGGGACGTGTGCCTGGCAGTCCACCGGGACGGCCACCGCCTCCAGCTCGTCACCGTCGTGTCCCCGCTGACCGGCACGGCGGGGGAGGGGCAGGTCCTGGTGGCGGCGGAGCGCGGCGGACTCCGGCACTGGGAGTCCCGTTTCGCCCTGCTGCACGGCCTGGCCACGCAGTCGCCCGTCGGCCTCGCCATCCATGACACCGACCTCCATCTGACCTGGTGCAACGCCGCGTACGAGGAGGAGATCGGACTGCCGTTCGCCGCGTTCCGCGGCAAGCGGGGATCCGATCTGTACCCCGAGGGCAGATTCATCTCACCGGGCTACCCGGAACGGCTCGACGACGTCCTGCGCCATGTGCTCGAGACCGGTGAGGCGCTGCTCGACCTGCACTTCCGCGGTGAACAACCCAGCGACCCCGGCGTCGAGCACCTCTGGTCCTGCTCCTACTACCGGCTGCAGGACCCCGAAGGGCATGTGTTCGGGGTCTGCGAGGACGCCTTCGACATCTCCGAACGCTACGAGGCCCAGCGTCAGTTGAATCTTCTCGTGGAGGCGAGCCGTCATGTCGGTACGACGCTCGATGTCGTCGCCACGACCGAGGAGCTTGCCGAGGTGGCGGTCCCGGAGTTCGCCGACCGCGTCGACGTGGACATAGCCGCCCCCGTGCTGGAGGGCGAGGCACCGGGGACGCTCGGTCCGGACACGGTGCTGATCCGCACCGCCGGCCGCCGTGTCGAGCCCGGCACCGACGACACCCCGGACGCCGTGGTCCCGCACTCCCGGCCCTGCCGACCGGTGACCTACGCCCCGGACTCGCCGCAGCAGCGCAGCCTCGCGTCCGGAGGGCTGGTGCGCGAGGAGGACACCCTGGTGGTGCCGCTGCGGATCGGCGGCAACCCGCTGGGCCTCGTCTCCTTCGTCCGCGGCGACGGGGCGGGCGTCTTCGACGGCGGCGCGGTGGCGCTGGCGGACGAACTGGTCGCCAGGGCGGCGGTGTCCATCGACAACGCCCGCCGCTTCACCCGTGAACGGACGGCGGCGCTCGTCCTTCAGCGTCAGCTCCTGCCCCGCCATCTGCCGTCGAACTCGGCGGTGGATCTGGCCTATCGCTATCTGCCGACGGACGACGTGACCGGTGTGGGCGGCGACTGGTTCGATGTCATCCCGCTCTCCGGTACCCGTGTCGGACTGGTCGTCGGCGATGTGGTGGGCCACGGGGTCCATGCAGCGGCCACCATGGGCAGGCTGCGCACGACGGTCCGGGCGCTCGCGCCGCTCGACCTGCCCCCCGACGAGCTCCTCACCCGGCTCGACGACCTGGTGGTCCAGGCTGCCGAGGACCGCTCCGGCACCGTCACCGAATCCGCCACGTCCACCGCGTCGGTCGGCTTCACCGACAGCGAGGACGTGGCCACCGGTGCCACCTGCCTGTACGTGGTCTACGACCCGGCGTCCAGGCACTGCACCATGGCCCGCGCGGGCCATCCACCGCCCGCCGTCGTGCGCCCCGACGGGCAGGTCGCCATCCTGGATCTGCCCGTCGGTCCGCCGCTGGGGCTGGGCGGACTGCCGTTTGACTGTTTCGACATCGACCTGCCCGTGGGCAGTCTGCTGGCGCTCTTCACCGATGGCCTGGTCGAGTCGCGGGACCGGGATGTCGACGAAGGACTCGCCACCCTGAGAAACGCACTCGCCGACAGCAGCGGTTCGCTGGACGACATCTGCGACCGGGTGGTCACGGCACTGCTGCCGGAGGGCACGACCAGCGACGACTCTGCCCTGCTGCTGGTGCGCACCCGCGAGCTCGACTGCGGCAGGATCGCCACCTGGGATCTCCCGGCCGAGCCCGTGTCGGTCGGCCGCGCCCGGGAAGCCGCCGCGGAGCGCCTGCGGACCTGGGGGCTCGATGAGCTCGTGTTTCCCACCGAGCTGATCGTCAGCGAGCTGGTCACCAATGCCGTCCGGCACGCCGCGGGCCCGCTGCGCCTGCGACTGATCCACGACCGCGCGCTGGTGTGCGAAGTCGCCGACGCCGCACACACCTCCCCTCATCTGCGCCACAGCGCGGCCGACGACGAGGGTGGGCGCGGCCTGTTCATCGTCGCCCAACTCGTTCAGCGCTGGGGCACCCGCTACGGACCGTCCGGCAAGACCATATGGACGGAACAGGCTCTTCCTCGACCGGACGGAACCTTGATCACGCCCGACTGACGCCCAGTTGACACCCGATCCGGACGGCGCGAAGGACGAAATCCGGCCCGGCCGCTGATGTTTGGCACGACTTACCTTCGGAAACACCTTTCCACGCGCACACCGCAGCCCTCACCATGGGCACTTGTTCCCATAGGTAACAAACCGGAGGCGCTCCGGTGGCGGACCGGCCGGTGCCTGAGGGCCGTCCGCCGTGCGTAGCGAATGAGGAGTCACAGGGTGTCAGAGCTCCACCGCGCGGGTCCGGATGCCGCGCACGAGAAGCAGGTGCACACCGGTCTCATGGACTCCGAGCTCACCGAACGGATCCGCGCCGGTGCCCCGGCCGCGCAGCCGGCCGCCCTGGAGCTCAAGCGCCGGCATCTGCCCGCGGTGCTCGCCTACACCCGCCTGTGCACAAGCAACCAGACCGCCGCAAACCAACTGGCTGTGCGGGCCTTCGATGTCGCCGTCCAGGAAGCCCTCCGGGGTATCGAGCCGAGCGGGACCTGGCGCCACCATCTGCTCATGCTGGTGCAGCGAACCGGCCGCTCCTGGGGAGCCGGAAGCCGCCGTGACCGTCTCGAGCCCGATTTCCTCGCCTGGAACGAGGCCGGTACCGAGGCCTCGTCCGCCATGTGTGCGGGCTTCCACCGGCTACCGGAGCTCATGCGCGGTGTCCTCTGGTACGCGATCGTGGACGACGAGGCCGACGCCACCGTCGGGGGCTTCCTCGGCATCCCCGCGGACACGGTCCGCGAACTGCGGCCCAGGGCACGGGACGCCCTGCGCCGGGCCTGGATCCAGGCCGAGCTGGAGCGCGGCGACCCGAGGTGCCTGGGGTACCGCCGTATCATCGATGCCGCCACGGGCCCCGCGGACCGCCGCTACAGCCAGGATCTGACGCTCCATCTGGAGCAGTGTCCCGGCTGCACCGGGCTGGTCGCCGCGCTGACCAGGATGGCCGACGCGCCCCGGATCGTATGCGCCGAGGGCCTTGTCGGGTGGGGCGGGGCCTCCTACACCGCACACGTACCAGCGCCCGGACTGTTCGACGCCGTTGTGGCGGGGCGCGGTGGGGGAGACGGGGCGGGGCGCGCCGCCCCGTTCGCCGGCGCGAATCCCGAAGGCGGTATGAAGCAGTTCCGGGCCGCGCTGCGCATACCGTCCCGGTCCGTCGCCATCGCCGTGGCGGCGGCGGTCGCCGGCGGCGCCGTCACGGTCGGCACACTCCTCGCGACGGCATCCGACGACACCGCGGCGGTGCAGACCGGCGCCGTGGAACCGCCCGTCCGCCAGGCCGGACCCACCGCCAGTGCACCGCTCCTCCCGCCCACCCCATCGCCCTCGACAACCCCCTCGAAGCGACCCTCGCACCAGCCGCCGACCCGGTCCGCACCGGCCGCTCGGCCCAAGCCCCCGGCGCCCACCACCACCCCCTCCAGCCCCGTGGCTCCCCGCATTCCACGCATCGTCCCGGGCGGTGGCCGCACCCAAGTGGTCAACGACGCCACGGGGTTGTGCCTGGACATCGAGGACGGTGTGATGGTCAATCGCACCGACGTGGTCACCGCCCCCTGCTCGGGAGCCGCCACTCAGCAGTGGAGCCTTGAGCCCAGTGGACTGCTGCGCAGCGCCGCGGATCCCGCCTTCTGCCTGGACTCGCGCGGCGACACCGACCGCGGGGCCGGCATCTGGACGTGTGCGTCGGTCAGTGGCGGGAGCGGGGTGAATCTGCTCTTCACCATCGATGCCGCGGGGATCCTGCACCCCTGGATCGCCCCGGGCTTCGCACTGGAACCCGAGTCCGACGAAGTGGGCAGCGAGCTGGGCTTCGAGCGAACCAACCCCACCGACGACACGGACCGCGACCAACGCTGGACCGGTGGGCGAACCTGACCGGCAGCAAAGGGACATGACGAAACATCAGTGGTGAGCGCCGCCCTCAGCGAGTGGCTCGGAAGTCGCCAACCGCTCTTGGGTGAAAGCGACTTGTGTGATCAAACTCTTCCCATATGGGGCTGTGGTCTGGCATCTTTCGTCCACCACTTCCCACATCACGGCCCGGCGGTGTCACAGCGCCACCGGGCTTTCGGAGGATGCTTTGCCTACCCCCATATCCCGCCAGCTCAGACGCACGGTCGTGGCCATCGCCGCGCTCGGGGCGGCAGCGGCGTTCGTGACTCCCGCCGCGGCAGCCCAGGCGGCCCCCAGCGCCGCCCCTGCCACAGCCAACGCGGCCTGGGCCGCGGGCACCAGGGCTTACCTGGTCATCACCGCGCCCGGTGACACCTCCGCCGTGCGCACCGCGGTCACCGGCAACGGCGGCACGGTGTTCGCCTACTACGACGCCATCGGCGTGATCGTGGCGCACTCCACCTCCACCTCCTTCGCCGCCACCATGCGCGGCGTCAGCGGCGTCCAGAAGGTCGGTGCCACCCGCACCTCAGACATCCCCGCCGACGCCTACAACCCCGCGCTGCCCGCCGCGCCCACGCAGGCCACCACGACCCTGACCGAGTCCAACCGCTGGGACATGACCCAGATCAACGCGGACAAGGCCTGGGCCGTCACCACCGGCTCCGCCACCGTCAAGGTCGGAGTGCTCGACACCGGTGTCGACGACCTGCACCAGGACATCGCCCCCAACTTCAACGCGGCCGACTCGGTGTCCTGCGCCTACGGCAAGGCGGACACCCGGTTCGGGGCCTGGCGCGACGTCGACCAGCACGGCACACATGTGGCGGGCACCATCGCGGCAGCCAAGAACGGCAAGGGCGTCATCGGTGTGGCCCCGGGCGTGAAGATCTCATCCGTCCGGATCGCCGAGCCCAGCTCCACTCTGTTCTTCGCCGAGAACACCGTCTGCGGCTTCATGTGGGCCGGTGACCACGGCTTCAAGGTCACCAACAACAGCTACTACACCGACCCGTGGCAGTTCAACTGCCCGGACAACGTGGACCAGGCGGCGATCATCGAGGGCGTCAGGCGCGCCCAGGAGTACGCGGAGGGCAAGGGCTCCCTCCAGGTCGCGGCGGCCGGCAACTCCAACTACGACCTCGCCAACAAGACCACCGACTCCGAGAGCCCCAACGACTCGACCCCGGTGACCCGCACGATCACCAACGCCTGCATCGACATCCCCACCGAGCTTCCGGGTGTGGTGACCGTCTCGGCCATGGGCAAGGGCAACGTCAAGGCCTCGTACTCCAACTTCGGCCGCGACGTCATCGATGTCGCCGCCCCGGGCGGCGACGGTGCGTCCGGTGTCTACTCGACGCTGCCGGGCGGCAAGTACGGCAACCTCAGCGGCACTTCGATGGCGTCCCCGCACGTCGCCGGTGTCGCCGCGCTGCTCGCGAGCACCAACCCCACCGCCACCCCGGCCGACCTGCGCACCAAGCTGGCCTCCCAGGCCACCGACACCGCCTGCCCGTCCGACAGCAGGTGCACCGGCACGACCACCAGGAACGGCTTCTTCGGTGAGGGCCAGGTCGACGCGCTCAAGGCCGTCGGCACCACCCCTCCGCCCGGCAAGTACTTCGAGAACACCACGGACGTCGCGATCGCCGACAACAGCACGGTCGAGTCCTCGATCACCGTCAGCGGTGTGAGCGGGAACGCGCCGGCGACCCTCAAGGTGGGCGTGGACATCAAGCACACCTACCGCGGTGACCTTGTGCTCTCCCTCGTGGCCCCCGACGGCACCGTCTACACGCTCGAGGACTTCGCCAACAACGACGGCACCGACAACGTGGCCAAGACCTACGAGGTCGACGCGTCGTCGGAGACCGCGTCCGGCACCTGGAAGCTGCGCGTCCGTGATGTGGCCTCCCAGGACACCGGGAAGATCGACGCCTGGAACCTGACCCTGTAGGGACCCGGGATCGTCTGGCATCCCCGGGTCAGCGCTGCCGGGGTGCGGCCGAACGCCGCACCCCGGCAGCAGCACCCCCGGCGGACCGCGCTCAGCGGTCCTCCGCCGCTGCGGACTCCGCATCGGCGACGGCCGACTCCGCGCCCTCCACCAGCTTGTTCATCTCGGCCACCTGCGAGGGATCGGCGGTTGTCCGCTCGGTCGACGGAGCACCGCTCTCGCCACCCTCGCCGGGCATACAGCCCGTGACTCCGAGGAGTGCCGCCAGGCAGCCCGTGGCGAACGCGACGGTGAACAGGCCGCGCCTCACTTCGCCGCCCCGCCCTTGTCCCCATTGTCGGCGTTGTTCGCCTTGCACCAGGTCCTCACCGCGGCCAGGTCCTTCTGGCGCTTCTCGAGCGCCGGCACGAGGGTGCGGCGGAAGGTGAGCTTGCCGCTGAGGTACTTCTCGACCTCGGTGTGCCCCGCCTTCCTGGCGTTCTCCACCCGCTTCTCGAGCCGGCTCACGGAGCCGCGCTGCGCGGCGTCCCCACGCAGCCGCTCAAGGGCCCGCTCCAGCCGCTTCTCGACCTTCGGCGCACGCTTGCACAGCGCCTTGGCGCCGTCACCGCTCGGCGTACTTCCGGACGAGGGTTTTCCCACGTCGGCCGTGGCCGCGCCCGCGGTGGCGAGCAGGGCCGTGACGGTGGTGAGAGCCAGGGCAGCGGTCTTGGCGGTCCTCATGACGTGTACCTCCCAGAGCGTGGCGCGGCCCAGGTGCCTGCGCCTGCACGGAGGCTAGGAACGGACTTTGTGGAAACCTTGTGGCGGCCGTGCCGTGCCGATCAGCCAGTCGCGCTCGGCCGGCAACGCGGACCCGGCATCCCCGTGCAGCGGGAGCCGTACCTCGAAACGGGCCCCTGCGCCCGACGGCGGGTCCAGAACCCTCGCCTGGCCGTGGTGGAGCGCGGCCTGCTGGGCCACCAGCGTGAGGCCGAGTCCGGAACCGGGGCTGTCCGGCCCGCGCCTGAACCGCTCGAACACCTCGTCGCGCCGCGCCCGTGGAACGCCAGGGCCCCGGTCGTCCACCGTCAGGACGGCCACCGGGTTGGTTCCGCCGCTCTCCACACGCAGCCCCACCTCGATGCTGGCCCGCCCATCGGCCCCGCGACCGTGAACCAGGGCATTGGCCAGCAGGTTGTCGACAACGGTACGGAGCCCCGGCTCCCATCCGTACACGCCGGGACCGGACGAGGTCCGCACCGCGATCTCCGCCGTGGGATGCCTGCGCGCGGCCTCGGCAACCGATGCGTCGATCACCTCCGTCAGGTCCACCTCACCGAACGCGTCCGCTTCCACCAGATCGCCCCGGCCGAGCTCACGCAGCATCACCAGAAGGCCGAGCATCCGCGTGTGCTCCGTACGCAGATCGTCCAGCACTTCCGCGCGCTCGGCCGGACCGAGGCCGGGGTGACCGCTCAGTACCTCCAGATTCGTCTGCATGCTCATCAGCGGTGTGCGCAGTTCATGTGAGGCGGCGGCAGCGAAGGACCGTGCCGTGGCCAGAGCGTCCGAGGCACGGGCGGCCTGCTCGTCGTAGCGGGCGAGCACCGTCTGCACGGTCCGCGCGAGGTCGTCCACCTCCGTGACCCCGGTCCGAGCGTGCTCGAGCCGTGCCGGGCCGGCTTCCGGATCGAGCCCGCTGGTACGGCGCTGCAACCGGCGCAGCGGCCGGCTCGCGCCCGAGGCGATGGCCAGCCCCAGCAGCCCTGAAACGGGAGCCGCCAGCAGAGCCACGGTCACCACACGCCTGCGGACGAGGGCCACCTGCTGCTGACCGGTGGAGTCCGGGGAGAACAGCCACAGCGTTCCTTCGACTCCCGCGCGCGTACCGCGCACAGGGACCGCGAGCACCCGCCAACTGCCATGGGCGTCCGCCACGCTCACCGGCTCCGGCGCCACCGCCGGAAGAGCCACCGAGGCCGACGGCTGCGGGCCCCCGGAGACCGTCCCGTCGGGCCCGCTCAGTCGGATGCCGACATCCAGAGCGGAGGCGTACAACCTGCGTTCACGTGCCCGTTCGACCGCGGCCGACCGGTCCTTCGCCGCTGCCCGCAGCAACCCCCGGGCCTCATCGGCGACCTGCGCGGCGCGCTGTGCGAGCAGTGCGTCCTGCTGGGCATGCGCGTCGCGTGTCACCAACTGGAGCAGCAGCCATGCGGCCGCGAGCACCAGAACCGGCACGGCGACGGCCACGGCCAGCGCGATCCGGGTGGACAGCTTCATCCGGGCTGCCGCCCGGATCCGGGCCTTCAACCGGGCGTGCACGCTGCCCCTCCCCTCATCCCGTCCTTCATCCGTCCTGCGCCGGACCGTCATGGCGCAGCACAAAGCCCACGCCCCGCACCGTGTGGATGCACCGGGCCCGCCCACCCGCTTCCAGCTTGCGTCGCAGATAGCTGACGAAGGTGTCGACGGCGTCCGTGCGCACCTCGAAGTCGTAGCCCCAGACCCGGTCGAGCAGCTGGTCCCTGGTCAGCACGATTCCCTCGTTGCGTGCGAGTACCTCGAGCAGCTCGAACTCACGCCGTGTCAGTGACAGCGGCTCACCGTCCACCTGCGCCTCCCTGGCCGGCGGGTTCAGCGTGAGCGGCCCCGCCCGTACGGTGTCCGTGGCCTGGGGCGGACGGCGCCGCAGCAGCGCCTCGAGCCGCAGGACGAGTTCCTGCAGGGCGAACGGCTTGACCAGGTAGTCGTCGGCCCCTGCCTGGAGACCCGCGATCCGGTCCGCCGTCTCGTCCAGCGCGGACAGCATCAGCACGGGCACGTCGTTCCCCCCGTCGCGTAGTGCCCGGCACACCTGGATGCCGCTGATGTCCGGGAGCGAGATGTCCAGGACCACCACATCGGCGCACCCACCGTGGACGTGACCGAGCGCGGACCGCCCTCCCTCCGCCAGGTCCACGGAGAACCCGGCCAGCCTCAGTCCGCGCTCCAGAGACCGGCGGATCGCCGGATCGTCATCCACCACCAGGACACGGCCCCGGCCCGCACCACTGTCCATCCGCCCGCTCTCCCGTCCTCGCCACCCGGCCCGCCCCGGCCCCAGCACCGTAGTGCAGACCGCTGTGGCAGCCCGGTGGGGAGTTTCACAGCAGAGGCGTCGGCGGCACAGGACCCGAGCACGGGAGCTCAGCGCATCCGGAACACCGGACCGCGCGGTGTGAACGGCAGGCAGGCACCCTGCGGCACCAGATACGCGTGATCCCGGCGGACCCGCAGTGTGTCGCAGTCGCCGTCGGTGATCACCAGCACCGGAGCGGTGGGCGGGAAGTCCTCCGCACGCTGGAGCAGATCGACACCCGGCTGGAGTACCGTGCCGCCGCGGCCGCGCACCCGCACGCGCCCGGCGATCTCGGACGGCTGCACATAGCCCGCGTCATGGGCCTGCGCATCACAGAACACCACCCGGGCGGCGGGCACATCGCGCGCCGCCGCGTACGAGGCGATGGCGCCGAGCGCTTTGCCGAGGAGCCGGCGGTCCATGGATCCCGACGTGTCGAGGACGACCCCGAAGGTGCACCGGACGATCTCCTCGGGAGGGAAGTACCGCCCGGCGCGAGGGATGTCGGGGGTGGACGCCTGACGCCGCCCCGGCCGGGCGTAGCTGCGCACCGGCTCCGGCCGAGGTACGAACTCGTCGAACCAGCGGGCGAGCCGGGCGTCCCACGGCATGGGCGGGTGGGCGAGGGCGCGGATCTCCTCGACCAGGCCGGCCGGGAGCAGTCCGCGGTCGCGGTCGGTGTGCAGCTGATGGCCGCTGAGCAGGGCCCGCCGGTAGAACTCGTCCAGATCGACGGGAGCGCCGGGCGGGCGCAGCGGCTCACCGAGGATGTCGCCGGTGCCCTTTCCCCGGAGGGTGGCCAGCCGCCGCTGCCGCCGCAGGTCGGTGGCGATGCGGTCGTAGACCTCCTCCACGGACTGGTCCTTCAGCGTGGGGTCGTAGAGCAGTCCTTCGGGCATCTCGCCCACGTCCATCTCCCGCAGCCAGCCGTTCACGACGTAGTCGGCGGCGATGTTGAACAGCAGCGGGTCGCGTGCACCGCGGCGGTCGCCGTGGCGCAGTGCGGCGTGGAGCATCTCGTGGCCGAGGATGAAGCGCCACTCCGGGTCGGTGAAGTGCCTGAGCGGATTGATGTAGATCTCACCCGCGGTGGCGTCGACGGCGGCGATGGCGATGCCATGGGCACGGGCCAGTCCGGTGTCCGCGACGAGGCGCAGACCGGCCGCGATGCCGCCGAGCAGCGGATACGAGGAGATGAACCAGTTCAGTGCCCTGTCCCAGGGCTGCTTTCGGGCGCGGACGCCGGTGGCGGGGTCGCGCTCCCCGCCAGCGACGTCCATGGCGGCCGACATCGCCGCCGTGAGGGCGCGGGCGAAGGCCAGTTGGTGGTCCTCGGGAGCGCCCCAGACGCTCCAGGGAACGAGGAACTGGTCGGGTCCGGTGCCTGCCGTTCCGAGGCACTGGTAGTCCGGTGGGATGCCCTCCCGGCGCCAGCGGGTGGCGAGCTGCTCCTCGTCACCACCCGGATAGGCCGCCGGAAGGTGGCCGGGGGCGCGGCCCACCGGAAAGGTGAGCAGGAACCGGTTGACGACGGCGCAGCGTGCCGCGCGCTCGTGGCAGTCGGGCTGGACCCGGGGACCCCTGGCGGCGGGCACGTGCCCGAAGCCGAGGTGGATCAGGCAGTGGGCCAGTGCCCACGCCCAGTCCTGGGGTTCGGCTCGGCGGGTGGGATGGGCGTGGATCACTCCGTTGGAGCTGACCCGGGCCAGCCCGTTCACGGGCGCGTGCTTGCACGTGGGGGTACGGCAGATCTCCGCGCGCAGCGCCGCGAGCGCCGGGTTGCGCTGGACCAGGGCCACACCGGCGGCGAAGGCCTCGGTTGCCGGGTCGGGACGTTCGTCGCCGCCGTGGCCCTTGTGGCGGGGGCTCATCGGCGTGCCTCCACGAGCCGGGGCATGTCACGGGCCGCCTCGACCAGGAACCAGGCGGGAAGCACCGGCTGCCCGTCCTCGTCGTCGGCGATGACCGTCTGTGCGACCTCCACCGAGATCTCGGCGAGCTGCACCAACAGGGACTTCGCCCGGTAAGCGGTCTGGCGCACGGCGTTGGAGGCATGCTCCTTGCTGGCCGGGAGCTCCTTGGTGAGCCGGCCGCGGAAGGCGTCCGCGAGGTAGTAGAGCAGGTCGCGGTCCTCCACGCGGCGGGGCCAGGAGGCGTCGCCCTTGATGATCGCCTCGATGCCGTAGGCGTTGCGCACGATCTTGGCGTAGCCGCAGAAGGAGACCGCGTGCGCGGGCGTGAGCGTGCCGTGCGCGATGACTTTCAGGGTGTCCTCGTCCACGGCCGGGCCGAAGGAGTGCAGGGCGTCGGACAGCATGTGCCAGGAACGCGGGGTGGAGAACGGCTCCTCGGTCTTCGGCGGCTTCGACCAGAGGTGGTCCGGCCGGTCGGTGAGATAGTCCAGCGCCCAGGGGTGAATGCCGTGTCCCGCGGCCCAGACCAGCCAGTCGGACGCGCTGGCCCGCAGATGCACGTGGGTCAGCCGGTTGACGAGGGCGGAGGCGATCGGGCGGGCGAGCGCGTTGTCGGTGGCCCGGTTTCCGGCGCCGATGACGATCGATCCGGCGGGAAGTTCGTAGCTGCCGATGCGGCGGTCGAGGATGAGCGAGTAGAAGGCTTTCTGCACGTCCGAGGTCGCCGCGTTCAGTTCGTCGAGGAACAGGCAGTACGGGGTGTCCCGGGCGATCGTCTCGGGCGGGCAGAACACCGACCGGCCGTCCCGGATCTGGGGGACTCCGACGAGGTCCTCGGGCGCGAGCTGCGTACCGAGCAGGCTCACGCACTCCAGACCCAGCGACGCCGCGAACTCCCTTACGAGGGAAGACTTGCCGATACCGGGTGCGCCCCAGATGAAGACGGGCCGTACCGTCGCGAGACCGAGCAGCAGCTCGGGGAGCCTGGTGGGCGTGACGGTGACGGCCGACTGCAAGAGACAACTCCTGGGAGAACCGGGCCCTGTCCGGGCATACGGGAAGCGGGGAGCGCCTGCCCGTATCACGGGCAGGCCAGGACAGTGTGCTCGGGCGGGTCATCGTGGCGCAGCCGAATTTCCCCTCGGAGCAGCGGCCTGGCCGGCCAGCGGGGTCAGGCGACCATCGGCCGGTCGGTGGGGCCGATCGGTGCGGGAAGCACGGTGGTCCCGGTCAGATAGCGGTCCGTCGCGGCAGCCGCGGCCCGGCCTTCCGCGATGGCCCACACCACGAGCGACTGACCGCGCCCGGCGTCACCGGCCACGAACACCCCGTCGAGCACCCCGC
Source organism: Streptomyces sp. NPDC019396 (assembly GCF_040632375.1). Lineage (NCBI taxonomy): Bacteria > Bacillati > Actinomycetota > Actinomycetes > Kitasatosporales > Streptomycetaceae > Streptomyces > Streptomyces sp. NPDC019396. The sequence continues at coordinate 87,390 of NZ_JBEYBS010000017.1, read as the reverse complement.
CCCCTGTCTCGCCGGTCGCACCCGCCAGCGCCGCGAAGGCCTCGTCCCGTGCGAAGTTTCCCCGGTCGTCCAGGACGAGCCCGAGCTGCTCCCGCAGTCCGCTGTGCCGCTCGGGGCCGGAGAAGCCGAGCGCGATGAGGACCAGCTCCGCGGGGACCGCGCGTTGGGTGCCGGGCAGCGGACTTCGGCGCACCGGCTCCACCTCCGCCAGGCACAGCGCCCGGACATGCCCCGGGAGGCCTTCGTCGAAGCGGAGCGTGGCGGAGGCGAACAGCCTGGGGTCCGAGCCCTCGCGGCCCCGCGCCTCCTGGTGGGCGTGCGAGATCCGGTACACCTTCGGATGGGTGACCGGCCAGGGCTGGGTGTCCGGGCGGGCGTCGCCCGGCTCCGGGTTGATGTCGAGTTGCACCACCGAGGCCGCGCCCTGGCGCAGGGCCGTGCCCAGGCAGTCCGACGCGGTGTCGCCGCCGCCGATGATCACCACGTGCTTCCCCTCGGCGCTGAGCGGGGTGGTGGCGTAGTCGCCTTCCCTGACGCGGTTGGCGAGCGTCAGGTACTCCATGGCCTGGTGGATACCTCCGAGCTCGCGCCCGGGGACGGGCAGCTCCCGCTGCTCCATCGCGCCCACGGCGACGACCACCGCGTCATGGCGCCTCCGCAGCTCCCTGGCATCGAGATCACCGCCGACGTCCATGCAGGTGCGGAACTTGGTGCCCTCCGCCCGCATCTGCTCCACACGGCGGTCCAGGTACTGCTTCTCCATCTTGAACTCGGGGATGCCGTAGCGCAGCAGTCCGCCGATCCGGTCGGCTCGTTCGTACACGGCGACCGTGTGACCGGTGCGGGTGAGCTGCTGCGCGGCGGCCAGACCCGCCGGTCCCGAGCCGATCACGGCCACGGACTTCCCGCTGAGCCGCTCCGGAGGCCGCGGTGGTGTGTAGCCGCGCTCCCAGGCTTCGTCGGCGATGGCCTGCTCGACGTTCTTGATGGTCACCGGGTCGGTGTTGATGGCCAGCACACAGGCGTCCTCGCAGGGTGCCGGACAGAGCCGCCCGGTGAACTCGGGGAAGTTGTTGGTGGCGTGCAGCCGCTCCGCGGCGGCGCGCCAGTCGCCCCGTGTCGCGTAGGCGTTCCACTCGGGGATGAGGTTCCCGAGTGGGCAGCCGCTGTGGCAGAACGGAATCCCGCAGTCCATGCAGCGCCCCGCCTGCTCGGACACCAGTGGGAGAAGTGCCTGCCCCGCGTAGACCTCCCGCCAGTCGTCGAGCCGTTCCTCGACCCGCCGCGCCGGGACGGGGCGGCGGGGGGTCTTGAGGAAGCCGTGGGGGTCGGTCATACGCCGCCTCCATCAGTCACTCGCGGTGCGTTACGGCGGTGTGACCAGAGTACGCCTGGTTTGTACCGCTTTCACCGGTCGGTGTCCGAAGAGGCGGGTCGGGTCTCAGTACGCGCCGTTGACGTTGTCGATGGACCCGTAGCGCTTGGCCGCGTAATTGCATGCGGCGGTGATGTTGGCAATCGGGTCGTAGATGTCCCAGGATGTGCCATTAACGTGGTATGTCCGAAATGTGGGGTCAATTACCTGCATGAGACCTTTAGAGGGAATGCCCGCCCTGGCGTTCGAGTCCCAGAGGTTGATGGCGAAAGGGTCACCGGCCGACTCGCGTATGAGATTGCGGCGGATTCCTTCGTGGCTACCGGGAATTCCCTCGGCTCGCATGACCAGGAGTGCGTGGTCGATCCAGACGTCAATGCGCTGGGGACTGGCGGGAGTTGCCGATGCCGATGCCGGGAAGGCGGCCGTGCTGACGCCGAGCAGAACGGCCGCGCCGGCGGCGCTGCCTGCGAGGTAGCGGAAGGCCCTGGATGTGGCCTTCTTGGGGAGGGGGGACAGCCGCATATTGCCGGGCCTTTCACGTGATTAGTCTTACCTGATCCCGTGTGATGCGGTTCATAGCTAATGGGTGGGAACCGCCTAGGGAATTCCTAGGATCCGAATATGGACGGTCTACGGCAAGTGTCGGTTTCTGTGATTGCCGCCACAAGAGTCTGAATTGAGCGGGACCGCCCTACGGCAATTTCGGACAAAAGGCTCTTCTTGGTTCGGGGGTGCGCAGCACAAAACCCACGGGGCGACACCTGGAGGTGTCGCCCCGTGGGCCATGGGGTCTTGGGTCAAGTGACGGTGCGATGGGCCGAGTTCAGTGCGGCAGGTTCAGTGCGGTGCCCCTCGGTGCAGCACCTTGAGCGCACCCGGCTGGACGCGGGCCGTCACCGGGAGTGTGGCGTTGACCTCGCCGTCCGTTCCGTACGGGACGGCGCGGTCGGCCTCGATGCGCACTTCCTTGCCTTGCACGATCTCGACCTCGGGGCGGTCCACATGGGCGCCCGTCTTGAGCTCGTTCATCATGGCGAAGAACAGGTGCCGGGGCGCATGCCGGATGATCACGACGTCCAGGAGCCCGTCGTCGATCCGGGCGCCCGGCGCGATGTTGCGCCCTGAGCCGTAGTAGCCCGAGTTGGCCGCGACCACGCTGTAGCCGCTGCGCTCGTACTCCACCCCGTCCACGGTCACCCGGAACGCGGCGGGCCGCCAGGTCGCCATGGCCCGCAGTCCGCCCGCGTAGTAGGAGGCGGACCCGCGCAGCAGCTTCGCGGAATTGGCGTGGAGATTGGCCACCGCGTCGACACCGGAGTACACACTGCCCAGCACGGACGTCCTGGCATGGACGGCCGACTCGACCTCGATGGTGTCGACCGGCCGGGGCGAGCCGTTCAGCAGCACATCGGCCAGCTCGGCCGGGTCGGTGGGCAGCCCGAGCGCGCGGGCGAAGTCGTTGCCGCGTCCCGCCGGTACGAGGCCGAGCACCGCGTCCGTCCCGCTCAGCGCCCCGCCCACGCAGCCGGCCATCCCGTCACCGCCCACGGCGAGCACCACACGCCCCTGCTCACCGGCCTGGCGTGCGAGCTCCTGCGCGTGCTCCAGGCTCCGGCTGTACTGGGTGTCGAGCTCGGCACCCGCCTCCCGCAGCAGCCGGGCCACCACCAGCAGCCCGGCCGCTCCGCTGGAGCCTCCAGCGGTGGGGTTGACGACGGCGGTGAACTGTCGCATGTGTGCGCCTTTCGGAAGGCCGGCCGGGTGAGGGGTCGGTGGCTTGATGGTGACGGGTGGCGGGTGCCCGCGGACGGGACCGGGCGGATCAGCGGGGCGGGATCAGGATGCCGGGGCTGAGCAAACCCGCGGGGTCGAGCTCGGCCTTGACGGCTTGCAGGATCCGTACCCCGACCGGACCGATCTCACGGGCGAACCAGTCGCGGTGGTCGGTGCCCACACCGTGGTGGTGGCTGATGGTGCCACCGGCCGCGATGATCGCGTCGCTGGCGGCCTTCTTGACGGGGGCCCAGTGTGCGACGGGGTCATCACCCTGGGCCGACACCACGGTGAAGTACAGCGACGCGCCGTTCTCGTACACATGCGAGATGTGGCACATGACCAGCGGCGGAGTGCCCGCCTCGGTGAGCGCGGCCGTCAGCGCCTGGCGCACGGCGTCGTAGAGCACCGGCAGATTCGACCAGTACGTGGCCGTCTCCAGCGTCTCCGCGAACGCCCCTGCGTCAAGCAGGGCGTCGCGCAGGTAGGGCGCGTTGTAGCGGCCGTGGGCCCAGCGCTCGCCGGGCTCCTCGCCCGCGAACTCGCCGCCGCAGGCCAGCAGCACCTTCCGGGCCTGCTCACGGCGCTCGGCGGTGTCCTCCGGGGTGCCCTCGTATCCCGCGATCGCCATGCATCCGGCGGCCGACGGCTCCGCGTTGCCGATCTTGTCCGGCTGTGCCAGGCCGATGAAGGTCTCCGACTCGTCCGACAGGCGCAGCACGGTCGGCCGCGGGCCGTCCTGGGCGAGCTTGCGCAGCGCCGCCGCACCGGCCTCGAACGAGGGGAAGCGCCAGCCCTCGTACACACGGACCTGCGGAAGCGGCCTGATCCTCACGGTCACCGAGGTGATGACGCCCAGTGCGCCCTCGGAGCCGAGTACCAGCTGACGCAGATCGGGGCCCGCGGCCGACCGGGGAGCCCGGCCGGTGTCCAGGGTGCCCTCCGGGGTGGCCACGGTCAGGCCCAGCACCATCTCGTCGAAGCGGCCGTAGCCGGCGGACGCCTGACCGCTGGAGCGGGCCGCGGCGAACCCGCCGATGGAGGCCCACTCGTACGACTGCGGGAAGTGGCCCAGGGTGAAGCCCTGCTCGTTCAGCAGCGCCTCGGCCTGCGGTGCACGCAGACCGGCCTGGAGAGTGGCCGTGCGCGATACCTCGTCCAGGGCGGTGAGGGCGTCGAGCCGGCGCAGGTCCAGCGCGATGAAGAGGCGCCCGCCCTGCGGGGCCAGACCGCCCACGACCGAGGTGCCACCGCCGAACGGCACGGCGGCCAGGTCCAGCTCCGCGCAGGCGCGCAGCACGGCGAGCACCTCGTCGTGGCTGCCCGGAAGCACGACCGCGGCCGGGATGTCGTCGGTCTCGCCGGCACGGATGCGCAGCAGGTCCGGAGTCGACTTGCCGCGGGTGTGCCGGATACGGCTCTCCGCGTCGGTCCGCACATGCTCCTGCCCGCCCACACGCTCGGCGAGCGTCCGGAGCGCCTTGTCGCCCAGCGGGGTGCCGGCGACCGTGATGTCGCCCAGCCCGGCGGGACCGCTCTCACGGGGCACGACTCCGAGCAGGTCACGCAGCAGGCCGGTCACCGATTCAGGCAGCGCGGCCGCCTTGGCCGGGTCTCCCCAGCCGCTCCACAACATGTCGGTCGACATCACTCGAGTCATTCCTCACCGTCGGTTTCGCGGGGGCGCAGTGCCGCGCGGGTCTTGGGGCTCGGGGCTTCCCCCGGCCTTCGGCCCGGGGCTCGGGAGGCGCTTTCCGCGTGCGTCCCTCCGGCTCGTTCGCCCCTGCACTGCATTACACTGTGACAGATGACGCCCATTCGTCACAACCATGCGGACCAAGATGCCGTGCTCGACGCGGCACGCGACTGTGTCCTGGCCGTCGGCGTGCGCCGCACCACGCTCACCGACGTGGCCCGCCGCGCCGGTGTCTCCCGGATGACGCTCTACCGTCGCTGGCCCGACGTGCGCACGCTCGTCGGTGATCTGATGACCCGGGAATGGATCAGCGTCGCGGTCACCACCATGCCCGCGGTCGAGCAGGGCGCCCCCACCCGGACGCGGCTCGTGGACGGGCTGGTGGCCGGAGTGGGCGCCTTCCGGGCGCATCCGCTGTTCCACAAGATCATCGACGTCGACCCCGAACTGCTCCTGCCGTACGTGCTCGACCGCCGTGGCGCCAGCCAGGAAGCCCTGCTCGGGCTCATCACCGCCGCCCTGACGGAAGGCCACGCAGACGGGTCCGTCCGCAGGGAACACACCGACCTGCAAGCCCGTGCGCTGCTGCTCGTCGTCCAGTCCTTCACGCTCTCGCTGCGCACGATGACCGACGAGGCCGACCCCCGCCTCACCGACGCGGCCTTCCTCGAAGAGCTGCGGACCCTTCTGGAGAGGATCCTCACCCCATGAGCCGCCCTGCCGGAGCCCAGCCCGCCGCCACACACGCCACCCCCGCCTCGTCACTCACCGCCGCCCGCCGCGCCCGTGAACTCGCCGAGCTGGCCGAGGGCGCCGAATCCGGCCAGGTCGACGTTCTCGTCGTCGGACTCGGCGCGACCGGCGCCGGCGCCGCACTCGACGCCGCCACCCGTGGCCTGAGCGTCGCCGCCGTCGATGCCCACGACTTCGCCTTCGGTACCTCCCGGTGGAGCTCCAAGCTGATCCACGGCGGACTGCGCTACCTCGCCACCGGCCAGCTCGACGTCGCCCACGAGAGCGCCGTCGAGCGGGGCATCCTGATGGAGCGCACCGCTCCGCACCTCGTGCGCGCCCAGCCGTTCGTGCTGCCCCTCACGCCGCTCGTCTCCCGCGGACAGGCGGCCCTCGCCCAGGCCGGTTTCCTCGCGGGCGACATGCTGCGGCTCGCCGCTCGCACCTCGCGCCGCACCCTGCCCGCTCCCCGCACGCTCTCCGCGGTCGAGACCCGGCACATGGCCCCCGCGCTGCGCCCCACCGGTCTGCGCGGCGGGCTGCTGTCCTGGGACGGTCAGCTCGCCGACGACGCCCGCCTCGTCACCGCGATCGCCCGGACCGCGGCCGCCCACGGTGCCCGTATCCTCACCCGCGCCCGGGCGCTCAGCGTGACCGGCAGCGGTGCCACGGTCCGCGACGAACTCACGGGCGAGACCCTGGAGATCCGCGCCCGCGCGGTCATCAACGCGACCGGTGTCTGGGCCGGTGGCCTGGTGGACGACATCCGGCTGCGGCCGTCCCGGGGCACCCACCTCGTGCTGCGCTCCGAGAGCCTCGGCGGTCTCTCGGCCGGCCTGCACATCCCCATCCCCGGGGAGAGCAACCGCTTCGTGCTGGTCCTGCCGCAGGGCGACGGCCGGGTGTACGTCGGCCTGACCGACGAACCGGTCGACGGGGACATCCCGGACGTGCCCGAGGTGCCCGAGACGGACATCGGCTTCCTGCTCGACACCCTTGGCTCCGCGCTCGACGTCCCGCTCAGCCGTGACGACGTCGTCGGGGCCTTCGCCGGGCTCCGGCCGCTCCTGGACACCTCGGGGGCGGACGGCTCCGGCCGCACCGCCGACATCTCCCGCAAGCACGCCGTGCTCACCTCGCCCGACGGCGTCGTCACCGTCGTCGGCGGCAAGCTCACCACGTACCGCCGCATGGCCCAGGACGCCGTGGACGCCGCCGTCGCCGCGCGGCGGCTGACCGCCGGACCGTGCCGCACCGCCGGCACCCCTCTCGTCGGCGCCGCCCGTCCCAGCACCCTGGCGACCCTCAGCGCCCCCCGCCGCCTGGTGCGCCGCTACGGTACGGAGGCCCTGGACGTGCACGCCCTGGCCGCCGCCGACCCTGCCCTGGCCCAGCCCGTCGTCCCGGGCCACCCCATCACCCGGGCGGAACTGCTCTGGGCGGTACGGCACGAGGGCGCTCTCGACGAGGCGGACCTGCTGGACCGCCGCACCCGGATCGGCCTCGTGCCCGACGACCGCGAAGAGGCGCTCGCCGCGGCACGGGAGGCCCTCGCCGAGGGGACCGCGCTCCTGAACACGGACACGGCCACGGCCTGAGCCCGGGTCCGCCCGGCCGGTACCAGCCAGGACCGGCACTCCGCCGCGACCACGCGAGGCGCGGTGCCGGTCCCGCGGGCCGTCGGGATTCCCCGGACACGGCCCGGCGGGCGGCGCCGCATCACGCCGGGCGCCGGGGGAGGCCGCTGGATAGAATCCCCCCATGGCTGAGCTGCCCGCCACGCCGGCTGAGGCCCCGGACGTACGGGACCCCGAGCGTCCTGGGACCACCTGATGGAACGGGCGTCGGGCGAGAACCCGTACGCGGGGCGGCCCTCCGGCCTGATCGGCGAGCAGATCGCGGGCTACCGCGTGGAGCGGGAGATCGGACGCGGCGGCATGGCCGTCGTCTACAGCGCGCGGGACCTGCGCCTTGACCGCACGGTCGCGCTCAAGCTGCTCGCCCCTGAGCTCGCCCGCAACGACACCTTCCGGCGGCGCTTCACCCACGAGTCACGCGTGGCCGCGGCGATCGACCATCCCCATATCGTGCCGATCTTCGAGGCGGGAGAGACGGAGGGGATCCTCTACATCGCGATGCGCTATGTCTCCGGTCTCGACCTGCGAGCCCTGCTCGACCGCGACGGCCCGCTGTCCACGACCACCGCCATCCGTATCGCCGCGCAGGTGGCGTCGGCGCTCGACGCGGCACACGAACACGATCTGGTCCACCGGGACGTCAAGCCCGGCAACATCCTGGTCGCCAAGGGCACCGACAGCGACCATCCCGAGCACGTCTATCTCACCGACTTCGGCTTGACGAAGAAGTCGCTCTCACTCACCGGCTTCACCACCGTCGGAGAGTTCGTCGGCACCCTCGACTACGTGGCACCGGAACAGATCTCCGGCCGACCGGTGGACGCCCGATGCGACCTGTACAGCCTTGCCTGTGTGGTGTACGAGACCCTGACCGGCAAGCCCCCCTTCCAGCGCGACGAGGACATCGCGCTGCTGTGGGCGCATCAGTACGATCAGCCACCGCCCTTGAGCGAAAAGCGGCCCGGCAGCGAACCCGCCCTCGACGAGGTGCTCGCCAAGGCGCTCGCGAAGGTGCCCGACGACCGTTATGAATCCTGCCTCGGCTTCGTCGCGGCCATGCGCGCCGCCACCACGAGCGACGGCAGCGGCGGCGTTCGTCAGCCGACACGGATCGACACCCTCGTCGCCGCGTCCCCGTCGTACCCGGGGCCGCCCCCGGAACCGCCCGACTGGGCCAGGCCGGTGTTCCGTCAGGGCGCTACGGATGGCATGACGCCCTGACGAGACCTCACGGGCCCTGACTTCCAGGGCTGGTCGAGAGGGTCTGCTCGGTCCAGATGGTCTTGCCGGCCGGGGCGTGGCGGGTACCCCAGCGGTGCGCGAGCTGGGCGATGAGAAGCAGCCCGCGGCCTCCTTCGTCGTAGGTGCGGGCGCGGCGCAGATGCGGGGTGGTGCTGCTGGTGTCCGAGACCTCTGTGGTCAGGGTGTTGTCATGGTGGATGAGGCGGAGCTGGATGGGCGGAGCGCCGTAGCGGATGGCATTGGTGACGAGTTCGCTGACGATGAGTTCGGTGATGTACGTGGCGTCCGGGAGCTGCCAGGCGCTGAGCTGGTCCGTGGCGTGGTGGCGGGCCTCGGCGACGATCGCGGGGTCGTCGGGGAGTGTCCAGGTGGCGATCTGCTCGGTGCCGAGGACGCGGGTGCGGGCCAGCAGGAGGGCGATGTCGTCGCTCGGCGGCCGGGTGAGGAGGGTGGTGAGCAGCCGGTCGGCGAGGGTGTCGAGAGCGGCGGTGGGGCGGGCCAGGGTGGTGAACATCTTGTCGAGCGTGTCGTCGATGTCCTGGTGCTGGGGCTGGAGCAGCCCGTTGGTGTAGAGCGTGAGGAGAGTGCCTTCGGGGAGCTCGATGTCGGTGGTCTCGAAGGGGAGGCCCCCGAGGCCCAGCGGCGGTCCGGCTGGAACGTCCAGGAAGTACACCGTGCTGTCCGGGTTGACGATGGCGGGTGGGGGATGCCCCGCGCGGGCGAAGGTGCAGTGCCGGCTGGTGGGGTCGTAGATGGCGTAGAGGCAGGTGGTGCCGACTCCGGATTCGGTTTCCGGGGTGTCGTCGCTCGGTGTGGTGTCCGTGGACAGATGGATGACGAGGTCGTCGAGATGGGTGAGCAGCTCGTCGGGAGGCAGGTCGACATCGGCGAGGGTGCGCACGGCGGTACGCAGACGGCCCATGGTCGCGGAGGCCCGGATCCCGTGCCCGGCGACATCGCCGACGACGAGCGCGACCCGGGCACCGGACAGGGGAATGACGTCGAACCAGTCGCCCCCCACTCCCGTGTCGCCACCGGCGGGGAGGTAGCGGGTGGCGATGTCGAGCGCGGCCTGGTGGGGGAGCGTATGGGGGAGCAGGCTGCGCTGGAGCGTCATCGTCGTGGTGCGTTCACGGGTGTAGCGGCGGGCGTTGGCGATGCTGATGGCCGTGTGGGTGGTGAGTTGCTCGGCCAGCTTCAGATCGTCGGGGGTGAAGGGCCCCGGATGCGTGCCGCGGGCGAAAAGGACGACGCCGAGGGTGGTGCCGCGGGCATGGAGGGGGACGATCATGAGGGAGTGGGCCTGGGCGGCGTGGATCCAGGCCGCCTGGGGATCGCGCGCTATCCAGCGGGTGATGGCGTCGTCGCTGGTGTCGTACAGGGCGGGGCGCCGCTGGGCGAGGGCCTCGGCGACGGGTGAGTGAGGCGGACAGGTGAGGCTCTCTCCCGGGGACGGCGCTGGGTACGGTGCGTTGTCACCGGTGGACCGGGCGGCGGCGCGACTCAGGGTGAGAGGTGAGCCGGGCTGGATACCGGGCTGTGTGTCGCTGTGCCGCGACAGGTCGAGGAGGTCGACGGCGGCGTAGTCGGCGAGGCGGGGGACGGCGACTTCGGCGAGTTCCTGGGCGGTGTGGCTGATGTTCAGGGTGGTACCGATGCGCGTCGCGTCGTCGAGCAGCAGCTTGCGCTGGGTCGCGGGGGCCTGCTCCGCGGTGTGATGGGCGACGAGGCACACGCCGCGGACCTGCCCGTCGGGGTCGCGCAGCGGAGTCGCTGTCGCCGGCCGTCCGGCCGGCCTGCGGGTGCCGGCCGACGGGGGGACGGGGAGCTGGGTGTCCTGGCGTTCACCGGTGCCGAGCGCCAGGCGCAGGGCGGCCTCGACCGCGTCTCCCGTCGGGCCGGGGACGATGTCCGGCAGCCGCAGCCCCCGCGCCGGGGTATCGGCGAGGCCGAGTCCCTCCGTCATCCCGGGGTTGGCCCGGACCAGTCGCAGGTCCGCGTCGAAGACGGCCAGGGCGCAGGGATGCTGGGTGAACGCCCACTCCTGCAGTCGTTCATCCAGTGGTTCGCTGCCGAGGCGGGCGTCCGGGGTGCGCGGTCGCTCCGCCGACTGGGAAGGGCTGGGGGGGTGCTCCATCGCGGGTCATCTCGCCGTCGCTCATTCGTGTGCGCAGGCCAGGGCACTACTGACCAGCATGATCCCGCGGGACGGGGAGCACCAGCGGCGGGAGTGTCGCGGAGACCCGCGGCGAACCCTTGTCGCCGGTGATCAGGCCGCCCGGGGCGCGGCGACCAGGGGCTCGGGGCCCAGGACGCCCTCTCCGTAGAGGTCGTGCACCCAGTTGGTCTGGTAGATCGTCTCCAGGTATCGCTCACCGAGATCGGGGGCGATGGCCACCGCCGTCAGGTCCTGCTGACCGTGCTCTTCGAGCCAGCTGACGGCCCCGCTCACCACGGTGCCGGTCGACCCCCCGAACAGGAAGCCCCGGCGGGCCAACCGGTGACAGGCGCGAATGGTGTCGGCCTCCTCGACGCTCACCACCTCGTCCACCAGGGATTCGTCCAGTTGCGGTGGTCGCACGCTGGTGCCCAGGCCGGGGATCATCCGCCTGCCCGGGTGGCCGCCGAACGTCACCGAGCCGGCGGTGTCGACTGCCACGATCCGGACCGGACGGTGCCACCGGCGGAAGTAGCGTGCGCAGCCCATCAGGGTTCCGGTGGTACCTGCCCCGACGAACAGGACATCCAGATCCGGGAACTGCCGCGCGATGGCAGGAGCGGTCCTGCGATAGTGCGCCATCCCGTTGTGGGGGTTGGTGTACTGGTTGAGCCAGACGTAGCGGTCATCCCGGGCGCACAGCGCGCGGACATGGTCGATACGGGCGCCGAGGAGACCGCCCACGGCTGAGGGCTCCGAGATCACGTGGACCTCGCTGCCGAGGGCCTCCATCAGGAGCCGTGTGGACAGATTGCAGCGGGAGTCGGTCACACACACGAACCGGTAGCCCTTGCTGGCCGCGAGCATGCTCAGTGCCACACCGAGATTTCCGGATGAGGACTCGACGAGGACCGAGTCCGCGGTGAGCAGACCGTCGCGCTCCGCGGCCTCGACCATCTCGGTTGCGGCCTTGAGCTTGATCGAGCCGGCGAAGTTGAACCCCTCGCACTTGAGGAACAGCGGGTGGCCGAAGATCCCTTCGAGGCCGACGTAGAGCTCTTCCTCGTTGAAGTCCTGCGGAACGGATATGACGGGCATGATCGACTCCTCCTCACCGGGTCCCTCCAGTAGGCCCTCTCGGCCGGAGGCTCGTCATGCCACAGAAACTCGGGACTTGACCTCGGGCGATGTGCTGTGCGTGGCCACCCTCACCGGCGGCATCCCACCCCGCATGCCATGCCGAGCACCCACTCTTGGGTTGCGCTTTCCAAAAGTAAGTGCTTTCCTTTCGTTCGGTGCCGCTGCCCGGGCGCCCGTGTGAAGCCGCATGTCACCACTCGTTACGAGGAGCACTCACGTGACCACCCCTGTCGTCTCGATCGCCTACCACTCCGGATACGGCCACACCGCCGTCATAGCCGAGGCCGTGGCCGCGGGTGCGTCCCGTGACGGCGCCGAGGTGCACCTGGTGAGGGTTGACGAGATCACCGAAGCCGGATGGGAGCTGCTGGACCGCTCCGACGCGATCGTCTTCGGCTCGCCCACCTACATGGGCACGGCGTCCGGCGCCTTCCACGTCTTCGCCGAGGCCACGTCGAAGCGCTGGTTCTCCGACGCCTGGCGGGGGAAGCTGGCGGCCGGGTTCACCAACTCCGGCTCCAAGAGCGGCGACAAGCTGCACACCCTGCAGTTCTTCCAGATCCTCGCCGCCCAGCACGGCATGCACTGGGTCGGTCTCGGCCTCAAGCCCGGCTGGAACTCCAGCACCGGCTCCGAGCACGACGTCAACCGCCTCGGCATCTTCCTGGGCGCCGGCGCCCAGACCAACTCCGACGAGGGCCCCGAGGCCGTCCACAAGGCCGACATCGCCACCGCCGAGCACCTTGGCCACCGTGTCGCCGAGACGGCCAGGGTCTTCGTCGCGGGCCGTGCCGCCGTCGCCTGATACCCCGGAGAGGCGAGGTGCCCTGCACGAGCCATCAGCTCGTGCAGGGCACCTCGTCGGTCGGGCAGGTGCTACTTGACGTTGACCGCGCCCCACGCGGCGGCGACGGTCTTCGCTTCCGTCCCGTCCGCGCCGTAGAGGTCGCCGGCCGCCTTCACGGTCGCCTCGCGGGCGGCCTTGTAGTCGGTGGTCGAGGTCATGTACGTGGTGAGCGCCTTGTACCAGATCTTGTAGGCCTTCTCGCGGCCGATGCCGGTGACGGTCGAACCGTCGGAGGTGGGAGAGTCGTAATCGACGCCGTTGACCGTCTTCTTGCCGCTGCCCTCGGCCAGCAGGAAGAAGAAGTGGTTGGCGATCCCGGAGGAGTAGTGGACGTCGGTGTCGCCGGCGCCTTCCTTCCAGGCGTCCAGCGAGCTGCCGTCCTTGCTGGGCTTGTCCATGTAGCGCAGCGGGGTCCCGTCGCCGCGGATGTCGACCTTCTCGCCGATGAGGTAGTCGCCCACGTCCTCCTTGTTGTTCGCGAAGAACTCCACGGAGGTTCCGAAGATGTCGCTGGTCGCCTCGTTGAGCCCGCCGGACTCGCCGCTGTACTCGAGGTTGGCGGTGTGCGACGTCAGACCGTGGCTCATCTCGTGGCCCGCCACGTCGATCGCCGTGAGGGCCTTCTTGTTGCCCTCGCCGTCGCCGTAGGTCATGCAGAAGCAGCTGTCGTCCCAGAAGGCGTTGACGTAGCTGTCGCCGTAGTGGACCCGGGAGTAGGCGGCCTTGCCGTCGCCGGCTATGCCGTTGCGCTCCAGCTCGGTCTTGTAGAAGTCCCAGGTCATCGCCGCGCCGTAGTGGGCATCGACCGCCGCGGTCTGCTCGTTCGCCCCGGTGCCGTCACCCCACTTGTCGTCCTCGTCGGTCAGCAGAGTGCCGGTGCCGCTCTCGCCGTGCTTCAGGTCGTAGGTCTTGTGGCCGCCGCGCTCGCCGTCGGCGAGCTCGAAGGTGTCGCCGTTCTTGGTGGTGGAGACGGTCACCTCGCCGCTGTACTGGCTGGTGCCGCTGCCCGTCTCGACGGCCTCGAACTGGTGGAGCTTCTTCCCGGTGGCGGCGTCGGTGATGACATGCAGTCTGCTGGGCGTGCCGTCCTTCTGCAGCCCGGACTTGACGGTCTCGAACGCGAGTACCGGCTTGCCCTCGCCCGCCCAGATCACCTTGCGTGCGCCGGCCGCGGCTTTGCGCGCGGCAACGGTCGTCGGCACCTGTATGCGGTCGTCGTTGGCCTTGTCCACGCCCTTGAGGGTGCCGTTCCCCGTGGTGTGGGTGACCAGGTCGCCGCCCAGCACCGGCAGCCCGGCGTAGGTGCGCTCGTAGCGGGTGTGGACGGTGCCGTCCGCGTCCTTGATGACGTCGCGGACGAGCAGCTTCTCCTGGGCGCCCAGACCGAGTTGGGTGGCGGCCGCGGCGGACTGCTCCTGCGCCGCCTTGATGGCGGCGGCGCGCCCCTGGGCCGTGGGGGAGGGCACGGGACGGGGGCCGTTGTCGGGTGCCGCGATCGCCGAACCTGCTTCGGTGCCGACGATGAGCATGGCGGCCGCGGCCACGAGGGCAGCGGCGCGCCGGGTGTTCTTGTGGGGGGTCATGCGATCTCCATCGCTTGTCCTGTGGGGGGTTGACCGCTGACCAGCCTCCCACCGAACGAACGCAATTGACGGAACGCCGACAATTGCCTCACAACTTCTTGACCATCTGTTGTTCGTTTGGAGAACACAACTGTCCGGCATTCGACTAGCTTTGACGACGTGTCATCTGCCGGTCCCTGGTGGCCTCTGGAGAAACCCAGCTCTCCGCGTCCCGCAACGCGGGTACGAAAAAGCCCGCCACCGCTGTGTACTCACAGCGGTGGCGGGTCGGCTCTCGCGGTGCGAAAACCGGCAGTGTCAGCCGCCTACGGCCTCGTAGAGCCCACGGCCTGCCCGGTGGACACGGGAGGTCGCGACGAGACGGTCCAAGGTGCTGCGGACGGTGTTGATGTTGCCCGCGCTGCCGTCACGACCGATCGCGTGGGCCACGTCACGGGCACGCAGAGCGGTACCGGCCTGGCCGTTGAGGACGGTGAGCACCTGGTCGGTAAGGCCCGTGCCGTCCGCGGCCGTGCGCTCCTCCGGCTCCGGCTCCGGTGAGGGCTTCGTCCTCGCCGTCTTGGCGGTTGCGGGCTTCTTCGCAGTACGGCGCTTGTCCGCCTGCTTTCCGACCGTCTTGGAAGCGGCACGCTTCCTCGCACTCGCAGCCGACCCGCGGGCCGGCTTGGCCTCACTCGGCCCGGCAGCAGTAGCAGCGGCGACCTCCTCCGCAGGGGCGGGGGCCGTTTCCGTGGCCTCCTGCTCCGCCGCGACGACCACCTGCTCGCTCTCCGCGGTGCGGGGACGAGGAAGTGTGGTGGCCGACAAGGCGCTCAGCGCTGTCAGTGCGCCGCGCACTGATTCCAGCCGATCGGAGACCACTGCAAGCTCTGCCTGCAACGCCGCCTGCTGTTTCTCCAGTTGAGGAAGCTCTGCTTGGAGCAGAGTCGTTGTTGCTTCGACGCTGCCCGTTGCGTTGACTTCTGCTGTCATTGGTGCGCTCCAGAGAAGTGAAGAGTGCAGCTTGGGACGTGCCTGCGTGATTTCGGGGTGCGACCGTTGCCCTGACCGGTGGCACGTGCACGTGTGACTGTCACAAGTTGTCGCTCAGTTGTGTTGCCATCATCCCGTGGGACGAGAGCGACACCGTACCACCGAGACCCCCGCACATGAGCTGGTCGGAGCGAGATCTGAGAACCACAAACGCCGCCTGACACGTGGGCGAGTGGGCCCGTGGCACCGGTGACGGTCACACCTGCCGCAGTGCGCCGCCGTCAACTCCCCACTCTGAACCGGTGACTTGGCAGGCCAGCGGCGAGAGCAGATAGGCCACGACCGGAGCGACATCGTCCGGGCTCCCGATCCGCCCCGACGGCAGTCGGCGCACCTCACGGATGAAGTGGTCGACCGCTTCATCCGCCGGCAGCCCGAACCGCTCGCCGAGCTGCTCGGCGAATCCGCCCGGTGCGTCGAACAGTGCGGTTCGCGTAGGGCCGGGCAGCACGACGTTCGAACGTACGCCCTGTGGCCCGAACTCGCCGGCGAGTGCCTTCGACACCGAGAGCAGCGCGGTCTTCGCAGCCGCGTAGTCGGCGATGGCCGGCTCGGGGAGGCGGGCGGCCTCGCTCGCGACATGCACAACGGCAGCGCCGTCGGACTGCAGGAGTACGGGCAGTGCGGCACGGGTCATCCGCACCGCCGAGTGGAGGTTGGTCTCGAACGTCGCCTTCCACTCCTCGTCGGAGATGTCGAGGAAGCCCTGGTGGGAGCGCACTGCTCCCACATTGTTGACCAGGCCGTCCAGCCGCCCGTGACGCTCGACGACACGGGCGACGACGTACTCGGCGGCCGCCGGTTCCGACAGATCCGCAGTGACGGTGCTTCCCCGCCCGCCGGGTGCGTCGATCGTCCACGGCTTGCGGGCGACGCCGACGACCGTGGCTCCCTCGGCGGCAAGCAGCCTGGCAACGGCCGCGCCGATCCCCGAGGAGGCACCGGTGATGAGATACACGCGGTCTTCGATACGCAGGTCCATCGGGGTTCCTCGAAGGGCGGCGAGGGGAGACGGTGGGTGATCGGCCGACTGGGCTCAGCGATGAGCTGTGGCGCCGGAGTCACGCTACCCGCGCCCGCGGCCACCACCGGCCGCGTAAACACGGTGACGCGGAGACGCCACGAAAAGTCACCCGATCGCGGTGCGATGGGGGTGTCGCTGGACGTGCGAGGGCCTGGCCGTACGTCACAGAAGAGTCGTTACTGGTACTTTCATGATGATTTCGGCGGTGAGAGTCGCCGAATTCCGTGTGCGGAGCGGTTCGCGGTTCTCGCGCTTCCTGTCCGCCTCATTGCGTGTACCTGTACGTATCAAGGCCGGGAGTGGTCATGCGGAGGTTGTGGGCATCGGGCGTGAGCCTTGTCATGGCGGCTGCGGGAGTGTTGGGCGCCGCGGGGACGGCCGGCTCCGTGCCGCACCAGGCACCGGCTGCGGCCGCCGGGTGTGCGACCGCCTGGGGGAGCCGCGTCAAGTCCGCCGTGGACGCGGACGGGAAGTCGCTGAAGAACATCACGACCAGTCAGGGCAGGTGCTACGACCGCATGGTCTTCGAGGTCGGCGGAGCCACAAAGCGGCTCGGCTATCGCGTGGGCTATGTGGATGCCTTCCGCCGGGACGGTTCCGGCGACGCGATGCGAGTGGCCGGGGGCGCCATCCTCCAGGTCTTCGTATCCGCGCCCAGCTGTGACCCGAACACCCTGAGGCAGACCTACCGGGGGCGGGCGGGTAAGCCGCTGCCAGGCGTGAACGTCACCGGGTACCGGACGTTCAGGGATGCCAGGTTCGGATCGAGTTTCGAAGGGCAGACCCAGGTCGGACTCGGCGTCCGCGCCAGGCTCCCCTTCAGGGTGACGCAGTCGCACGACAAGCTGATCGTGGACGTGGCCCACAGCTGGTGATCCTCGCAGCCGTCAGGGCAGGAGCCGGGCGGATCACGTCGCCTTCCGCTTGGGCGGCACACACAGCCACGCGAGCACCGCGGCTGTCAGATAGGCAACCGCCCCGACAGCCATGCTGGTGCGCAGCCCCGCCCCGTAGTCCGGCGCGGTGGCGAGCAGCGTGCCGCCCAGCGCCACGCCCGTGGCGCTGCCGATCTGGCGCGTGGTGTTGAACAGAGCTGATGCGGTCCCCGAGTACCCCGTCGGGGCCGCCTCCATCACGGTGGCGGTCGAGCCGGTGAGGGCGAAGGACGTGCCGAAACCCGCCGCCATCATCGGGGCCACCAGCAGGGGGTAGGCGGGGTCGTCTCCCGCGGCGACCCAGCCCGCGAGTCCCAGGGCGGCCAGGATCATGCCGGAGATCACCAGTGGTCTGTGGCCGGTGACACGGCTCAGCCGCCCCGACAGAACGGAGGCGAACATCGTCATCGCCACCGCCGGGAACAGCGCCGCCCCCGCGCCGAGTGCGCTGAAGCCGCGTTGGTGCTGGAAGTCCAGGCTCGCGGTGAAGACCATGCCGTAGAAGGCGAAGTTGAACAGCAGGCCGATGGCGGCCCCACCGCTCGTCGCGCGCGAGCGCATCAGGCCAAGCGGCAGCACCGGGGACCGGGCGAGCCATTCGCGTACCACGAACGCCACGGCGGCCAGCACGGCCAGTCCCGCCCCGGCGAGGACGGCCGGATCGGTCCAGCCCCGCCGTCCCGCCTCGTTGAGAGCCGCGGTCAGCGCCGCCACCGCCGTGACGACGGCCAACTGCGCCGGCCAGTCCAGGGCCCGGGTGGGGTCCCGGGGGGAGGGTGCGACATGGCGCAGTGTCAGCACGAGGCAGGCGAATCCCACGGGCACGTTGATGAAGAAGACCCAGCGCCAGCCCACTGTGGAGACGATCACCCCGCCCAGCAGCGGCCCCGCCGAGGCGGCGATGCCCGCCAGCGATCCCCAGAGCCCGAACGCACGCGCGCGCGTGGCGGCATCCGGGTAGGCATGCTGAAGCAACGCGAGCGACCCGGGCACGATCAGCGCCGCACCGAGCCCCTCCACCAGCCGGGCGGCAACCAGGCTCACGGTGTTCTGCGCGAGTGCGCACGCAGCCGATGACGCGATGAACACGCCCACGCCGGCACAGAAGATCCGGCGGTTTCCCAGCCGGTCACCCAGTGCGCCACCGGTCAGCAGCAGGCCGGCGAAGACCAGGGTGTACCCGTCGGTGATCCACTGGAGGGCGGTGAGCGGGGCCGACAGGTCCCGGCCTATGACCGGGACGGCGACATTGATGATCGTCACGTCCAGGATCACCATGAAGTACCCGGCGCACACGGCCAGCAGCGGTCTCCAGGACTGCTTCCCGGGCGCCAGGGCCGACTCGGACGGCACGTTCTCAGCTCCCTCCGCATACGGAGATCACTGCCGAAATTCCACGATAGGCGTGGAGCGGACTGTCGGCGATTTGTCAAGCCCCGAGTTTCAGCGGCGTGACGGGAATTCCGGTCCAGGGGTTAATTGAGTCAACGGTTCACGTAAATCACGTGGATGTTCTCTCTTATAAAGGAGAAAAGTCATGGCTCGCACTTCCCGTACCCGCCGTCTCATCGTGCTGAGTGCCGCATCCGCTCTGGCCGCGGGAGGTGTGCTGCTGCCCACGAGTGCTTTCGCGGCCACGGATTCGCACCACGCGGTGACCGCGAAGTCAGCCCCCCAGGGTGACCACTGGCGCCACGGAAACCGTGGCGGTGGCGGCGGCGGTGGCCAGAGCACCGGGCGGGGAAACGTCATCATCATTTTCGGCAACGGAAATACCGTGCCCATCAACAACGGCACCGTCAACAATCGCTGAGTAGCAATTTCAAAGGAGAATCCCATGTCTCGCAATGTCCACTCCCACGACATCTCCCGTCCCAAGCGTCCGCGCTTCCGGCTCGTGGCCGTGCTCGCCTCGGCCACACTGATCGGCGGCGGAGTGATCTTTCCAGCCAGCGCGATGGCGGCCCCGAAGCCCGCCGCATCCGTAGTGAGCCTCGCCGACCACCACCCCGAAGTGAGGGCCGGCACCGGCGGTGCGGGTGGTACCGGGATCTTCGGTGGCACCGGCGGTGCGGGTGGTACCGGGATCTTCGGTGGCACCGGCGGTGCGGGTGGTACCGGGATCTTCGGTGGCACCGGCGGCACGGGCGGTACTGGCATCTTCGGTGGCAAGGGCGGCCCCGGTGGTACCGGTGTCTTCGGCGGCACGGGCGGTCCTGGTGGTACCGGGCTCTTCGGCGGCACCGGTGGCCCGGGCGGCGTCGGCATCTTCTGACCACTGCCCTACGGCCCGGACCGTGCGTGTCCGGGCCGTGCCGGCCCACACGGGAGGCCCCGGCGACCCGGGGCCTCCCGGCACACAGCATGTGAGACCAAACCCCCAGTTACGGAACGGAGTTCGCCATGTCCAGAAGCCTTTGGCGGCGTCCAGCCATCCTCGCGGCGACCGCAGCGGCCCTCGCACTCGGCACTGCCTGCGCCGCGACCCCGTCGCAGAGCGCACACGCAGCACCTCATGCCGGTCGTGGCGACCGCCTGGCCCAGACTTCCGACGGCAGCCGTGGAGGGCTGCTCGGCCAGCCGGGTGAGCCCGGCAAGCCGGGCCTCGGAAGCCGTGGCGGTGATGGCGGTCGCGGTGGCGACGTCCTCGGCGGCACGGGTGGCCGGGGTGGTGACGGCGGCGACGGTGGCTGGGGCGGAGACGGAGGCCGGGGCGGCGACGCAGTCGGCTGTCTCCGGCTGAGCGACCTGCCGGACAAGCCGAAGCAGAAACTCACGGTCGCGGACAAGGTGCGGATCGTGATGGTCGTGCTCTACGGGGACGTCACCAGTGCCGAGGTCGCGGGTAAGTACAAGATCCCGGAAAAGGATGTCGACGCCTGGAAGCAGCAGGCCCTCGACGGTGACTGGCTCAGCCTCACCGGAGTGGGTCCGCCCTTCCCCTCATGACGCGCAGACCGGTCGGCCTTCTGCCGCCTCGCCGCCTCGTCGGCCCCGACACGGGAGGTCACTCGTGGTGGTGCGGCCCGGGCGGCGGTGGCGGCAGGGTCGCCGTGCCGGGTGCGGCTTCGGGCCAGACCAGCAGCACCGGGCACGGGGCGTGGTCGACGATGAAGCGGCTGGCGGGGCCGAGGCTGCGAGGGCCGAGGTGTGAGCGGTCGCCGTCACGGGCGAGGACGAGAAGTCCCGCACCCTCGGCTGCGGTGACGACTTCCTGCTCGGCGCGCCCCGTGCGTTCCTCGCGGGTGCAGGGGAGCCCCAACCGCTCGGCCGCGGCCGCGAGCAGCTGTTCGGCGGAGGCGGCGGCGAGGTGTTCCATCGCCGTGCCGGGGTCGCGATCGGGACGGGCACGCCCGAGCAGCCCGGCGTATGCGCCATGGGCGGCGCCGGGCACCTCCGGGCCTGACACATGCAGCAGCGCGATATCGGCGTTCTCGGGTGCGTGGGCACGGACCGCGTCGACACAGGCGGGCCAGGTGCCCTCGACGATCCAGGCGATGATGGTCACGTTGTTCAGCCTCCGATCACATGGAGCGAGGCCCACAGTGCCAGCACCGAGAGCAGCAGTGCGGCCGGCACGGCGAGCAGTCCGAGGCGGGTGAACTCGCCCAGGTCCACCTCGGTGTCGTGTTCGCGCACGATACGTCGCCACAGCAGGGTGGCGAGGGAACCCGCGTAGGTGAGGTTGGGCCCGATGTTCACACCCAGCAGCACGGCCAGTACGGCGCCCGGGCCGGCGGGTGCGGTCAGCGGTAGCAGCACCAGTACCGCGGGCAGGTTGTTGATGAGGTTGGCCAGCACGGCGGCGAGTGCAGCGATGGCCAGCAGCGCGGGCAGCCCTGTGCCGTCCGGCACCACATGCCCCAACGCGTCGTCGAGGCCGTTGTCCACGACGGACCGGACCACGATCCCCAGGGCCAGGACGAACGCGAGAAACGGCACCGCCGCCGCGCGCACGATCGCGGTGGGCGTGGTGCTGCGCCGGGCCAGGGCCCGGCAGGCGAGCACCGTGCCCCCGCAGCTGCCGCCCACGCCGGGCTGATCCCCAGCGCGGAGGTCACCACGAAACCGGCCAGTGTGCAGGTCACCGTGGCAAGAGCGAACACCGGCACGTCGCGGGAAGCAGGGGCCGTCGGCAGTTGGGCCCCGGCATCAAGGTCGGTGGCGAAGAAACGTCGGATGACCACGAACTCCACACCGATGGCCACGAGCCACGGCAGGGCCATGAGCGCGGCGAAGCGGGTGAAGCTCAGCCCGCTGGCGGCGAACGCGAGCAGGTTGGTCAGGTTCGACACCGGAAGGAGCAGCGAGGCGGTGTTGGACAGATGGGTGCAGGCGTAGACATGGGGTCTGGGCCGGGCACCGAGCCGGGCGGCGGTGGCGAACACCACGGGGGTGAGCAGCACCACCGTCGCGTCCAGGCTGAGCACCGCGGTGATCAGCGAGGCCACCATGAACACATGGACCAGCAGCCGGCGCGGCCGACCTGCCGCGGTGCGGGCCATCCAGGCCCCGCAGGCCTGGAACAGGCCCTCGTCGTCGCACAACTGAGCCAGTACCAGCACGGCGGCGAGAAAGCCGATCACCGGTGCGAGCCGTGCCGTCTCCTCCGCCGCATGGTCGAGGGAGATCGCCCCGGTGGCGACAACAAGCCCCGCCGCGGGGACCGCGACGACGGCTTCCGGCCAGCCCCAGGGGCGCATCACGGCGCAGGCCAGAACCGCCACGAGCAGTACGGCGGAGAGGGTTTCGGCAAACGGGGCGCTCAGGGTCGGTGCCTTTCCGGGGAAAACACGGTGACGGGAGGGGGACCGTCTCCCTACTGTCAGCAGTATGGATGTCAGGAGTGCACAACAGCCCGGAGGGCTGCTGAACGTGGTGGATGTCGAGGCAACGTGCTGGGACGGCGATCCGCCACCCGGTGCGGTCAGTGAGATCATCGAGGTCGGGCTGACGGTGGTCGATCTCGCCAAGGGCGAGCGAGTGGCGCGCCATCGCATCCTCGTACGGCCCTCCAGATCCGCCGTCAGCGCCTTCTGCACCGAGCTGACCGGACTCACCCAGGAGGAGGTGGACACCGGAGTGGGCTTCGCCGAAGCCTGCCGGCTGCTCGCGAAGGAACACCAGGCGGGCATGCGTCCCTGGGCCAGTTGGGGTGACTACGACCGCCACCAGTTCACCCGGCAGTGCGGCGCCACCGGTGCCGGGTATCCGTTCGGCCGTCAGCACACCAACGCCAAGGCGACCTTCACCAAGGCCTACGGGCTGCGCAAGCGGCCCGGAATGGCCCGGGCGCTCAGCATCGCCGGACTGCAGCTGGAGGGGCGGCATCACCGTGGCGAGGACGACGCCTGGAACATCGCTGCTCTTGTCCTCGACCTCGCCGCCCGGGACGCCTGGCCCGAAGCCACTTGCTGAGAAGCGGGACGTGCCCACCGCGGCGCGGAGACCAGAGGCTCAGTCGGTCAGTGGCGTGTGACCGGCCGGTACCGTCTCTTCGGGCGCGGTCGGCCCGGGCGGTGTGCCCGTGCCGAACGGGCGCCCACCCAGTGCCGCACGGTCGTGCGACCCGAGCCAGTTGGCGAGGTCGGGCCCCGCCGGCACGATCCCCGTCGGGTTGATGTCCCGGTGCACCAGGTAGTAGTGCCGCTTGATGTGGTCGAAGTCCACCGTGTCGCCGAAACCGGGAGTCTGGAACAGGTCCCGCGCGTACGCCCACAGCACCGGCATCTCCGACAGCTTCTGCCGGTTGCACTTGAAGTGGCCGTGGTAGACGGCATCGAAGCGCACCAGTGTGGTGAACAGCCGTACATCCGCCTCGGTGATCGTGTCCCCGACGAGGTAGCGGGAGCGTTCGAGCCGCTGGGACAGCCAGTCGAGCCGGTCGAAAAGCCGCCGGTAGGCGTCCGCGTACGACTCCTGCGATCCGGCGAAGCCCGCCCGGTAGACGCCGTTGTTCACGTCCTTGTAGACCGCCTCGTTCACCGCGTCGATCTCCGGACGCGACGCGGACGGGTAGAGCACCGGCGC
This sequence comes from Streptomyces sp. NPDC019396, assembly GCF_040632375.1. Taxonomy (NCBI): domain Bacteria; kingdom Bacillati; phylum Actinomycetota; class Actinomycetes; order Kitasatosporales; family Streptomycetaceae; genus Streptomyces; species Streptomyces sp. NPDC019396. The sequence continues at coordinate 64,183 of NZ_JBEYBS010000017.1, read as the reverse complement.
TCCCTCGCGGTGGTAGGGCTCCCACTCCGCCGACATGTCGATCGTGATCTGAGGAAAGTCGTTCGTCACCACCCGGCCCGTCGGGACGTCGACGATCGCGGGCACGGTGATGCCCCGCTCGTACCCGGGATCGCGGGCGAAATACGCCTCCTGGAGCCGTTCGATACCGAGCACCGGGTCACGTCCGCCCGGATCGAGGTCGAACGTCCAGCTGCGCTCGTCGTGCGTGGGGCCGGCGATGGCCATGGGCAGCGCCCGCTCGAGCCCGAGCAGCCGCCGCACGATCACCGCCCGACTCGCCCACGGACAGGCACGGCTGACCACCAGGCGGTACCGGCCCGGCTCCACCGGGAAACCGTCACGTCCATCGGCGGTGATCCGGGTGGTGATGTACCTGCTGTCGCGTGAGTACGATCCACCGGGGTTCACATAGGTCACATATGAGCCCTACCCCGTGGGCGGCGTGGCAAAAATGCCGGTGAGGATCCAGAGGATTCGACCACCCCATGAGGGGTGAAGGCCCCGCCACCGCCCCTGCGCGGGTGCTCAGCGTGCCCGGTCACGTCCCGGAGCGCGGGTGCGGGCGTCCCGGGCGCGCAACCACCACTCGAAGACGGCGTAGGCGAGGACCGCGAGGGCTGCCCCGCAGAGGGTGAGCCCGATCCTCGTGGCCGCGAGTTCCCAGTCTCCCGTGCCGTGTTGCATACCGAAGAACAGGGCCACCATGGTGAGACACAGCGTCCACCAGCCGTAGCGGGCGGGCCCCACCAACTGCATGGCGAACACGGCGACAGCGGCGCTGGCCGCCAGCAGCAGGTCCGGCAGTGCGGGGGTGAGCAGCACCGCGGCAAGAACGCCCCCGCCGAGTGTGCCCAGCACGCGGGCACGGACACGGGCGTGGAACACCGAGGGCTCCGGCTTCGCCACCCGCAGCGCGGACGTGGTCAGCCACACCGAGTGCGGCGACGGGATGAACCACGCCGTCGCCGTGCCCACCGCGCCGATGACCGCCAGCAGCCCCGCGTACGGAACACCCTCGCGCCGCAGTCGTACGGCCTGCCGGGGCGCCGGACCGGTGGGCGTACCGGTCGCCGCGATGACTGCGGCCTGCCACAGCGTGCCCATCGCGAACGCCGCCGCGTACTCCCACCACGGCACCCCGTGCGCCAGATTCACACCGGCGAGGAGGAAGGACAGGGCCGCCATGGCCGCGATCATCCGCAGGGGCCCGCCGGCCGTCTCGAACATCCCCTGGAGCCCCGCGAGCAACGTGGCACCCGCGACGAGCCCCAGCGGCTCGTCGGCCGCGGCTGCTCCGGCGGCTGCCGCCACGCTCAGATACGCGCAACCCCAGAGCATCACCGGGCCGCGCGGGCGCTCGCGCAGCGCGCAGAACGCCGCCAGAAGCAGATAGGCGCCGAAGGAGCAGGCACCGCCCCACGCCATCCGGCCGGTACCCAGACCGAGGGCCAGTGGGGTCATGACGGCGACGGCACGGGCGAGAGCCGTCAGCCGTGTACTCGAAACCGGCACGCCCACTCCTTGTCAGGTGCCTGCGCCTGTCTGCGCCGTGGATCCGGACGGGTCCATGGTCGCGGGTGCCGCGCGGCGGCAGGGGGCACCGCGCCGTCATCTGCCGGGCCGCCGTCGCCACGGCCTCGCGGCTCAGTTGCGGCGCAGCACCCGGTTGGCCGATGTGGCGGCGACGGTGGCCAGGAGCCAGCCCGCGCAGATGAGGAGGAACGCGAGCCACTGGTACGGGCCGTCCGCCGCGTAGAAACGGTCCTGTCCCAGGTCGGTGAGGGGAATGAGCAGGTCGAGGGTGTACAGCGGCGCGTTGAACGCGGGGTACGGTCCGTCGCCGACCGGCTTCGGGTGGTGTGCCGAGAACACACCGGACCCCAGGGCCAGCAGCAGAAGGAGCAGCCACAGGGCGCGCCGGGGCAGATACCCGTAGCCGATCACCAGGTCCTGGAGCAGTCCCCAGAGCCGCTGCGGTGCGGGCAGGGTGGCACGCAGCCGCCGGTGCTTGGCGAGCAGCACGGTCCGGGCGTCGGCGTCGCGACCAATGCGCTGGTAGTGGGCGGCGAGCTGCTCGTACGGCTGGGGTATGAAGCCGGCGGGGTCCCTCGTGAGCCAGGAAAGGCGATCGGTGGAAGGGACCCGGCCGGGCAGCGCGTCGTACTGGAGGCCGTCCAGCACGATCGTGCCGGGCCAGGTGGAGCCGTCGTCGCGCAGGACCCCGAACGTGGCGAAGCTCAGATCGACGCAACCGGTCGGCGCCTCGCGCAGCAACAGCGACAGTTCCGGGGCGGTGACTCGCCGCAGTATCAGGGCGTCGCCGTCACCGGGAGAGGTGATCACCGCCCCGGCGAAGGAGATCCGGCTCGCCACGGCAGCGCTGCTGAGCCAGACGGTGCCGCGCGCGGTGATGTCCTGGCACACGATCCGTGCCCCCACCACCAGGTTGCGTGCCCGGAGCGCTATGCCGTCGTGTCCGGTGAGCTCGGCGCCTTCCAGCAGCAGCGAACCGCCGATCCTGGCCCCGGAGAACTCCAGTGCGCCCACCGCGACGAAACCGCGGCGCGCGTGGAGGTCCCCACCGACCTGGATGCGGAACGCCCTGATCGCCGGGCCGTCGCGATGGGTCAGCCGCGCGCCGTCCAGGTTGACCGTGCCCCGGATCTGAGTGTCGCGCAGGTCCATGCAGCCGGTCACCCGGACACCTTCGCCGCCCTGGAGGTTGCCGTCCACGGTCGCGCACACCAGCCCCAACGCGGTCTGGCCGCGGCCGGTGCCACGGCCCGTCAGGGTCGCCTCCTCGATATGGACCGAGCCGCCGATGGACGCGCGGTAGAGGTTGATCGGTCCTTCGTTGACGAAGCCCCGGTCGAGGTGGAGGCTGCCCCCGACGACGAGTTCGGGTGCGCGCAGGCGAGCCTCAGGGCCGACCAGCCGCGCAGCGCGGAAGCCCAGGTACTCCTGGATGTTCGCGCTGCCCAGGTCCACGGCGCCGCCGCAGTGCAGCCCGCTGGCCGACATCCCCTGCTCCACACTCAGCGACTGGGCGTCGAGCGCCGGGCGTCCCGGCAGGGCCTCCAGCCGGCACCCGTCGAGGCTCAGCCAGGCGCCGACGGTCAAGGAGCGCAGATCGAGTGTGCCGGTCACCCGGCAGTCGACGAACTTCGCCTCCCGAACGGTCGCCGCGCCGGTGGCCGCCAGCCCGGGCAGGTCGCAGCCGACGAGTTCGAGGGCGTCCAAGCGCGCACCGCGCAGGTTGAGCACGCTGTCGAAGGTGCACTGACGCAGTCGGACAGGCACGCCGATGCCGACATCGGCCAGATCGAGCTCGCCGGTGATCCTGGCACCCCGCAGATGAAGCCTCGCCGTCTGACCGGCCTCCGGCGCAGGGGCGGTCAGCAGCAGTGAACGTAACGCCGCGGCCCCGACCGCAGTGGCGTCGCACCACTCGCCGCGCCGGTACTGCCACCACATGTGCTGCTCGTCCGCTGTCCAGTGGTCCGGTGGGCTGAGGGACGGCGTCACCGATGTGGGTCCTCTCCCGTCCGGCGGTGCTGGTGCTGGTGCTGGTGCTGGTGCTGGTGCTGGTGCCGGTGTGCGGCTGCCGCAGTCCGGTGCGGCAGCCGCGAGCCGTCCCAACAGTCAATCACGTCAGTGAAGTCGACCGGCCTCCGGGCTGCTGTGCGGGCGGGCGAGGTTGGCCGGTCGCAGGATGCGCTGGAGCTCCTCCCTCGTCAGCAGCCCCTTGTCGAGCACGAGCTCCTGGACGCTCCCCCCCGTGACAAGGGCTTCCTGCGCGACGGCGGTGGCCTGCTCGTAGCCGATGTGCGGGTTCAGCGCCGTGGCAAGACCGATGGAGCGGCCGACGAGGTGCGCGAGGTGCTCGCGGTTGGCGGTGATGCCCGAGACACAACGCTCGGCGAGCGACACACACCCCGCCCTCAGATGCGTCAGGCTCTTCAGCAGGCTGTGGGCGATCAGCGGCTCGAAGGCGTTGAGCTGGAGCTGACCGGCCTCGGCGGCCATGGTCACCGCCATGTCGTTGCCGATGACCTCGAAGGCGATCTGGTTGACCACTTCGGGAACGACGGGGTTCACCTTGCCCGGCATGATGCTGGAACCCGCCTGCACCGGCGGCAGGTTGATCTCGGCGAATCCGGCACGGGGCCCGGACGACAGGAGCCGGAGGTCGTTGCAGGTCTTGGACAGCTTGACGGCGATCCGCTTCAGCACACCTGACAGCTGGACGAACGCCCCGGCGTCCTGGGTCGCCTCGACGAGGTCGGCGGCGACGGTCAGCGGGAGTCCGGTGAGGTCCTGGGCATGACGGCAGGCCAGCTCCGCGTACCGGGGATGGGCGTTGAGTCCGGTGCCGATGGCGGTGCCGCCGAGGCTGATCTCATGGATCAGCGCCCGTGCCTCGGTGAGGCGCTGGCGGTCCTCGTCGAGCATGACGGCGTAGGCGGCGAACTCCTGGCCCAGGGTCATGGGAACCGCGTCCTGGAGCTGAGTGCGGCCCATCTTGAGTACGTCCGCGAACTCCTCCGCCTTCGCGGCGAACGCGGTGCGAAGCTGCCCCATGGCTTCCAGCAGACGCTGGGCGGCGAAGTCGAGCGCGATCTTCACTGCGGTGGGATACACGTCGTTGGTGCTCTGCCCCGCGTTGACGTGCTCCAGCGGGTGGAGGACCGCGTAGTTCCCCTTCCGCTCCCCGAGGAGTTCGAGCGCGCGGTTGGCGATGACCTCGTTGGCGTTCATGTTGGTCGAGGTGCCCGCGCCGCCCTGGATCACATCGACCACGAACTGGTCATGGAGCTTCCCGGAGCGGACCTCCTCGCAGGCGGTGGTGATCGCATCCGCCCGGTCGGCCGTCAGCAGTCCGAGATCACGGTTGGCCAGGGCCGCGGCCTGCTTGACGCAGGCGAGCGCGGTGACGAGGTCCGGATAGCGCGAGATCGGAGTGCCCGTGATGGGGAAGTTCTCCACCGCCCGGAGGGTGTGGATGCCGTAGTAGGCGTCGGCGGGGATGTCGCGGTCGCCCAGCAGGTCGTGCTCGGTGCGGAACTGGGGGCTGGTGTGCGCGGCCATGGGATGAGGACTCCAGAGGAAGGACGGGTGTGGAGGCGGGAGTGGACCGCGGGCTTGCGGGTTCCGCTCCGGACGGCTTCGAGGCCCGCCTAGGCCGGGGCGAACACCCCGGTACGCGGCTCGGCGAGGGCATGCCGCAGCACCTGGTCGCGTGCCGTCCCGTCCGTGCCGGCGAGCAGGGCGCTGAGCACGGCGATACGGGCCTGTCCTGCACGCAGGGTCCCGGTCGGTACGGCCCCGGCGGCGACGAGATCGACCGCGCCTCCCTGGGTGTAGATCTCGGTCACAGGGCCGGACGCCACCCGCGTGGTCAGAGCGACGAGCACGCCCCGGGAGACGGCGGAGGCGACCGCTTCGACGAACTCGGGAGTGGCGTTGCCGGCGCCGGTGGCGACCAGGACGATGCCCTGGGCCCCCGCGTCCAGGGCCGCGTCGAACAGCAGGGCGTCGGCGCCGGCGTGGTGCATCACCATGTCGACGCGGGGCGGGATGCCGGGCATGGCCGGCAGACCGAGCGGGGTCGGCCGCTTGGGGTGCCGTTCGATGGCGACCCGGCCGAAGCCCATGGCTCCCAGGGGCGCGCCGGACGGGTCGGCGAAGGCGTCGGCCACCAGTGTCTCCGTCTTCACCGTGCCGCGGGCGGAGTGGACCTTGCCGGCGAAGACGACGAGCACGCCGAGACCGCGCACTGTCGCGGCGGTCAGCAGGGCGTCGTGAAGGTTCCCCGGGCCGTCGCCGTCCGCTGCCTCCAGGGGGACCTGGGCACCGGTGAAGACCACCGGGCGGGGGTCGTCATGGTGGAGGTCGACCAGGAACGCCGACTCCTCGAGTGTGTCGGTGCCGTGTGTGACGACGATGCCGTCCACTCCGGGGTCGCAGAGCACCTCGTGCACGGTGTGCAGCAGTGTGAGCTGGTGGGCGGTGGTGAGACGCGGGCTGTTGACCCGGAACAGGTCGACCACTTCGACGGACACACCGTCGGGCACCGGGGCGGTCGCCATGACCTCGTGTCCCTGGGCGTTCGCGACGAACCCAGGGCCCTGCCGCCGGCTGGCTATCGTCCCTCCGGTGCTGATGACGACGATCCTGCGCACGTGTGGGCTCCCGTTCCGGTTCGATTCGTGTTCGCCTTCCGATACAGCGCAATGATAGAAGGCATATCGCGCAAATCGATTGCCACTTTCAGCCTGGCGGTCGAGAATCTTTAGCGGACAATTGCGTCATGGATGAGATTGACCGCGCAATCTTGCGTGAGCTCCAGAGCGACGGCCGGCTGAGCAACCAGGAACTGGCACAGAGGGTCGGCCTGACCCCTTCCCCCTGCATGCGCCGTGTTCGTCAGCTGGAACAGGACGGAGTGATCCGGGGATATCGGGCGATCATCGACCCCGAAGCGGTGGGGCGGAGCTTCGAGGTGCTCGTCTCCATCGAGGTGAAGCGCGACCGTGAGGCGGTCGAGGCGTTCGAGGCGGCGCTCGACGACATCCCCGACGTCATCGAGGCCTACCGGCTGTTCGGCAGTCCCGGATGTCTTCTGCGCATCGCCGTGGCGGACCTGCGTGCCTACGAGCGCCTGTGGATCGAGAAGCTGACCGCGCTGTCAGGCGTCACCGAGGTCAATTCGCAGATCATCATGAAGCGGATCAAGGAGTCGGCCGGACTGCCGGTGAGCGGTTAGTCCCCGGACCGGGCCCGCGGGGGACAGGGCCTGCCTGAGCGTCCCGCCGCCACCTGGGCGCGGCGGGGGTGCTCCCGGGCTCATGGACGCGCCCACGATCGCAGCAGCGCCGCACGCTCGGACGGCTTCGGCGTGCCCTTCGGGCCGTGCTCACGACCCCATGCCTCAGCCGCACGAGGATCCGCGGTACCGGCCACGAAGCAGGCGAGGAGGTCCTGCGAGAGCGACACCTCTTCGACGCCGTACCCTCCGGCGGCCGCCGAGTGCACGCTCAGCTCCTCCGGCCCGTGCTCCGTCTCCAGCCGCAGCGTCATCGCGGGCGGGCCCCCGCCGAGAAACGCGCCTGCGGTGGCCGAGACCACCGACCCGATGAGCTTCGCGGCCCGGCCCGACGGCTCCCCCGTGGGCACGTCGGCGACGACCGCGGAACGCAGTCCGTCCCACGCCCACATCCGGGAACGCCCGGGCTCCACCGCCTCGACCCCTTGGGTGGTCAGCCTGACGCAGCCCCCGCCGGCTGCGGGCGGCGAGCCCACGTACAACCCGTACGGCGTGATCCAGAACAGCCCGACCATCGCCATGGCACCGTTCCCCGCTTCCCGCTGTCGACTGTCCGCAACGGACCGTAAGTCCCGCCCTCCAGCCCTACCGCCCCACGGGAACGCGCGGCCGCGGACACGCCGGGGAACCGCCGGGGAGGCGGAGCGGCCCGCGCCGCCGATGCCAGGCACTCGCCCGTGAGATCTTGTGTACGGCTTTACGGCGATATGATGCCTTATGTGATAGCGCCCGGACCGCTGCGAGGCCGTCGTCTTTCTTACGCTGGCCGCTGGCAAGCCGCTCAGCTGTCACCGCTGGCTCTGACCATCGTCATCGCCGGCTTCGCGTTCGCCACGCCGAGGGAGATCGCCCTCAGCCGCCTGCTGCCCGCCGCACCCGCACTCGCCGCCGCGATGTGGCCGGTGATCCCCACCCTTCTGCTGGGCGCGGGCTGCCTCCTCATCATGATCACACTCGGCTTCTTCTACACTGACCTGGGCACCCAGTACACGTCAGCCGCCATCGTGGCGGTCACCCTCGCGGCCGCGTACGCGAGCCATGTCCGGCTCCAGCGCGAGGAGGTGCTCTTCCATATCCGGCTTGTCGCCGATGCGGCCCAGAAGGTGCTGCTGCGCCCCGTGCCGCGCCGGATCGAGGGCGTCGAGATCGAGTCGCTGTACCTGGCGGCCCAGCAGCAGGCACGTATCGGCGGTGACTTCTACGAGGCGGCCGACACGCGGTACGGCATCCGGCTGCTCATCGGCGACGTCCGGGGCAAAGGTCTGTCCGCGGTGGGGGCGGCCTCGGCGGTGATCAGTTGCTTCAGGGAGGCCGCGTACGACGAGCCCGACATCACGGGCATCGTGCACCGGCTGGAGACCAGCATCATGCGCTACAGCGCCGCGCTCCCCGGCCAGGACCTTCCCGAGCGCTTCGCCACCGCGATCATCGCCGAGATCCCGCCGACCGGTACTCAGATGAGACTGCTCAACTGCGGACACCCACCTCCACTGCTGGTCCACAACAGGGAGGTACGCGTCCTGGACCCCACCACCCCCTCGCCGCCGCTCAATCTCGCGGCGCTCATCGGCGACCACTACGTCGTCGACACCGCGCCTTTCGCACCGGGCGACCAGCTGCTGCTCTACACCGACGGGGTGACGGAGGCCCGCGACCGGGCAGGCGAGTTCTTCCCCCTGACGGACTGGCTGCGTCAGCAGGGCCCGTTGCGGCCCCGTGAGCTGCTCGACCAGCTGCACCGCGACCTGCTGCGGTACGGCGGAGGACGGCTCGGCGACGACATCGCGGCCCTCGCGCTGCGATCCTCGGAGGCCGTGGGGGAGCAGGTGCCACACGACCCTGGGCCGTGACTGATGCGTCGGGTTCGGGTCAGGCGCCGGTCAGCGCCAGCCGAAGCGGCGGTCCACCACCGCCGCGAACTCCTCCAGGGTCAGTACCGCGTCCCCGTTCTGGTCGGCGGCGTCGAACAGCGCCGATGACGCGTCGGGATCCCCCAGCCCCCAGAAGGGCAGATCACCCGACGCGGCGAGCTGAGGCCCCTTCGTCCGCAGGGCGGTGATCACCTCTTCGCGGGTCAGGGTGCCGTTCGCATCGAGATCCAGCGCCCCGAACAGCTTTCGGGCCTTGTCGCTCACCACGTCGTCCCCGGTTCCTCTCACCTGAAGGGCGGGCCGACCCACCCGGTCACGGTGACAGACGCCTCCCAGGCGGTCCGGGTTCCATCGGGCTCGGCCCGCCCAGCCCGGCGCTCCGGAACGCGGCCGCAAGGTAAAGATCGCCTTCCGCATGCATATCCAACGGACCCGGTGGAGCATGAGAGAGATGACCGGATCCGTGCCCCTGATCAGCGAGAGCCCGGAGGACCCCTTCTCCATGGGTCGCGCCGCCTCTGTGGTGCTGGACGAACAGGGATCGGTGACCGGCTGGAGCGAACGGGCACACGCACTGCTCGGCTACACCCCTGACGAGGTCTACGGCCGGTCCGCCGCGCAGCTGCTCATCGACCCGCAGGACCGTGACCTCGTGAGGGAGGCCACCGCGCTGTGCCGAAGGGACAACGGCTGGTTCGGGTTCCTGCCGGTGCGGGACCGCCGGGGAGCGCGGCAGCACTTCGGCCTGCGCGTCAGGCGGCTGACCCGGAGCGCCGGTGCGGACGAGTGGTTTCTGGTCGGTGCCCCCGCACAGGAGGTCGCACAGTGGGAGCTCGACCGGAGGGTGATGGACGGTCTCTTCCGGCAGTCGCCGATCGGTCTGACCATCCACGATCCCTCGCTGGTCATCCTCAGGATCAACCGCGCGATCGCCGGTATCGGCGGGATCACCCCCGATCAGGCACGCGGCCACCGCATCGGTGACTTCCTGGTACGTGAGGACGCGGAGACGATCGAGGCGCGGTTGCGGCAGGTGCTGGAGACCGGGGCCCCGATGATCTTCACCGAGCAGCCCGGCCGGCTGCGGGGCGAGGCAGGGGAGCGGTTCGTCTCGGCCTCCGCGTTCCGGCTGGACGACGCATCGGGCGGGACGATGGGCGTGGCACTGCTCGTCGAGGACGTCACCGACCGGCACCGGGCGCGGCGCAGACTGGCGATGCTCAACCGGGCCAGCAAGAAGATCGGCACCACCCTCGATGTGGAGACCACCGCGCAGGAACTGGTGGACGCCGCCGTGCCCGGGCTCGCCGACTGTGTGACCGTCGACCTGCTTCAGGCTGTCGACCTGGGCGAGGAACCACTGCCCGGGGGAGAGGGGCTGCTGGTCAGGTCGGCACTGAAGTCGACCGCGCCGAACCCGGAGCGGGTGATGTATCCGGTGGGCACGCTCAGGGCGTTCCCGCCCGACGCGCCCCAGACGAAATCCCTGCTCACCAGACGCCCCGTCCTGGTCGCCGAGTTCGACCCCGGAGCGCCCGCGTCCGGGCTCGACCCGGAGCAGGCGGCCCACGCCCGCAAGCTGGGTGCCCACTCCCTGATGGTCGTGCCGCTGACCGCCCGCGGTCTGGTCCTCGGGCTGGTGTGCCTGTGGCGCTACGCGGTGACCGAGCCCTTCGAGGAGGACGACCTCACGCTGGCCGGTGAGTTCGCCGCACTCGCCGCAGTCTCCATCGACAACGCCCGCCGCTACACGCAGCAGCACCGTACGGCGCTCGCCCTGCAACGCCGTCTGCTGCCCGGAGAGTTCCCGCTGCACCCGGCGGTCGCCGTCGCGCACCGGTATCTCCCGGCCGGCGGTGCGGCCGGGGTGGGAGGGGACTGGTTCGACGTGATCCCCCTGTCCGGCGCCCGGGTGGCGCTGGTAGTCGGGGACGTGGTCGGCCACGGCATCAACGCCGCAGCGACGATGGGGCGCCTGCGCACGGCCGTCCACACCCTGGCCGATCTCGATCTCGAGCCCGACGAGGTCCTCTCCCACCTGGACGACCTCGTCACCCGGCTCGCCGTGGAACACGAAGCCTGGGACCAGGGCACCCCTAGCGAACAGGTGGTCGGCGCCACGTGTCTCTACGCCGTGTACAACCCGGTCTCGAAACTCTGCACACTGGCCCGCGCGGGCCACCCGCCCCCGGTGGTGCTCACGCCGGACGGACAGGCCAGCCTGCCCGAACTCCCGGCGGGTCCGCCGCTGGGGCTCGGCGGTCTGCCGTTCGAGTCCGTGGACCTGGAGCTGCCGGAGAACAGCACGCTGGCCCTGTACACCAACGGACTGATCGACGGCCCGCGGCATGACGTCGACGACGGGCTCACGAGGCTCTGCGAGGCGCTCTCGGGTCCGCCCGGGCCGCTGGACGAGACCTGCCAGACGATCGTCGACTCGCTGCTGCCCGTACGGCCCGCCGACGATGTGGCCCTCCTCCTGGCACGGACCCGGACACTGGACCCGTCCCGGGTCGCCACCTGGGTGCTGCCGGCGGAACCCACCGCACCGGCCAGGGCCCGTGGACTGACGGAGCGGCAGCTCGTCGAGTGGGGTCTTGACGAGCTGATCTTCACGACCGAGCTGATCGTCAGTGAGCTCGTGACCAACGCCTACCGGTACGCCGGCGACCCCGTGACGTTGCGGCTGATCCATCTCCACCGGCTCATCTGCGAGGTCTCGGACCCCAGTAGCACCTCACCGCACCTGCGCCGCGCCCGCAGCACCGACGAAGGCGGCCGTGGGCTGATGCTCATCGCCCAGCTCACCGCACGCTGGGGCACCCGGCACGCCCGGGAAGGGAAGACGGTGTGGACCGAGCAGGAGCTACCCTCCCGGACGGGCTCCGGCGCGCTGTTCTGATCGCGGCCGGCCGCCTGCCGAGCAGCGCGACCCGTCCCGCACGGAGCGTCGACGTCGGCCGCCGGGCTCGAGGTCGCGCCTGGCCGACCCGTGCGGGTGACAGGCGTTCCGGTGTGCCGTACGACCAGGTCGCCGCGATCATCCGCGCCGCACCCCGTGCTGCCGCCCTGTATTCGGTGCCGTGTCCCGTCGCCGTACTCGGCCACCGCCTCATCCGATCCGCACCCTCTTTCCGGGGTAGCCACGACCCTTTCCGGGGGTAGCCACGACGCGCAAAGCTGGTTAGCCTAACCTAAGTTGATGAACTCCTGCGCCCTGCAAACCGGACCCGGAGGGATGCGTGGGGAAGGCGGATCTCTCTGCACACGGCGTGCTCTGGCGAGCGGTCGGCGGCCAGCGTCGTGATGTCGCGCTCGGGGCGCTGCTCGGTGCCTGCCACCAGGGCGGCGAGGCGCTCGTGCCCGTCCTCATCGGTCTGGTCATCGAACGGGGCGTCGTCGAAGGCGACCCCACGGGCATGCTGCTCTGGCTGGGCGTACTAGGCGCCGTCTACGTCGGGCTGTCCTTCAGCTTCCGCTACGGCGCCCGAGCCGGAGAGCGTGCGGCCGTGACCGCCGCGCACCTGCTCAGGACCGAGGTGGTCGGCCGGGTCCTCGCCCCCGAAGGCGGGGCCGATGACGGGCGGTTGCCCGGTGAGCTCGCGAACACCGCCACGGAGGACGCCGAGCGCGTCGGCGCCGTCACCATGGCCCTCGTCGTCGGCACCGGGGCCCTCGTCGGCCTCGCGGTCGGCGCCGTGGCGCTGCTGCGGGCGTCCCTCGCCCTCGGGCTGCTCGTCCTGCTCGGTGCCCCGCTGCTGCTGTGGGCCGGGCACCTGCTGAGCAAACCCCTGGAGCGGCGCAGCGAGACCGAGCAGGAACGCGCCGCGCGCGCCGCGGGCGTCGCGGCGGACCTCGTGAGCGGGCTCCGTGTGCTCAAGGGCATCGGGGCCGAGCCGGCCGCCGTTGCTCGCTACCGGCGCATCAGCCGGGACTCCCTGTCCGCCACCCTGCGGGCGGCCCGGGCCGAGGCCTGGCAGCACGGGGTCGTCACCAGCCTGACCGGTGCCTTCATCGCCGTGGTGGCCCTCGTCGGCGGGCGGCTCGCCATGCAGGGTGACATCGGTCCTGGCGAGCTCGTCTCATGCGTCGCACTCGCCCTGTATCTCATCGGTCCGCTCTCCGAATTCCCCTGGGTCAACGCCGAACTGGCGCAGGGCCGTGCGTCGGCCGCCCGTATCGCCGGGGTCCTGGCGGCAGACCACGCCGTACTCCCGGTGGTCCCACGCCCCCCGCAGGCCGCCGCCGCGCCGCACGCCGAGGGCCGGCTGGGCCTGCGCCGCCTCGCGTACGGACCGCTGCGGTCCGTGGACGCCGACATCGCGCCGGGCGAGACCGTGGGCGTGGTGGTCACGGATCCCGCCGAGGCGACGGCGCTGCTGCACTGCCTGAGCCGCAGAGCCGACCCGGACAGCGGCGCCGTCGAACTGGACGGCCGGGCACTGACCACCCTGGACCTCGCCGAGGTGCGCCGGGCGATCCTCGTCGCCGAGCACGATGCCGACCTGTTCGAGGGGACCCTGCTCGACAACGTCACCGCCGCGGCCCCCGACCCCCGTTCCGCGGCCGGACGCGTCCGGCCGGACATCGCGGCCGCGCTGCTCGCATCCGCCGCGGACGAGGTCGTCCGTGCCCTCCCCGAGGGTGCCGGCACCGTGGTCAGCGCGCGGGGACGCTCCCTCTCCGGAGGCCAGCGCCAAAGGGTCGCCCTGGCCAGGGCGTTGGCCGCCGATCCGGCCGTGCTCGTGCTCCACGAGCCTGCCACCGCCGTGGACGCCGTGACCGAGGTGCGGATCGCCGCGGGCATCAGGGACATCCGCAGGGGCCGGACCACCCTGCTCGTCACCCGCAGCCCCGCACTCCTCGCCGTGACCGACCGGGTCGTGCTCCTCCACGAGGGCAGCATCCATGTCCGCGGCGAACACAGGGCGTTGCTCCACGACCACACCGGCTACCGTACGGCGGTGCTCACATGACCGTACCTCCGGCCGGGCGCCGAGGCGCCGCCGACGACCTGCTGCCCGTGGCGAGCCCCGCCCGGACCCGAGCGGCCGTGGCGCAACTGCTGCGCCCGCAGCGTCGCTTAGCCCTCGCCGCCGGCACCGTCATGGTCGCGGCCACGGCCGTCGGACTGCTCGTCCAACCGCTGCTCGGCAGGGTCGTCGACCTGGCCGTCGGCCACGGATCCGCCCACGCCCTCACCACGACCGCCGCTCTGCTCGTCGCCGTCGCCGTGGTCCAGGGCGTCACCACCGGCCTCGGCCTGTCCCTGGTCTCCCGGCTGGGTGAGACGACCCTCGCCCGGCTGCGCGAGCAGTTCGTGGAAAGGGCGCTGGGGCTGCCGCTGGACCGGGTCGAGAAGGCCGGGGCAGGCGATCTGACCGCCCGCGTCACCGCCGATGTGTCCCTGATCGCCGAAGCCGTGCGCAACGCCCTGCCCGAGCTGGTCCGTTCACTCCTCGCCATCGTGCTGACCCTCGGGGCGCTGGCCCTGCTCGACTGGCGGTTCCTGCTCGCGGCCCTCATCGCCGTCCCCGTACAGGCGCACACCGCACGCTGGTACGTGGGACGCGCCGTCCCCCTGTACGCCCAGCAGCGGGTGGCGGCCAGCGCCCAGCAGCAGCAACTGCTCGACACCGTCGGCGCGAGCCCGACCGTGCGCGCGTACCGGCTGGAGCGTGAGCACACCCGGCTCGTCGCCGAACGGTCCCGGTCCGTGCTGCGGTTGACGATGCGAGGCGTCCGGCTGGTGCTGGGCTTCTACAGCAGGCTGCACATCGCCGAGTACCTGGGACTGGCCGCCGTGCTGGTCACCGGCTACTGGCTGGTCGGCCAGGGCGCGGCCAGCATGGGCACGGCGACGGCCGCCGCCCTCTACTTCCACAGCCTCTTCACCCCGGTGAACTCGGCTCTCGTCCTGCTCGACGACGCCCAGTCGGCCACCGCGAGCCTCGCACGTCTCGTCGGTGTCACCGACCAGCCGCCACCCCGTACCTCGCCGTACACCGAGCCGGCCGCAGGAACCGACGTCACCGTCCGCGGTCTCAGCCACGCCTACCGCCCGGGCCATCCCGTCCTCCATGACATCGAACTGACGATCAGTCGGGGCGAACGGGTCGCGCTCGTCGGTGCTAGCGGAGCGGGCAAGACCACCCTCGCCCGACTGGTCGCCGGGATCCAGCCACCCACGGCGGGAGCCGTCCTGGTGGGCGGAGTCCCCCCGACCGAGCTCGGCCCCGCGGCAGCGGGCCGGAGCATCGCCCTGATCACCCAGGAGACCCACGTCTTCGCCGGGCCGCTCGCCGATGACCTGCGCCTGGGCAGAGCCGACGCCACCGATGAGGAACTGCGCGCCGCGCTCGACCGGGTCGACGCGCTCGACTGGGCGGAAGCACTGCCCGACGGCCTCGCCACCGTGGTCGGCGACGCCGGACACCGGCTCAGCGGCGCCCAGACACAGGCACTCTCCCTGGCCCGGCTCATCCTCGCCGACCCGCTCCTGGTGATCCTCGACGAGGCCACGGCCGAGGCGGGCAGCGCCGGAGCGCGCGCCCTGGAGAAGGCGGTCGCCCGCGCCGTGGACGGCCGCACGGCACTGATCGTCGCCCACCGCCTCAGCCAGGCCGCGGCCGCCGACCGCATCGTCGTCATGGACTGCGGACGCATCGTCGAGACCGGCACCCACGACACACTCCGCGCCGCCCACGGTGCCTATGCGGCGCTCTGGAAGGCCTGGTCGGACAGCCGCGAGCTCGACTCCTAGACCGCCACCCCCCGCACCACGCGCTCCACCGGAGCCCGACACGGAGGACCCGACACCCATGCCCCGTATCCGCAGCGCTCCACGGCTCGCCGCCGTGATCACCTCCGCCCTCCTGCTGCTCACCGCCACCGCGTGCGGCGACGGCTCCGACCTTGGTACAACCAGTGCCGGATCCGGGGCGACTGCCTCCTCCGGAAAATCCGCGTTCCCGGTCACCCTCACGCACAAGTACGGCAGCACCACCATCACGGCCGAGCCCAAGCGGATCGTCACCGTGGGCCTCACCGACCAGGACGCGGTGCTCGCCCTGGGCAGGGTGCCGGTCGGCACCACCGAATGGCTCGGCGGCTACGAGGGCGCCATCGGGCCCTGGGCACGGGACGAACTGTCCGGTGGCCAGACCCCGACGGTGCTCGAGGACACCGGCACCGGACCTCAGGTGGAGAAGATCGCCGCGCTCAGGCCGGACCTGATCCTCGCCCTGTACGGCGGTCTGACCAAGGAGCAGTACCGGTCGCTGTCCGCGTTCGCCCCCGTGGTCGCCCAGCCCGAGGAGTACAACGACTACGGGATTCCCTGGCAGGAACAGACGAAGACCATCGGCCGCGCTCTCGGCAAGGCGGCGGAGGCCGTGAAGGCCGTCGAGTCCACCGAGGGCGCGATAGCCGCCGCGGCCGAGGAGCACCCCGAGTTCAAGGGCGCCTCCGCCGTGATGGCGACACCCTACGAGGGCATGTTCGTGTTCGGCAGCCAGGACCCGCGTTCACGCATCCTCAGCGGTCTCGGACTCACCCTGCCAGGCGGTCTCGACAAGGCGATCGGCGACCAGTTCGGTGCGAACATCAGCAAGGAACGCACCGATCTGCTCGACCAGGACGCGATCGTGTGGATCGTCGGCGACCCGGCCGAGGACACCGCGAAGCTGCACGCGGATGCTTCGTACAAGAACCTGAAGGTGGTGAAGGAGGGCCGTGAGGTCTTCGTGGACGAGTCGAGCGACTACGGCAACGCCACGTCGTTCGTCTCGGTGCTCAGCCTGCCGTATGTGATCGAGCGGCTGTCACCGCAGCTCTCGGCGGCCGTCGACGGGAAGCCGGGCACGCAGGTCGGGCAGCCCGCGTCCTGACGGCGGAAACGACACCGGAACGGTGCCGGAACGGTGCCGGCCAGGGCGGGCGAGCGCCCGCGGCCGGCACCGCTTCCATTTGCCGGAGCTCGGCCGACCCTGAGGTCAGCCGTCCATCGCCTCAGCGAGGCTGCGCGGCCGCATGTCGGTCCAGTGAGTGTCCACGTAGTCCAGGCACTCCTGCCGGGCGGCAGGGCCGTGGACGGTCCGCCAGCCGGCCGGTACGTCCACGAAATCGGGCCACAGGCTGTGCTGGTTCTCGTCGTTGACGAGCACCAGGTAGGTGCCTTCGGGATCTTCGAACGGGTTGCTCATGCGCTGCCCCTCCTCTGCGTGTCAGCCTTCGTATCCGGTGTGTCCGTTGTCGCCTGCGCCCATTTGACCAGACCTCGCAGCGCCCGGAACCAGGTCCCGGCAAGCTCCTCGACCGTCTCGCGCGCCAGCAGCCCCTCCGCGTAGGCCCAGTGGGCTGCGAGCACCGGTCCCTCCGGCCGGTCCTCGGTCACCACGTTGATCTCCAGCGCGTGGTCCTGCCGCATCGCGGGCCCGGGGCCGATGTCCGCGTCGTCCTCCTCGGGGGCGTACGACCAGTCCTTCTCCTCAGGGACCCCGAACCGGCCCAGGTAGTTGAACTCGATACGCGGTGCGGGGTGATCCGCCAGGACCTCACGGGTCTTCGGGTTCAGATGCCGCAGCAGTCCGAAGCCCCTCCCGCCCGAGGGCAGCGACGCCAGATGCTCGCGGACCCGGCGCACCGCCTCCTCGGCGGCCGGCCCGCCCGCCATCGCGTCGGCGGGATCGGCCGCCCCGATGTCGAGCCGCACCGGGAACACACTGGTGAACCAGCCCACGGTACGGGAGAGGTCGACGCCGTCCCCGGACAGCTCCTCCTCGCGGCCGTGCCCTTCGAGGTCCACCAGCACGGAGGTGTCCGGCCCTCCGGCCGGCCCGCGCCGGTCGGCGAACGCCAGGGCGAGCCCCGCCAGCAGGACGTCGTTGACGCCCGCCCCGAAGCGGGCGGGCACCGTCGACAGCAGCGGTCCCGTGTGCTCGGCGGGAAGCCGCAGGGCAAACTCCCGCACGGTCGCGTTGGTGTCGCGGTCCGGTTCCGCTTCGCGCAGCAGCGGGAGCGGCTGCGCTCCACCGCCGTCCAGTACCTCCGTCCAGAGAGCCAGTTCGGCCTCGCACCGCGGGGCCAGGGCCCGGTCCGCCAGTAGCCGGGCCCACCGTGCGAACGACGTCTCCACCGGGTCGAGCCGCACCGGCCGCCCCGTGGACACATCCCGCCAGGCCGCCGCGAGGTCGGGCAGCAGCACCCGCCAGGACACCCCGTCCACCACCAGGTGGTGGGCCATCAGCAGCAGCCGTCCCGGCACACCGCCCCCGTCGAACCACACCGCCCTGACCATCACCCCCGCGTCCGGGTCCAGAAGCGAGCGCGCCGCCAGCGCGTGCTCACGGACGACGCGGCCCAGCGACCCGGCGTCGAGTCCGGACACATCCACCCGGTCGATCCACGCCCCGGCGTCCACGGCACCGGGCGGTGGGACATGCATCGACCAGTCGCGGGTGCTCTCGTACGCCGGCCGCCTCAGCGTGGCCCGCAGCATGTCGTGCCGGTCGGCGAGGGCCTGGAGCACCGCGGTCAGACCCGGCAGGTCGAGCGCGGCCGGAGTGCGTACGAGCGCGGCCTGGTGGTACGTCGCGATCGGGCCGCCCAGTTCGCGCAGCCAGTGCATCACCGGGGTGAGCGGCACGGTGCCCGTCCCGTCCTCCGCGGACCGGACGGCGGTGGCGTCGACCGCTTCGGCGACGGCGCTCAGGGCCGCCACGGTGCGGTGCCGGAAGACCAGCCGCGGACTGATCCGCACGCCCGCGGCGCGGGCCCGGCTGACGAGTTGCATCGCCACGATGCTGTCGCCGCCGAGCGCGAAGAAGTCGGCGTCCACGCTCACGCGTTCGAGACCCAGCAGGTCCGCGAACACCGTGCAGAGCGCCTCCTCGCGTGCGTCGCGTGGCGGGCGGCCCGAGGACAGCGCCGAGAAGTCGGGGGCCGGCAGCGCACCCCGGTCCAGCTTGCCGTTCGCCAGCTCCGGGAACCGGTCGAGCGGCACGACGGCGGCCGGGACCATGTGGTCCGGGAGCAGGGCGGCGACATGGGCCCGCAGTTCCGAGCCGTCCACGGTGGCATCCGCCAGGGGCACCACATAGGCCACGAGGCGTCCTAGCCCGTTTTCCCGTTGGAGCGTCACCAGGGCCTGCCCAACGGCTTGATGCCTGCTCAGTGCCGACTCGATCTCAGCTGGTTCGACACGGAATCCGCGGATCTTGATCTGGTCGTCGGCGCGCCCGAGGAAGTCGACATGCCCCTCGGCGGTCCAGCGGGCCAGATCACCGGTGCGGTACAACCGCGAGCCCGGAGCGCCGAACGGGTCGGCCACGAAGCGTTCGGCCGTCAGCCCGGGGCTGCCCAGGTAGCCGCGGGCGAGGCCGCCGCCCGCCAGGTAGAGCTCGCCGGTCACACCGGGGGGCACCGGCCGCAGCAGACCGTCGAGCACATATGCCCGGGTGCCCGCCACCGGACGCCCGACGAGCGGGCGTTCCCCGCCGCCCACCCGTGCCACCAGCGCGTCGACGGTCGACTCGGTCGGCCCGTACAGATTGAACACCTCGGTGCCACGCAACGATGCGAGCCGCCGCCACAACGCGCGCGGCACCGCTTCCCCGCCCACGCCGACGACCGCGAGCGGGCACGCGTCACCGTCGCCCGTCAGCAGCCCGCTCTCCGCCATCTGCGCGAAGAACGACGGGGTCACCTCCAGGAAGTCGAAGCCGTGCCGGACGACCGCGGCGGTGAGCAGTTCGGGATCCCGCCGCACCTCGTCGGACACGATGTGGACGCAGTGCCCGTCCAGAAGCCACAACTGCGGCTGCCAGGAGGCGTCGAAGAAGAACGACCAGGCGTGTCCCGCCCGCAGATGCCTGCGGCCGGTCGCCGCGACGGCCGGCGCGTACAGCGTCTCGCGATGGCTGTGGAAGAGATGGCCCAGCGAGGCGTGGGTGACCACCACACCCTTGGGCCGGCCGGTGGAGCCGGATGTGTAGATCACATACGCAGGGTGGTGCGGGCTCAACGGACCGGTACGCTCCGCGTCGCCGAACCCCGCACCGTCCTGCGCGGCGATCCGCTCGGCGGTGGCAGGGTCGTCCAGCACCAGCACCGCCGTCTCAGGGGGCAGCGCACCGGCCAGTGCGCCGGTGGTGAGGCTGAGCAGCGGCCCGGCGTCACCCAGCACCTGCGCGGTGCGCTCCAGCGGTGCGTCGGGGTCGAGCGGCAGATACGCGGCACCGGCCTTGTGGACGGCGAGGACCGCCTCCATGAACAGCACGGTACGCGGCAGGGCCAGGGCCACGATTCGCTCGGGACCCGCGCCCAGCCCCATCAGCAGGCGCGCCAGGCGGTTGGCACGGGCGTCGAGCGCCGCGTAGCTGAGCTCGATCCCGTCGGAGGCCACGGCGGGTGCGTCCGGCCAGCTTCGTACGCAGGCGTCGAACAGGGCGGGCACGGTGGTGGGGGAGGCCGGGAGCGTACGGCTGTGCCAGCCGCCGTGCAGGGCCTGCCGTTCGCCTGTGCCCAGGATCTCGATGTGTCCGATGCGGGCACCCGGATCGGCGGCGACTGCCCGAAGGAAGCGTGACAGCCGGTCCGCGAGGGAACGCGCCGTCGCGGGGTCGAACAGGTCGGTGCTGTACTCCAGTACGCCGTCCACCCCGGCGCCGTCGGCGCGTTCGACGAAGTCGAAGGAGAGGTCGAACTTGGCCGAGCCCTGCGCCACGTCCTCCTGCCGGGTGAGCAGCCCCGGCAGAACCGGCGCCACGGTGTCGTCCCCACCCGCCGCGAGATACACCACCATCACCTGGAACAGCGGATGGCGGGCGAGCGACCGAGCCGGGTTGACCGCCTCCACCAGCCGCTCGAACGGCACGTCCTGGTGGTCGAAGGCCGCCAGGTCGGTTGTCCGCACCCGGGCCAGCAGTTCGCGGAAGGACGGGTCGCCCGACGTGTCGGTGCGCAGCACCAGGGTGTTCAGGAAGAACCCGACCAGATCCTCCAGCGCGTCGTCCGTGCGGCCGGAGATGGGACTGCCGACGGGGATGTCGTGCCCCGCGCCCAGCCGGGTGAGCAGTGCCGCCACCGCGGCCTGGATCACCATGAACACACTGACACCGTTCTCGCGGGCCAGCCGCCGCAGATCCGCGGCCAGCCCGGCGTCGAGCGAGAGGTCCGCGCTGCCGCCGCGATGGCTCGCTTCGGGGGGACGCGGCCGGTCGGTGGGCAGTGGCAGTTCCTCGGGCAGACCGGCGAGCGCCGCTCGCCAGTAGCCGATCTGACGTGCCGCGAGACTCAGGGGATCCCGCTCTTCCCCGAGCACGTCCCGTTGCCAGAGCGTGTAGTCGGCGTACTGCACGGGCAGCGGCGCCCAGCCCGGGGCACGGCCCTCCTTCCGGGCGGCGTAGGCGAGCGCCAGGTCGCGGTGCAGCGGACGCTCCGACCACTCGTCGCCCGCGATGTGGTGCAGTAGCAGGAGCAGCGTCCACTCACGCTCAGCCGTACGGAACAGATGGACGCGCAGGGGAGGTTCACGGTCCAGCTCGAATCCGTAGGCCCCCGCCTCGGCCAGCCGGCCGGCCAGCCGCTCCGGGGAGACGTCCTCCACCGCGAACGGGACGCGTGGCCCGTCCGAGTCCAGGATCCGCTGGTAGACACGGCCGCCCTCGTCGGGGAACACCGTCCGCAGCGTCTCGTGCCGCTCCACCAGGTCGTGCACGGCGGCCCGCAGGGCACCGGGATCCAGGTCGCCCGAAAGCCGCCACGCCGTGGGGATGTTGTATGTGGCGCTTGGCCCCTCCACGCGGTAGAGCACCCACAGCCGCTGCTGCGCGGAGGAGAGCGGCAGCCGCTCCGGGCGCGGCCGTACGGTCGGCGCCGGCCGGCCCCCGGGGCCGTACGCGTCGCCCGGTGCCGGACCGGCGAGCCGTGCGGCGAGACCCGCCACCGTCGGAGCGTCGAACACGGTACGCAGGGACACCTCGGCACCGAGCACCGAACGGATCCGGGACACCAGCCGCATGGCGAGCAGGGAGTGCCCGCCCAGCGCGAAGAAGCCGTCGTCGATGCCCACCACCGGTACGTCGAGTACGGCGGCGAACGCCTCGCACAACAGCTCCTCGCGTGGCGAACGGGGCCCGCGGCCGGCACCCGCCGCGGCGAAGTCCGGTGCGGGAAGCGCCCTCTCGTCGAGCTTGCCGCTCACCGTGCGCGGCAGCAGCGGCACCGTGACGAAGGCGGCGGGCACCATGTGCGGGGGCACGGCCGCCGCCACACGCTCGCGCACACCCGCGGGATCCGGAGCACGGTCCCCGGCCGGCACGACATACGCCACCAGCCGCGGGACGCCCGGGGTGTCCTCACGTACGACCACCGTGGCCACCGACACCCCCGGGCACCCGGCGATGACCGCCTCGACCTCACCGGGCTCGATCCGGAAGCCGTGCAGCTTCACCTGCGCATCGGCGCGCCCCAGGAACTCCAGTGCACCGTCACGGCGACGCCTGGCGAGGTCACCGGTGCGGTACATCCGGCTGCCCGGTGCACCGAAGGGGTCCGCAGTGAAGCGCTCGGCCGTCGGCCCCCGCCGGTTCAGATAGCCACGGGCCAGTCCATGCCCGGCCAGATACAGTTCGCCCACCACTCCGACGGGCACCGGCCGCAGCCGGCCGTCCAGGACGTGGGCGCGCACATTGCCGAGCGGCCCCGCCCACGGGCCGCTGCCGTCCGGAGCCCGGCCGTGCCGCCCGTAGGCGTCCACCGTGCACTCCGTCGGCCCGTACAGATCGTGCGCCTGTACGCCGGGCAGCGCGCACAGCCGCTCCCACAGCCCGTCCGGGACGGCCTCACCGCCCACGACGACCACCCTGGGCACCTGCCCCGCGTCGGAGAGGAAACCATGGTGGACGAGCTCGCGGAGATAGGTCGGCGTGACGTCCAGCAAGTCGATCCGCTCGCGTTCCAGCAGCACCGGCAGTGCGGCGGGATCCGATATCGAGGCCTCGTCGGCGATGTGCAGTTCGTGACCGGCCAGCAGCCACAGCAACGGGTCCCAGGAGGCGTCGAAGCTGAACGACGCGGTATGGACGGCCCGCAGCCGATCACGGCCTGCCGCCCGTACCGCGGATGCGATGAGACCGTCGCGGTGCGCCGCGAACAGGTTGCTGAGTCCGCGGTGGGTGCACACGACACCCTTGGGAGTGCCCGTTGAGCCCGAAGTGGAGATCACATAGGCCGCGTTGGACGGGGCGGGGGCTGTGAACGGGGCGTCATCCGCCGGGTGACCGGGCTCGTCGAGCAGGACGCGTACGCAACCCTCCGGTAGTTCCGCGGAAAGGGCCGCGGTGGTCAGCACGAACAGCGCGCCCGTGTCGCGCAGCATGAACTCCAGCCGCTCGCTGGGGTACGCGGGATCGAGGGGAAGATACGCGGCCCCCGCCCTGAGCACTCCCAGGATCGCGGGCACCATGAGGTGCCTCGGCAGCGCGAGGCCCACCACCGCCTCGGGGCCCGCGCCCCGGCGCCGTACCAGCCGCGCCACGGCGTCGACCCGTGCCGCCAGCGCACGGAAGGTGAGACGCTCGCCCCCCGCGACCAGCGCTGGGGCGTCCGGCATGGCACGGACCGTGTCGTCCAGGATCTCCGGTACGGAACGGGTCTCCACCGGCCGGTCCGTGGCGTTCCACGTCGTAGCCCGTGCCGACTCCTCTTCGTCGGTGAGCACCCGCAGTCCGCTGACGGGCCGCGCGGGGTCGGCGGCGACCTGCTCCAGGAGGCCGACCAGCCGTACGAGCAGAGCCGCCGCTGTCTCCTCGTCGGTCAGCTCGGTGGCGTACTCGAGCAGCAGGGCCATGTCACGGCCAGGACCGTGATCGACCACGGTGAAGTCCAGATCGAACTTGGCCGTGCCCGTGTCCATGTCCCACCACTCGGTGGGCAGCCCGAACAGGTCCGGGTCCCCGTCCGGCCGGTGGTGGTAGCCGAGCATCACCTGGAACAGCGGATTGCGGTCGGCGGCCCTGACGGGGTTCACCGTCTCCACGACCCGGTCGAACGGCACGTCCTGATGCTCGAACGCGGCGAGGGCCGCCTCCCTGACCCGGCCGAGCAGCTCCGCGAAGACCGGGTCACCGGAGACGTCCGTGCGCAGCACGAGCGTGTTGACGAAGAACCCGACGAGGTCGTCCACCGCGCTGTCGGTGCGTCCGGCGATCGGTGTGCCGAGCGGGATGTCGTCGCCCGCACCGAGCCGGTGCAGCAGGGCCGCCGTGGCTGCCTGGAACAGCATGAACATACTGATCTGATGCGTGGCCGCCAGCTTCCTCAGGACGGCCGCCGAAGCATCCGGCAGCGTCGTACGCACCACGGCGCCCCGGCCCGTCACACGCGCCGCACCCGGCCTGTCCAGCGGCAGGGGAATCTCTTCGGGCAGCCCGTCGAGCGTGCGTGCCCAGAAGGCCGACTGGTGCTCCCCGACCTCCGCTAGCAGCCGCTCCTGCCACAGTGTGTAGTCGGCGTACTGCACCGGCAGCGGCGTCCACCCGGGTGCTTCACCCGCGGCCCGGGCCCGGTATGCGTGGTCCAGATCGGTGAGGAACGGCCGGTCCGACCATTCGTCGGTGGTGATGTGGTGCAGCACCAGCGCCACCACCCGGTCCTCCGGACCCAGTCGCAGCACCTCCACCCGCAGGGGCAGATCCGCACCCAGGTCGAAGGGGCGGCGCTGCGCGTCCGCGATCCGTGCCGCCAGTTCGGCCTCCGGGCAGTCCGCCACGCCGAACTCCGGCTCGGCCTCGCCGGCCGGGACGATCCACTGGTGCGGTTCGCCGTCCACGGCCACGAAACGCGTACGCAAGGACTCGTGGCGGTCCATCACGTCACGGGCGGCGGCCCGCAGCGCGTCCAGGTCCAGCTCGCCTCTCAGCCTGAACACCAGCGGGAAGTTGTACGCGACCCCGTCTCCGGTGATCCGCTCCACCAGCCAGAGCCGCCGCTGGGCCGCCGACAGCGGAATCAGCTCGGGGCGCACTGCGGGCTCCAGGACGGGCCGGACGGGCCGCGCCGCCGCACCGTGCTCCACCCGCAGCGCCAGCGCCTCGGGTGTGGGCGCCTCGAACAGATCGCGGATCGCCAGCTCGGCTCCCAGCTCCGTGCGGGCCCGGCTGATCAGCCTGGTCGCCAGCAGCGAATGGCCGCCCAGATCGAAGAAGTCGTCCTCCGCGCCGGTGCGGGGGAGGCCCAGCACCTCAGCGAAAAGGCGGCACAGCGCCTCCTCGACCGGAGTGCGCGGACCGCGTCCCTCAGACAGGGCCACCGCGGGTTCGGCGTCGGGCAGCGCCGGGACGTCCAGCTTGCCGTTGTCGTTCATCGGAAGCGCGGGCAGGACCACGAAGGCCGCCGGCACCATGTAGGTCGGGAGCCGCCGGCCCAGGTCCTCGCGCAGCCGGCGCGCGAGTGCGCCATTGCCCCGGTTCGCGGCAGGGGAGTTGGCGTACGGCGCCGGACCGCGGTCCCCGTGCGGGCGGTACAGCCCCGCCGTGCGCCCGTGGTCCGTACCCCGGACGAACACGGCGTCGTAGAAACCTGGTTCATCCGCCCAGGTGGTCAGCGCACGGTAGCCGTACCGCGCGCCCAGGGCGCGCAGCTCGTCGGGCTCCACACCGGCCGCTACGGCCCGGCGGGGCCGATGCCCCGCATCCGCCTCCCGCAGCATGGCGAGATCGCCCGCCGTCCTGGGGTCGGGCACCCGGTGCACCCGCAGCCGGTCCGCTCGCTCCCTGGACCCGTCGAGACGGGCGGCGAGGCCGGCGAGGTCGCCGTGTCCGGTCCAGTCCAGCACCGGGGCGTCGTCGAGCCGCAGCACATCCGCCGCGTCGCCGCACGGCTCGTACAGGACCACGTCGTAGCGGTACCGCGTCAGTTCGTTGTGGTGTCTGCCGTCCTTGGTCCGCAGCTCCACACCGGCGCCCAGGGTGGTGAACCAGTCCGGATCGACGAGCAGCTCCTTCTCCAGGGCGATGCCCCGGTCGACGGCCCGCCGCAGCACTGCGGGTGCGGGGTGATCGGACGCCCGCGCGGCCTGGACGCCGGCCTGGAACACCCGCGCCTGCCGCAGATCGCGGATGTCCCCCAGGAACAGCGTGCCGCCCGGCGCCAGCAGTCCCATCGCACCGCGGATCACCCCGCGCAGGTACTCCAGGCTCGGGAAGTACTGCACCACTGAGTTGATCACGATCGTGTCGAAGGACCCCGTCGGCAGCCCCGCCGTCTCGTCGGCCGCCTGGCAGCGCAGTTCCA
Organism: Streptomyces sp. NPDC019396; assembly: GCF_040632375.1. NCBI lineage: Bacteria > Bacillati > Actinomycetota > Actinomycetes > Kitasatosporales > Streptomycetaceae > Streptomyces > Streptomyces sp. NPDC019396. Next base: position 38,170 of record NZ_JBEYBS010000017.1, on the reverse strand, counting down.
CCTTCCGCGCCAGCTCCGGAGCCGACGCGAGGTCCTCACCCAGCTTGCGGATGACGGGCGCCGCGAAGTCCGTCGCCCAGTACGACTCCACGTCAGGGGCGAGCCGGGACAGCAGCAGACCTGAGCCGACCCCGATCTCCAGGACATGGCGCGGCCGCAACCCGCGGATGCGCCGGACCGTCGCCTCCCGCCACTCGCGCATGTGCTCCAGCGGGATCGGTGCGCCGTCGTACGAGCTGTCCCAGCCGGCGAAGTCCTCGGCGAACAGCGCCGTCCCGATCTCGGTGTACTCGGCCGCGTAGAACTCCCGCCACTCGCCGACCTGCTCGCGCTCCGCCGCCGCCCGCGCCCGGGCGTCCGGTTCGGCCGGGACGACATAGCCCACCAGCCGCCGTGTGCCGGGCGCGGACTCGTCGTCCCGTGCGACCACGGCCGCCTGGGCCACTCCGGGGTGCCGCACCAGAGCGGTCTCGATCTCACCCAGCTCCACCCGGTGGCCGCGGATCTTGACCTGGTCGTCCGTGCGCCCGAGGAAGTCGATGTTGCCGTCCGCGCGCCTGCGCACCAGGTCACCCGTCCGGTAAAGGCGTTCCCCCGGTCTGCCGTACGGGTCCGCCACGAACCGCTCGGCGGTCAGTCCGGGCCGTCCGAGATAGCCGCGGGCGAGCCCCGTGCCCGCGATGTACAGCTCACCGGCCACCCCGTCCGGCACCGGCCGCAGCCAGGTGTCGAGGATCCGGGCACGGGTGGCGCGGATCGGGCGGCCCACGGTGGGGCTCTCGCTGTCCCCGGTGCCGCCGCCCAGGGCGTTGATGGTGTATTCGGTGGGCCCGTAGAGGTTGTAGCCGTAGGTCCCCTCGGTGTCCCGCAGTGTGCTCCACACCGCTTCGGTGACCGCCTCCCCGCCGAGCAGCACCAGAGGGGGGCGGTGGCCGTCGAGCAGCCCCTCCTCGAACAGCAGATGGGCGTAGGTCGGCGTCACGTTCACGACGTCGACACGGTGCTCCTCGCAGTACGCCACGAGCGCGATGGCGTCACGGCGCAGTTCCTCGTCGCAGATGTGCACCTCGTGTCCTTCGACGAGCCACAGCAGCTCCTCCCAGGACATGTCGAAGGCGAACGACACGGTGTGCGCGATGCGCAGCCGCCGGCCCCCGGTAGCTGCGACGGCCGGGGCGAAGATCTCCTTCTGGTGGTTGAGCTGCATGTTCGTCAGCCCCACATAGGGGGTGACCACACCCTTGGGGCGGCCCGTGGAGCCCGATGTGTAGATCACGTACGCCGGGTGGTCCAGGCTGAACGACGTCCGCACGGCGCTGTCCGGCAGCAGGGCCAGTTCGGCGGCCACCGCCGGATCGTCGAGCAGCACACGCGGGGTGCCGTCCGCCAGGCTCCGCGACACCGCCGCCGTCGACAGCAGGAGCAGCGGACGCGCGTCGGCCAGCATCAGGGACAAGCGCTCGGCAGGATGGTCGAGTTCGAGCGGCAGATACGCGGCACCGGTGCGCAGCACGGCGAACAGCGCCACGACCATGTCCGTCGAGCGCGGCAGGCCGAGCGCGACGACCTTCTCGGGCCCGGCGCCGCGGGCGATGAGCAGCCGGGCCAACCGGTTGCAGCGCCCGTCCAGTTCGGCGTACGTCAGCGTCGTGGCGCCGAAGACCAGCGCCGTCGCGTCCGGTGTCCGCTCCGCCTGGTCGGCCAGCATGTCCGCGACGCTCCGCCGCGGCACCGGCTGCCGGTTCGACTGCTCCGCCCGTGCCAGCGCGGCGGCCTCGGAGGCGAGCAGTGGATCAAGCGACCCAACCGCCGCACCGGGTGCCGCGACCAGCCTGCCGGTGAGCACCACGAACCGGTCGAGCAGACCTTGCGCGCGGTCCCGGTCCAGCAGGTCGGGGCGGTGGGCCAGGGTGACGAGGACCTGTTCACCGGGCGTGACGATCAGGTTGGCCGGGTAATGGGTGGCGTCCACGTTGGCGACGGCGGTGGCGCCGTACCGCTCGCGAAGCGCGGCGAGCCGCTCCTCCGTGTCGGCGTTGCGCAGCACGAACAGTGTGTCGAACAGCCGGCGGTGACCCGTCTCGGCCTGGAGCACACCGAGCCCCAGGTACTCGTAGGGCATGACGTCCATCCGCTCGGCCTGCACACGGCGCAGCAGATCCAGGACCCGCTCGCGCGGATCGAAGACCAGGCGTGCGGGCACGGTGTTGAGGAAGAGACCGATGACATGCTCCACGTCCGGCACTTCGCTCGGCCGCCCGGCCACCGTGGTGCCGAAGACGACATCGCTGCGGCCGGTCGCGCTGGCCAGGACCAGGCCCCAGGCGGTGTTGAGCACGGTGTTGAGGGTCAGCCCGTGGCCACGTGCCAGTGTGCGCAGCCGCGCGGCCGTGTCCGCGTCGAGTACGGCGTCCAGGAGCTCTGGGACCACCGGGTCGGGGCCGCGGTCGGACACCGCGGGCACCAGCAGCGTGGGCTCCTCGAGTCCGGCCAGGGCGGCGCGCCAGGCACGGGTCGCCCGTGCCTCGTCCTGGCCCTCCAGCCAGGTCAGGTAGTCCCGGTACGATCCGGGGCGGTCAAGGCCCGCGGTGTCGCCACCGTTCTCGTAGAGCGCGAACAACTGGTCGAGGAACAGCCAGGCCGACCAGCCGTCCCAGAGGATCAGATGACGCCCGATCACCAGCCGGTCGCTCAGCCCCTTGCCCCGCCGGATCAGAAGCATCCGCAGCAGCGGAGGACGCGACAGATCGAAGCGCCGGGACCGCTCCCGGTCCATCAACTCCCGCAGTTCCTCTTCTTGCTGACGAAGCGGCACACCCGTCAGGTCCACCTCGGAAAGAGGAACCTCCACCTCGTGCACGAGGAACTGCACCGGTCTGCGCTGCCCCTCGGTCGTGAACCCGGCACGCAGACTCCGGTGGCGGGCGAGCAGGGTCCGGGCGGCGACACGAAGCCGCTCGGCGTCCACCGTCTCAGCGAAGTCGAAGGACTCATGGACCGTGTACACGTCCAGGACACCGTCGTACGCCGAGTGGAAGAACAGGCCCTCCTGCAGCGGGGCGAGTGGCCACACGTCCTCGACACACCCCGGGGCGAGCCGTTCGACGCGCTCCCGCTCCTCGTCCGTCAGGCTGAACGCGGCGGAGGCCGGGACGTGGTGGTTCCCATCCGCCAACGGCACGCTCGCGGCCGCCGCCGCGAGCGCCGCGGGCGTGCGGTGCTCGAACACGTCGCGCGGGCCGATCGCCAGACCCGCGCGACGGGCCCGGCTGCACACGGCGATGGAACTGATGCTGTCCCCGCCGAGCAGGAAGAAGTCGTCGTCGGCACCGACCTCTGGTTCCCCCAGCACCCCGGCGAAGATCTCCGTCAGCGCCCGCTCCCGCTCGTCACGAGGGGCACGTGGCGCCGCCCGCAGGGCCTTCGGCGCGGGCAGCGCGCCCCGGTCCAGCTTGCCGCTGGGGGTGAGCGGCAGGGCATCGAGCACCACCCACGCGCCGGGCACCAGGGCGGTGGGAAGAAGACCCGCCAGGGCGTTCCGCAGCTCGCTCACGTACGAGCCGTCGTCGTCCGCCGGTGCGGCGGACGACGGGACCGCATAGGCGACGAGTACCCCGTCCCGCACGGTCACCGCGGCCTGGTCCACGCCGGGTAGGCGTACCAGCGCGGCCTCGATCTCGCCGGGCTCGATGCGGTTGCCGTGCAGCTTGACCTGCCGGTCGGTGCGGCCGAGGTACTCGACCGCCCCGTCCGGGCGCCGTCGCACCAGATCGCCGGTGCGGTACATCCGGCCGCCGGGTGGCCCGAAGGGGTCGGCCGTGAACCGCTCGGCGGTCAGCGCGGGCCGGGCGTGGTAGCCGCGGGCCAGCTGGACACCGGTCAGATAGAGCTCTCCCGGCACCCCGTCGGGCACCGGCCGCAGGCACAGGTCGAGCACCCGGAGACCGGTGTTCCACACCGGCCGCCCGATGGGCACACTGGGGCCGCTCGCACCCTCCTCCGCTGGATCGAAAGGCTGGTACGTCACATCGACCGCTGCTTCGGTGGGACCGTAGAGGTTGTGCAGCGGCACTCCGGTCCGTGCGTGCCAGCGGTGCGCGGCGGCGCGCGGCAGCGCCTCACCGCTACTGAACACCCGGCGCAGCGAACGGGACCAGGAAGGGGTGGCGGCGACCTCGTCCGACCGCAGAAATGCCGCAAGCATCGACGGCACGAAATGCATGGTGGTGATGTGCTGCCGCTGGACGAGCCCGGCGAGGTACGCGGGGTCGCGATGTCCGTCGGGCCGGGCGAGCACGACAGCGGCGCCCTCCACGACGGGCCAGAAGAACTCCCACACCGAAACGTCGAAGCTGGACGGCGTCTTCTGGAGCACCCGGTCGTCGGCGCGCAGCCCGTAGGCGCCCTGCATCCAGGCGAGCCGGTTGAGTACGGCCCGGTGGGTGACGACCACACCCTTGGGACGTGCCGTCGACCCGGAGGTGTAGATCAGATAGGCAGGGTCGTCGGGTCCCGCCGCAGCTCTCTCGTGTGCGGTCCCGGCGACCGGCTCCGCTCCGGCGAGGGGCCCCGGCCCGTCGACCGTCCCGTCACCTGCGGCATCGAGCAGCAGCACCGTCGTGCCCGTGCGCTCCGGCAGCCGGTGCGCCGACGCGGACAGGGCCAGCACGGTCGTGGCGCCGGAATCGGCGAGCATGTGCGACACACGGTCGGCCGGGTAGTCCGGATCGATCGGGAGGTACGCGGCCCCCGACTTCAGCACGCCGACGAGGGCCACCATCAGCTCAGGCGACCGGGGCACCGCGACCGCGACGAAAGCACCCGGGCCGGCGCCGAGCCCCCTCAGCCGGACTGCCAACGCCTCGGCCCGTACGTCCAGTTCGGCGTAGGTCAGGTGCTGCTCCTCGTAGACCACGGCCAGGGCTTCGGGACTGCGCGCAGCCTGGGCCGCGAACGCGGCTGCCAGCGTGGTGGACGCGACGGCACGCTCCTCGCCGGCCTGGTGGGCACGCAACGTCTCGTCCGGCGAGAGCAGTTCGACGGTGCCGACGGGCCGTGCCGGATCGTCGGCGAAGGCTTCCAGCACACGGACCAGCCGGTCGCCGATGCCACATGCGGTATCGGAACCGATCCTGCTCCCGTGGTACTTGAGCCGCAGATCCAGACGCTTCCCCGGCCGTGCCACCAGGGCGAGCGGGTAGTGGACGGTGTCGTGGAACTCGTCACCGGTGATGCGTACGCTGCCCGACGGGTCGGTCAGGTCCGCCGCCGCGGGATAGTTCTCCACCACCAGCAGGGTGTCGAAGAGTTCACCGGAGCCCGCGTGCCCGGCGAGCCGCTGGAGCTCGGCCAGCCCCAGGTGCTGGTGGTCGAGCAGCCGTGCCTGCTCGTCCTGGAGGCGGGCCAAGGTGCTTCCGAGGGACTCTCCCGGCGCCCAGCGCAGTCGTGTCGGCAGGGTGTTGATGAACAGGCCGACCATCCTGTCGATACCGGCGACATCGCCGTCACGGCCCGAGACCGTGGTGCCGAACACCACGTCGTCGCGCCCGGTGAGCCGCCCGAGCAGCAGCCCCCATGCGGCCTGCAGGACCGTCCCGAGGGTCACCCCCCGAGCTCGTGCCCGCTCACCGAGACGCGCGGTGGTCCGCTCGGGCAGCTCGATCCGGACCTGAGCCGGGCGTACCGGGCCGCCTGTGGAAGGGCCGTCCACCAGACGGGTCGGCCCCTCGAGCCCGGCGAGCGCGGCACGCCAGGCCTCGCGCGCGGCATCCCCGTCCCGCTCGCGGAGACTCCGCAGGAAGTCGCGGTACGGAGTGGCGGGTTCGAGTGAAGGCGCCGACACGCCGTAACCCGCCAGCAGTTCACGATGCAGTACCGGCAATGACCATCCATCAGCCACGATGTGATGGAACGTCAAGATGAGTCGCATGCGGCTCGCACCGAGACGGATCAGTGCGCAGCGCAGCAGCGGAGGCGCGGCCAGGTCGAATCCGCCGTCCCGCTCCTGGGCGGCCACCGCCCGGCTCAGGGACTCTCTGGCCTCCTCGTCATCGGCGGAGAGATCGACCTCTCGCCACGGCAGCTCCACATCCCGGGCGATGAGCTGTACGGGTGAGCCGTCCGACCGCTGCCGGAATGCCGCCCGCAGCGGCGCATGGCGGTCCAGCAGCAGCTGTGCCGACCTCCGCAGCTCCGCACCGCGGACCGGGCCCTCCATCTCGAGGACCTGCTGGACCACGTACAGGTCGCCATCCGGTCCACTGCTCAGCGCGTGGAAGAAGAACCCCTTCTGGAGTGGGGTGAGAGGGAGCAGCTCCTCGACCGGGAGCGGGTGCGCGCCCTGGACGTCGGCGAGCTCCGCCGCGTCCGGTTCCCCGAGTGCCGCTGCCTCGGAGGCCGCCGTCGCTCCGGCACGGTCCGCTGCCGCCGTCGCGAGTGCCTCGACCGTCCGGTGCCGGAACACATCCCTCGGGGTGAGCCGTACGCCGGCTTCCCTCGCCTTGACCAGCAGCTGGATCGCGGTGATGCTGTCGCCGCCGAGAGCGAGGAAGTCGTCCTCCGCGGTGACGGACCCCAGCCCGAGCACCTCCGCGTACAGCCGGGCCAGCAGCCGCTCACGAGCCGTGCGTGGCGGACGGCCGGTACTCATGGCCGCGTAGTCCGGCACCGGCAGCGCCCTGGCATCGATCTTGCCACTGGGGGTCACCGGAAGGACGTGCACGGGGACGAAGGCGGACGGCACCATGTAGTCCGGCAGCCGCTCGGCGACATGCGCGCGGAGCGTCCGCATCAGGGCGCCCGTGTCACGGAACGGCGCCGGACGGTTGGCGCGCGGGTACGCTGCCGCGGTGCGGTAGAGCCCGTCGATCGGGCTGTCCGGCGGACCTCCGCGTACGAAGACCGCGTCGAACGCCCCGTCGTCGGCGTTCCCGTTCCACGTCAGGGCCGTGCGGCAGCCGTGGTGCGCGGCCAGGACGCGGAAGTCCTCCGGGTCCGCGCCGGGGGCGGCCGCGCCTGCGCTGCCCTCCAGCCCCCGTAGATCAGCGAGGTCTTCGGTGAGACGTGCGTTGGGCACACCGGTGACACGCAGCCGCGGTGGGCGCTCACCGAGGAGCCGGCCCAGCCCCGTGAGATCCCCCGCCTCCGCCCAGCTGACTTCCCGCTCCGGGGGCGTGTACCGGATCAGCCTTCCGGGGCGCAGGACGACGTCGTACCGGTAGCGGCTGAGCTCGTTGTGGTGTGTGGCGCGCTTCAGCCGGATCTCGGCGCCGAACCCGTCGAGAGTGGCGAAGAAGTCGGGATCGAGGAGAAGTTCACCCTCCCACCGCACCGACCGCTCGACCGCGGTGCGCAGCGCGCTCTTGTCGCTGTCGTCGCCCCCGGCCCCGTACGGCCCGGCGCGCCGGGTCTCCACCGCCGCCCGCAGTGTGCGCAGCAGCCGCAGATTGCGTACGTCGCCGAGGAAGATCCGGCCGTCCGGAGCCAGCAGCGGAGCCACTTCGCGCAGGACGTCGACGAGGTACCCGGCACTCGGGAAGTACTGCGCCACCGAGTTGAGGACGACCGTGTCGAAGTGTCCGGCGGGCAGCCCTTCCGTGTCATGCGCGGGCCGGGTCAGCAACTGGACCCTTCCGGCGAGCGCGGGGTCGGCGTCCACGCGCGCGCGCAGGGCCGCGACCGCCGCGTCCGAGAGGTCGGTCGCCCAGTAGCTGTCGCAGCCGGGAGCCAGCCGGGACAGGATCAGCCCGCTGCCCGCACCGATCTCCAGCACACGTCGGACCGGCCCCAGTTCATGAATGCTCCGGACGGTCTCCGCGCGCCACTCGCGCATCTCGTCGGCGGGGATCGGCCGGCCGTCGTACATGCTGTTCCAGCCCGCGAAATCGTCCCGCGTTCCGTCGGGGGCGGCAGCCCCGTAGAAGAGTTCGTGCAGCTCCTTCCACCCCTCGACCAGGGCGTCCCGGTCCTCGTCGCGGGGCCCGTCGAGCGCCGGCACGACATAGGCGGCCAGACGCCGCTCGCCGGGGCCGTCCTCACGGGCCACCACCGTGACCTGGTCGACGGCGGGATGACGGCGCAGCACGGACTCGATCTCGCCAGGCTCGATGCGGAAGCCGCGGATCTTCACCTGGGCGTCCGTGCGCCCGAGGAACTCCAGCCTTCCGTCGGACCTCCAGCGCACCAGATCGCCCGTGCGATAGAGCCGTTCGCCCGGTTCTCCGAAAGGATCGGCGACGAACCGCTCGGCGGTCAGCCCGGCCCGGCCGAGGTACCCGCGGGCAAGACCCGCGCCTCCGAGGTACAGCTCACCCGTGACACCGGAGGGCACCGGCCGGAGGAAGGCGTCCAGCACATACGCCCGGGTCCCGGGGTCGGGGACCCCGATCGGCACGAGGGAGCCGGTCGCGACGTCCGGATCGCACAGCCCGAGCGTGGAATTGGTGGTGGCCTCGGTCGGACCGTAGGCGTTGAACATCATCCGGCCCCGGGCATAGCGGGCCACGAGCTCGGGCGACACCCGCTCCGTACCCGCCAGCAGCGTCGCGGTCGCCGGCAGACGCACGTCGTCGGGCATCGCGGCGAGCAGGGCGGGCGGCAGGATCATGAAGGTGATGCCATGCGCATGGGCGAATTCCGCCAACGGAGCTCCGGGGAACCGCCGTTCCGCCGGGACCACGACAAGCCGGCCACCTGAGAGCAGTCCGAGGCACAGGTCCCAGAAGGCGACGTCGAAACTCGGCGAGGCGAACTGCAGCACCCGGCTGTGCGGGCCGATGCCGAACCGCTCGGTCTGGGTCGCGACGAGCTTCGCCACACCGCCGTGGGAGAGGACCACCCCCTTGGGGCGGCCGGTGGACCCCGAGGTGTAGATGACGCAGGCAGCGTTCAGCACGGACAGCGGAGCGCCAGCGTCCTTGTCCGTGGGGCCGTGTGCGGGGCGCCCCGCCAGCTCCTCCGCCGTGCCCGGCGCGTCCAGCACCAGCAGCGCCATGCCGTCCCGTCCGGGCAGCTCGCGGGCGGCCTCCTCGGTGGTCACCGTGCAGACGGGCGCGGCGTCCCCGAGCATGTACGCGATGCGCTCGGCCGGATAGTCGTGGTCGATGGGGAGGTAGGCGGCGCCGGACTTCAGCACGGCGATCTCGGCGACGAACAGGTCCACGGAACGCGGCAGGGCGAGGGCGACGATCCTCTCGGGTCCCGCGCCCCGCGCCACCAGGGCGTGCGCGAGACGGGAAGCCCGCTCGTCCAGTTCCGCATAGGTCAGCTGCTCGTACTCCAGCACCAGGGCGACGTCGCCGGGGCGGCGGCGCACCTGCTCGTCGAACATGACGGGCCAGGTGGCCGGAGGGACCGCGTGTCCGGTCGTGTTCCGGTCGACCACGACCTGCCGGTACTCGTCCGCGTCCATCAGGTCCAGCGCACCGACGGGCACCCCGGGCCGGGCGAGCGCGTCGGCCAGCAGGGTCCGGTAGTGGCGCAGCACGCGCTGCATCGTGGGGACGTCGAGCAGGCCGGTTGTACACGTCGCCCGTAACGTCCCCTCCCGTGCCTCGAGCAGCAGGTCCAGGGGCTCCGGGAGCGCCCCGGCCGGGCGCTCGGCGGTCCCGAACGCGGTGCGGATGACCAGTCGGCCTTCTCCGGCCGTCCACGCGTGCGACTCCTCGACGAGGACGCCCAGCGGCACCCGGTGTGCCTCCGCGTCCTGCCGCACCAGCTCGACCTGGTGCTCGAACTCCGCGAAAGTGGGCGCGTGTTCGAGAGACACCCGCAGCGGTATCCCGTCGTACAGCACGGTCAGATCGGTCGCACCGCCGTAGCGGTGCAGCAGCGTCAGGAACACCGCGAGCAGCACGGAGTCGGGAGCATCGGCCAGCCCGTCCAGCACGCTGGTCCGCTGTTCCCGCGTGTCGTCGTCCGTGGCCGGTGGCCGGTCCGCGGGGAGAGCGACCGCCTGTGGAAGTGGTGTCAGAATCCGTCGCCAGTAGGCCAGTGCTTCCTCGGAACCGCACACGTAGCCGTCCCTCCCCGAGCAGGTCGAGTCCCGGCGCTGGGCCGGGGGATCGGCGACATACTAAGGTAAGGGTTACCTAATTCACAGGGTGCCTACGGCTTCCCCGGAGAGGGGGGTTCCGGCCACACTTGCCCTGTAACGGACGCTGGACGAGCGGAGGTTGTGGGTGTGGGGACCCTAGGCCCTGTCCGGGCGATTCTCTCGGGCCCGCGACAACGGCTACGGCACTTCGCGGCGTTGTCGGAACCACCCGGGCTCGCCCCGTACGAGGGCGATGCTCCGCCTTGCGACGCACCGCATGCGCCGCGGGCCGATCCTCGGAAGTCGCCCGGACAGGGCCCAGGCCCGGTCCGGGCGGCAAAAGGCCCCCGCGCCGCCGTGCTCCTCCTGCTCGCCGGCATGCTGCTGCTCGTGCTCTGCGCCCTGTCGATGGCGTACGGAGCCCTCAGCGTCCCGCTCGACCAGGTCTGGGACACCCTCCTCGGCGACCCGCCCGACTCCCGTGTGTCCGACGTGATCTGGTCCGTACGCCTCCCGCGCACCGTCCTCGGCGTCGCGACGGGAGCCGCGCTCGGTCTGTCGGGTGCGCTGATGCAGGCGCTGACACGCAACCCGCTCGCGGACCCCGGCATCCTCGGGGTGAGCGCCGGTGCCGCATTCGCCGTGGTGCTCTGCGTCGGGGTGCTGGGGCTCGGCTCGGTCTACGGATACATCTGGTTCGCGTTCGGCGGAGCACTGGCCGCGAGCGTCCTGGTCTACCTGCTCGGCGGACTGGGACGGTCGGGCTCGACCCCGGTCAAGCTCGCCCTCGCCGGGGTCGCGGTGACCTCGCTGCTGTTCTCCCTCACCAGCGCCGTCGCGCTCACCGACCCCGACGCCCTCAACCGCTACCGTTTCTGGTCCGCGGGCTCACTGGCCGATCAGAACGAGCAGGTGCTGCTGGGGGTGCTGCCGTTCCTGGTGGCCGGCGGCATACTCGCCCTCACCTGCGCGCGTGGCCTCAACAGCCTCGCCCTCGGCGAGGACATCGCGAAGTCCCTGGGGCTCGGGGTCGGACTGGTCCGCCTCCAGGGGGTCGTGGCCGTCACCCTGCTCACCGGCGGAGCCGTCGCCGTCATCGGCCCGGTGGTCTTCGTCGGCCTTGTCGTCCCGCATATCGCCCGCATCCTCGCGCAGTACGCGGGCGTCGGCCCCGACCACCGCTGGCTGCTGCCCCTGTCGGCGCTGCTCGCCCCGTCCCTGCTGCTGGCCGCCGACATCGCCGGACGGCTCATCGCCCGCCCGGTCGAGATCCAGGCCGGTGTCCTGGTCGCCTTCATCGGGGGCCCGTTCTTCATCGCGATGGTACGCCGCCGCCGACTCGCGGAGCTGTGAGCCATGACCACCGACATCGCACCGGTCCCGGACAGTCAACACACGGCGGCTCCTCGACTGCACCTCGTGCGCGCCCCGGGCCGGTTCGCCTACCGGCTCCCCGTCCCACCCGTCTCCGGCGTGCTGCGACCCAGGCTGCTCGTCGTCTGTGCCGTGCTCGGCGCCGCCACCGCTGCGCTGTTCTGGGTGGGGCTCACCATCGGGGACATCCCCCTCCCGCTCGCCGACGTGCTCCGCGCCGTGGTGGGCAGCGGCGACCCCGGCACCGAGCTCATCGTCCATGAACTACGCCTGCCCCGTATGCTGGCCGGGGTGCTCGTCGGCATCGCGTTCGGCGTCTCGGGCGCACTGCTCCAGACCCTGACCCTCAACCCACTGGCGAGTCCCGACCTGATGGGTGTCACCCAGGGCGCCGGCACCGCCGTCGTCGCCGGCATCGTCCTCGGCTGGGACCTCGGTCCCGGGACCCAGATCCTGGGGCTGCTCGGGGCGCTCACCGCCGCGCTCCTGGTGTATCTGCTGGCCTGGAAGCGCGGTACCACCGGCTACCGGATCGTCCTCGTCGGTGTCGGCGTGGCCTGGATCTGCACCAGCGCCACGGACTACCTCCTCGCGCGCGGCCGGCAGTTCGAGGCCCAGGCCGCGCTCGGCTGGCTCGTCGGCAACCTCAACGGCCGCACCTGGCAGCAGATCGGCCCGCTCGCCCTCACCCTGGCGGTGCTGCTGCCCGCGGCGGTACTGCTCGGACGGCTGATGGACACACTCCAGCTCGGCGACGACATGGCCCGTGGCCTCGGCACACGGGTGCAGTCCGTCCGCGTGGCCGCGCTGCTGTGCTCCGTCGGCCTGGTCGCCTTCGGCACGGCGACCGCCGGCCCCGTGGCCTTCGTCGCGCTCGCCGCCCCGCAGATCGCCCAGCGCCTCGCGGGCACGGCCCATCCGACGCCCCTCGCCTCGGGGCTGACGGGCGCCTTCGTGGTGCTGCTGTCCGACCTGGCCGCCCGGAAGGCGATTCCCGGTACGGAACTCCCGGTCGGCATCGTCACCGGTGTGCTCGGCGCACCCGTACTGCTGTGGCTGCTCATCCGCGCCAACCGCGCCGGCTCAGGAGGCTGACAACGTGTCATCGACGTACGAGAAGCACACCGAAGCCGGCGCAATGCCTCCGGCCGACGTGGATCCGGGGGAGGGGCACGCCGCACCGCCCGGTGCGGGACCGGACCTGCGGGCCTCGGGACTGCGCCTCGCCTACGACGAACGGATCGTGGTGGACGACCTCGACGTGGCGATCCCCTCGGGACGCGTCACCGTGATCGTCGGCGCCAACGCCTGCGGGAAGTCCACGCTGCTGCGCGCCCTCGCCCGGCTGCTGAAGCCCCGGGCGGGAACGGTGCACCTGGACGGACGCTCGGTCCACTCCATCCCGACGCGCGTGCTCGCCCAGCGGCTCGGCATCCTGCCCCAGACGCCCGTGGCCCCCGAGGGCCTGACCGTCATCGACCTGGTGGGGCGGGGCCGTTCACCCCACCAGACCTGGTGGCGGCAGTGGTCCGAGGCCGACGAGCGGGCCGTGGACGAAGCGCTGCGCGCCACATCGATGACGGGCCTCGCACACCGCGCCGTGGACGAACTCTCCGGTGGGCAGCGCCAGCGCGCCTGGATCGCCTTGGCGGTCGCCCAGGGCACCCCAGTGATGCTGCTCGACGAGCCCACCACGTATCTCGACCTCGCCCACCAGATCGACGTCCTCGACCTCGTCACCGATCTCAACCGCCACCAGGGCCGCACGGTCGTGATGGTGCTGCACGACCTCAACCACGCCTGCCGCTACGCCGACCACATCATCGCCATGAAGGGCGGTCGTGTCGTCGGTGAGGGCGCACCCGCCGAGGTGATCACCGCCTCCACGGTGGAGGAGGTCTTCGGACTGCGCTGCGTCGTCGGTGAGGATCCGGTCAGCGGGGCGCCGATGGTGGTCCCGGTCGGCCGCCACCACACGTCGCCGCCCGCTGACAGCGCTCCGGCGGGGGTCAGGACTCAGGGCCGGGCAGTGAGATAGCCCCCCATGGTGCGGAAGTAGTCCGTCGCGGCGAGCTCGGTTCCGTCCTCGGTGCGCACCCGCCTGATCGCCAGCCCCGGCAGGCGCCCCGACCGGGCCTCGGCACCGGCGACGATGACGATCCCGTCGCCCTCGCGGATGAAGACGCGCCCCGGGGTGCCTCCGTAACGCCCCTCCGAGACGGCGGCGGAGACGATCCTGATGCGCTCGCCGCGATGGTGGGTGAAGGCGTTCGGGTACGGGTCGGACTGGGCGCGGACGAGGCGTTCCAGTGCGTCGGCGGGCCAGTTCCAGTCGATCCGGCTGTCCTCGAGCGAGCGTTTGTGGAAGAAGCTCGACCGTGACGTGTCCTGAGGCGTCCACACTGCCTGCCCGGAGGCGATCAGATCGAGCGCTTCGGTGACGATGGGGCCGATCAGGTCCACCGTCCGGTGGAACAGGTCCGTGGCGGTGTCGGTGGGCCCCACCGGCACCGAGCGCTGGAGCACGACGTCTCCCATGTCGAGCTCGGCGTTCATCCGGTGCGCGGTGACACCGACCTCCCGCTCGCCGTTGATGAGGGCCCAGATGAGCGGGGAGAAGCCGGCGTACGCGGGCAGCAGCGAGTCGTGGATGTTGAGGGTGCCGTGCGGGGGGAGGTCGAAGATCTCGGGGGGCAGCCAGGTGCGCCAGTTGTTGGCCACGATGAGGTCCGGCTCGGCGCGCTCGATGCTACGGAGGAGCTCGTCGTCGTCCGGTCGGTTGCGCAACAGCACGGGCACACCCTGCTTCTCGGCGAGGTCGGCCACGGAGTCGCTCCAGATCCTCTCGTACGCGTGCTCGCTCTTCGGGTGGGTGACGACCAGGACGACCTGGTGACCGGAATCCAGCAGCGCCTGAAGCGTCCGGTGTCCCCAGGTCTGATAGCCGAACATGATGACCCGCATATGAGCCCTCCTCAGCCATTGAAAGGTAAGGCTTACCTTATCTAACATGTGTCTGCTCGGGGGAGCCCGTGTCTCCACTCCGGGGACACCGAGAACCTCTTGGGACCGAGACCCCCTTGGGGGAGGCGATGACGCGATGACGACACCGCACAACGACCGGGAGCACGACCGGGAACCCGTCCACGATGTCGTGGGCATCGGCTTCGGACCGTCGAATCTGGCACTCGCCATCGCGATCCGGGAACGCATCGCGAACACCCCTGGCCTGGAGGACTTCCGCGCCGCCTTCCTGGAGCGCCAGCCGCACTTCGGCTGGCACCGGGGCATGCTCATCGACGATGCCACCATGCAGGTGTCGTTCCTCAAGGACCTGGTGACCCTGCGCGACCCGACCAGCGACTTCAGCTTCCTCTCCTACCTGCAGGACCAGGGCAGGCTGGTCGACTTCCTCAACCAGAAGACCCTGTACCCCCTGCGCATCGAGTTCCACGACTACCTCGAATGGGCCGCCGAGCGCCTCGCGCACCTCGTCGAGTACTCCGCGGACGTCGTCTCCGTCCGGCCCGTCACGGAGGACGGCGAGATCCGCTGGTTCGACGTCATCAGCCGCGACCCGGCCGCACCCGGGCGCCGCACCGTCCGCCGCACGCGCGCCATCGTCGTGGCGACCGGTCTTGAGCCGCATCTGCCCCCCGGCACCGTGCTGTCCGAACGCGTCTGGCACAACAGCGAGTTGCTGCCACGCGTCGGCGAACTGCTCCGCACCGGCACACCCGTGCGCCGCGCCGTCGTACTCGGCGCCGGACAGAGCGCCGCCGAGGCGGTCGACTTCCTCCACCGCAGCTTCCCGGACGCCGAGATCTGCTCCGTGTTCGCCAAGTACGGCTACACACCCGCCGACGACAGCCCGTTCGCCAACAAGATCTTCGACCCCGAGGCCGTCGACGTCTACTTCGGGGCACCGCGCGACGTGAAGCGCTCGCTCTTCGACTACCACCGCGGCACCAACTACTCCGTGGTGGACATGGACCTGATCCAGTCCCTGTCCCGGACCATGTACCAGGAGAAGGTCCGGGGCAGGGAGCGTCTGCGCATGATGAACGTCTCCCGCATCCGGGAGGTCGGCACACACGTTGCCGGTGTCCGGGTGACCGTGGAGTTCCTGCCGACGGGGGAGCGCGAGCTGCTGGCCGCCGATCTACTGGTGCACGCCACCGGCTACCAGCCGCGGGGGCTCGGCGACGATCTGGGCGAGGTCGCCAAGCTCTGTCTGCGCGACGAGGAGGACCTCATCCAGGTCGACCGCGACCACCGTGTGGTGACCGTATCGAACGTGACCGCGGGGATCTACCTCCAGGGCGGTACGGAACACACGCACGGCCTCACGTCGACCCTGCTGTCGACCACCGCGGTACGCGCCGGCGAGATCTGCTCGTCCCTCCTCGCTCGGACCACACCCGAGTAGCGCGCAACGGTCTTCGGTGCGACTGGTGGCCAGGGGTCGCACTGGCGCCGATGCCAGTTCCAAACCCGCGTCAGTCACTCAGGAGTTCGTCGTCCGGGAACCGGTGGCAGCTGGAACGGGGATCTTTCGCCGGGGCCCAGTATTTCACCAAGGAGATGAAGTGAGGTCCACCCGCGTACCTCACGACCAGGATGTAGTGCCGCCAACGCCCGCTGTCGCCCCACCCTTTCAACCTCAGCATCAACTACTTCCGTCAGACACCCCAAGGAGCCCCGCCGGAATCCGGCGGGGCTCTTCTCAGGACGACGCCGCCGGCTAGCGGACTGCCATAACCACGGGTTTGCCAGACCCTCGGGCCAGCGCTTTCCCTCTCCGACTGCCATATATGTGCGTAAGGTGCGGTCTCAATGAGATGCAGGAGGAGTCCGCCGCGTGAAAGGGTGCCCTCACGGCCTCATCAGCTCGCCTCCCTCGGAGAGAAGCTGACCGCTAACGTGGGGGCGAATCGGTGAAATTATCCCTGAGTTACTGATGATGCCCTCTTTCACCGGTCCGTTGGCCTTCACGCGCACCCAGCTGAAACACCTAGCTGGATTCACCTGCTTTGAGGAAGCCCCGATAGGCGATCGCCAGCAGCGTTGCGTATGCATGAACCTCTCGCGCAGCCACCAGGTCACTTCCCGCATATTCCGCACACAGAGCGTCGGCCCGAGCGATGACATCTTCGAGTTCCGCTATGACATCCGCGCCCGATGGCCTGAACACACCGGTCCTCATGAAGGCCTCGATCACCATGGCGTGCTCATCGGCCTCGCCAAGATCGGCGCGAAGCAATTTCAACTCCCGCGTCGATCCAAATGGCGGAAACGGCAGGCGACGCCAGATGGTATGGGCGTCCATCAGGCTCAATTCCATAGCCCCTCGCAATCTTCAGCCATTCCTTCGGGGGAGCGGATGATGCGTGACGACTTTGCCGTCCAGCGACGTGATCAGGAGCTCGCCCGTATCTTCATTGACGTACTTGAATCCCTTCAGATTGTCTTCATGGGCTCCGATGGGTGTTAGATTCTTCTTCCAGCCCACTGCCCCGCCGGGTTGCGACAGACGCCGGGCCAGTGCCGCGGCATTGTCGAGGTACTCCTGTTGCGTGTAACCATACGGCGCACCGTGCCTATTGTAATGATCCATGAACTGCTCTCCAGGCGTGTCAAAGGTGGCGCGGTGGAACGCCCCATTGACATCTTCGACGGGGACCGTCAGACACGGTATTGCGTCAGTGTTGTGGACCAGAACCGGCACGGCGCCGGCGAGTACGTAGTAGGTGTGGAGGTCGTTGACGGTCAGGTTGTACGCAGGCTGCAGGGTCTTCCAGTGACGAACCTTGGCCACCTCGACGGCGTCGCCGGCCTCCGTGCGGAGCGTGTCACCCGCGTTCAGGTCTGCTGCGTCGGTCCACGTCCTGGTCTTCTCGGACCAGAAGGGGTGGTGGTCGGTGGCCGTGACCATGCCTTCACCACGAGTGGCGCTCAGGGTGATGTCGGTGAAATCGCGGTCGTCCGGGGTGTAAATGGTGGCTTCGACCCCACGGGGACCCGACGCTCCCGTGATCGGGTCCGTGGCCTGGACCATGTCACCCGTGCGGACCTGCTCGAT
The DNA here is from genome assembly GCF_040632375.1 of Streptomyces sp. NPDC019396. Classification (NCBI taxonomy): domain Bacteria; kingdom Bacillati; phylum Actinomycetota; class Actinomycetes; order Kitasatosporales; family Streptomycetaceae; genus Streptomyces; species Streptomyces sp. NPDC019396. Next base: position 20,681 of record NZ_JBEYBS010000017.1, on the reverse strand, counting down.
GGGCTTCGTGGTCCGGTCGCCCATGAGGACCCGGGTACCAGCCGGGAAGCTGTTCCTGCCCGGGCAGCTGGGCGCCTTCTTCAGGGCGGTGACTATGTCGTCGAACAGCTTCTTGGCGTCGGGGCCGTATTTCTCCGCGTAGCGGGTGAGCTTGACGGCTGTGCTCGCCCAGCCGGCGAAGGGGATCATGGCGGCGCAGGCCAGGCCGGCGTCGACCCAGGCGCCTTCGCGACCGATCGGGTGGAAGTACTGGACGGTCCCTTCGATGGCGTAGATCCCGCAGTTGATGCCGTCGGCGATCTCGCCGAAGAGCGGGATCGTGCCGAGGATGTCGAGGCCGAAATGTATGACGTCCAGGTAGACGCCGGGGGGCGTACCCGGAGGGAGCTGCTTGGTGGTGAGGAACCGGTAGATGTGGAAGCCGGTCCAGGCGACCTTGACGATCGCCTTCTTCTTCGCCTCTGCCTCCGCGCGCAGGCGCTCCTGTACCGCCTTCTGGTACTGGTCGGTCATGTAGCGCTCGACGGTCTTCGTGTACGTGTTCCGAGCGCTCTCGCGGCTCTGGCCGGCGGCGACGGCGGAGGCACGCGCCTCTTCCGCGGCATTCATGGCGTCCTGGGCGTAGCCCACGGCAGCCTGGAAGCTGGCGCCGGCCTGTACGGCCGAGTTGTCGGCGCGGCGGACGGCGTCAGCGGCCTGCCTCTCGGCATTGCGCGCGGTGGCCGCTGAGGCGGCCGCGGCGTTGGCCGAGTTGCGGGCGCTCTGGGCGGAGTCGGCGGCCTGCTTGGCCCAGTCGCCGGCCTTGTCGGCGTAGGAGCGTGCGGTGACCGCGTGGTTGCGGGCGGCGTTGGCGTCGTCCTGGGCGTTGGCCGCGTTCTCGGCCGCCGTGTAGGCGTCCTGGAAGGCGCGGGCGGCGATCTCGCTGGAGGAGGCGATGATGGCCTGGACCTGCGCGATGTGGGCGGCGTTGAGCTGGTCGCGGCGCTTCGCGCGGTGCTGGCCGGACTCGATGAAAGTGCGCAGATTGGTGTCGGGGCTGGCGAGTGCGGTTTCCGCTGCCGCCTTGAGCTCGGGGGTGCCGCCTTCCGCGAGGCGTGCTGCCTCGACGCGGTCGTCCTCAAGCCGGGCCTGGTGCTGGCCGACGGTGAGGAAGGCGTCGAGGGCCTTGGGGTCTGAGCTGTCGAGGGCCTTCTTGGCGTCTTCCTTGACGCCGGGGCCGCCGGCCTCCGCGATGCGGGCGACCTCGATGCGGCGGTCGGGCGCCGCCGCCTGGTACTGACCGGTGGTCAGGAAGGCGTGGACCTGGGCGGGTGTGCCCTTGAGGGCCTCGGTCGCGGCCGTGCGCAGGTCGTCGTAGACGCCGGTCTGGGCGAGGGTGTTGACCTCGTCGCGTTCGTCCTGTCCGCCGGCCGTCTTCCAGTCCGTGCTCGCGTAGGCGACGACAGCGGCGTCGTCACCGGCGAGGGCGGCCTCGGCTGCGGCGCGGGACCAGGGGCCGCGGGTCTGCATCGCGATCAGGGCCATCTTGCGGCCCGCCGTGGCGATGTGGGCCGGGTCCGCACCGGGCTGGCGGGCCTGGTCGGCGAGCTGCATGAAGTCGGCGTCGAGCTTGATCGCCTCCTGCGAGACGCGGGCAACCTCGGCCTTGGCCAGGTTGTGGGTCTCTGCGGCGTCCTTGGCCTCGTTGACCAGCGTGTGGGTGCGGCTGGCGATCTCCTCGGCCTCGGTCTTACGGGTCGTGGCCTGGATGTCCTGCGCCTTCTTGACGGCTTCGCCCGCGGCCTGAGCGGCCTTGAGCGCCTCGTCGGCAGCGGCCTTCGCCCGGTTCGCGGCCTCCTGTGCGTCACCGGCGTGTTCGGCCGCCTTGCGGGCGGCTTCGGCGGCCTTGCGGGCATGGCCCGCGGCCGAGCGTGCCGCCGCGGCGGCTTCTCCGGCAGACGAGGCGGCGGCAGCAGCGTTGGCCATGGCGATGCCGGTGGCACGCTTGGCCTCGGCGGCATGCCGGCGGGTGGCGGCGGCAGCAGCCAACGCGTTGCCGTACTCCACGCCTGATTCCTTGGCCCAGTTCGCGGATTCCGTGGCGGCGTCCGCCGAGGCGTACATGTCGCTGATCGTGTCGAGCGTGGCCTGCATGGTGCGCTGCAGGTTGACCGCGGTCTTCTGCATGGCCTCGGCCGAGTCGGCGATCCTGGAGGAGGCGGCGGCCGCCTCGTCGGCCGCGGCCGCGACCAGCGCGTTGTGCTTGCCCGAACCTGCTGCGTCCCATGCCCGGCTCGTGGCCTTCGAGGCCTGGAGGGCGGCGTCGGAGGCATTCCGGGCGGCGATCGCTCCGGCCTGCGCGGCGGCGTTGGCTGCCTTGGCGGCCGAGATCGCGGTGCGGGCGGCCGCAGCGGCCCGGCGGCTGGACTCCGCAGCCCGGCGTGCCGCGTCCTTGGCCCGGACCGCGTCCTTCTTGGCCGCCGCGCTCTCGGCGGCTGCCTTGGCGGTCTCCTCCTTGGCCAGCCGGGCGCTGGTCCTGGCCTTCTCCGCCTGTTCCTCCGCGACGGTCTTGGCCTTCTCCGCCGCTGTGCCGGCGTCCTTGGTCTGCTCGGCCAGATCGGAGATGGTGGCGTGTTCGCGGTCCTGGGCGGCGGTGATGTGCTGCCCGTAGACGAGGAACTCGCGGACCTCCGTGATGCCCGACCGGAGGGCTTCGGCAGCCGCGCGCTTGGTGGCGGGACCGCCAGTGGCCTCGATCTGTGTGACGCGGACGCGGGCGTCGTCGTCACGCTGCTTGTACTGGCCTTCGGTCAGGAAGGCGCGGATGTCGTCGATCGAGCCCCGCATCGCCGCGTTGCCGACCTCGCGGACACCGGCTCCGCCGGTTTCGATGGCGCGCGCTGCCTCGACGCGCTGGTCGTCGGCGAGCGGCTGCTTCCAGCCGTCCTTCATGAACGCCGCGAGGTCTTGCGGGGTGCCGTCCAGGGCCTTCGCCGCGGCCTCGCTGACGCCGGGGCCCGCTTCGGTGACCAGCTTGAGGGCGGCTTCCCGCAGGTCGAGCTGCTCGGCGACCTTCTGGCCGTCGGCGATGTACTTCCGGATCTGCTCGTCGTTGCCGACAAGTGCGGCTCCAGCGGCGGACTTCACGGCGGGGCCGCCGCTCTTCCACAGCTGCATGATCTGCTGACGGTCGGTCAGTTGCTTGACCGGATCCTCAGCCGCTGCGGCGGGCACGGCGGACACCAGGCTCGCGAGCAGGGCCAGAGGCAGTACGGCGCCGGCGACCATTCCGCCGCCAGCACGTCTCCTCCCCGAACCTCTCGCTATTCGGGCTGGTTTCTGGCGCACTGAGCGTGCTCCCCTCTGGTCAATGAGCGTTCTGCGGTACGAGCGGCGCGGCGAAGCACCGCAAGGCGGCTTTGATGTGGGTTTCTGCATCGCGCGACTCGGCATCGCCAGCCGTACGGACTGTCGCTGCGCGGGACGTCAGGGCAGGGCAAGGTGGACAACCGTCGATTGGTGCACGGTTGTCGTCAGCCAGGCTCGAAGTTCCGGTGTACTGGGAAGAGTTGTGGTCCTGGTCGTGCGTTCAGACGTGAGGCCGCCGCTGTCAGGACCGTAGGCGGGAACCCTGTAGGACGTCAACTAGCGTTGTATGCAGCTCGCTGATGGTTGATAAGTTTGCTGTCAGCGCGCTACGGTCTCGTTCGACCGATCGCTGATGGCGGAACCACCGATGAGGCAGGCTCACCCAGCGACCCATCGCCAGGCGCCGTCGCGTCGGCACGGCTCTCCCTGTTGTACCCCGCTGTCCGTGTCCACGGAAAAGCCTCTGATTCACCTCCGCTCAGGCGGGGTTGAGACGACGAAAGTGATCCCATGGCATTGCTCATACGCCGGTGGCTGCCCGCCGCCACCGCGACGGCGCTCGTTCTCGGAGCGGCGGCCCCCGTGGCCTCGGCCGCCGAGGAGGCGGCGGCCAACGCCGACGCACCCTTCGTGGTCGAGGACGGGGCCTATCCGAACAGCGACGAGATCCAGGCAGCCACCGGTGCCACCCTGATCGCCGGTGACGGAGACATCTGGTACACCAGCTGCTCCGGCCCGTACCAGATCATGGTGTGGGCGCGGAACCTGAAGACCAGCGAGTCCAGGATCTGCTTCAAGGCCCGCAACACGGGTTACCTGTCCGTCAACATCCCGCGGGCCTACCGGATCGAGACCGTCGACCGCGACATCAACGCCAGCGTCTCCATCGCCGGCACGACCAAGGAGCTGGCCGTCCCCGAGGACACGGCCAAGGGGTTCGGCGAAGCAGACCCCGTCGACCCCAAGCAGGCCGTCCTCCTGGAGATGCGCGTCACCGGTTCCTCCGGTCCGTTGGGCGCTGGCCAGCCCGTCCTCGACAAGCAGCTGTTCGGTGCGAAGCTGGACATCGGCGGCGGCACGCGTTCCTGCTCCGCGGTCCTCGTCGACCCGTACTGGGTGGCGTCGGCCAAGAGCTGCTTCGCCGACAAGCCCGCCGAGAGCAACGCCGTCGCGGCCGGGCCGCCGAAGGAGAAGACCCGCGTCGTCGTCGGCAAGTCCATCATGATCACGAGCGGTGGCCACGCCAGCGACATCACCCAGCTCGTCCCGCACCCGGACCGTGATCTGGTGATGGCGCGCCTCGACAAGCCCGCCCCCACCGCGTTCACCCCGGTCGCCCTGGCCACGACCGCCCCGACGGCCGGTCAGGCACTCGACGTCGTCGGCTTCGGCCGCACCGTGGACGGCTGGGGCTCCATCAGCCGCCACAGCTCAACCTACAGCGTGGGCACCACCACCGCCGACGGCTTCGACCTCGCAGCCAAGACGCCCGCCGACGCCACCGTCTGCAAGGGCGACGCCGGCGCCCCGGCACTGCGCACCGCGAACGGCAAGACGGAACTGGTGGGCCTGGTCAGCCGCGCCTTCCAGGGCAACTGCCTCGGCGCCCCGGCCACCGAGACCCGCACCGGTGCCTTCGGCACCCGCGTCGACAACGTTCATGACTGGGTACAGCGCGTGCGTGCCCTCTCCCCGGGGTGGAAGACCCAGGCACTGATCCAGTCAGGCAGCAGCCTCTACCAGGGCGTCCGTGTCAACGACGGTTCCTGGACCGGTTTCAACGACGTCCAGGCCAAGGCAGCCGCCGACAGCATCGGCGGGATCCGCAACTCCGCCGCCGTGGGCATGAACGGCGACACCCACGTCCTCGCGGTCAGCAATAGTGGCGGGCTCTTCCACACCATCCGCAAGGAGGACGGCACCTGGGCCAAGTTCGGTGACGTCTTCGGCGTGGCCGGCACCCTCGGCAACCTCACCGGCGTCACCGCGATGAACATCGGCTGGGACCTGCACGTCGTCGCCGTCGCCGATGGCAAGGCCCTCCACACCGTCCGCGACAAGGACGGCCAGTGGACCCCCTTCCGCGACATCACCTCCGGCAAGGTCGCCAACGTGACCGCCGCCGCCACCGCCGTCGTACGCGGCGAGCTGCATGTCACCACCGTGAGCGGCGGCAAGGCCTACCACACCATCCGCCAGAGCAACGGGAACTGGCTCGGCTGGGGTGACGTCGCCGGAGCCGCCGGCTCCACCGGCCCGATCACCTCGATCAGCACCGTCGGCGCCGGGGACGAGACCCACGTCGTCATCGCCACCGACAACGGCACCCGCCAGTACCACGCCGTCCGCAACTTCAACGGCAACTGGACGCCGCTGACCGAGCTCAAGGACATCCTCGGCACCGTCAACGCCAAGTCCGTCGCCACCGCCAACGTCGCCGGCGAGGTCCAGGTGGCCGTAACCACCGCCGACGGCAAGCTCCTCCACACCACCCGTCACACCGACCGCACCTGGGACCCGACCACCACCGTCTCCACCCAGGGTCTGCCCAACACCCCCGGCCACCTCGCCCTCACCGGCACCTGGAACGGCTGACCCTGAGCACCGGCGTCCGTAACCCGGACCCGGACGTGTAGACGCTCCCGTAGACCCCGACCGACGCGGTCGGGGTCTACGGGGGTCTACCGGGGCGTGCCGGTCGGTGGTGGCCTGTCGCCCCTACGCCGAGGTGGCCTCGCGCGACGAGGAGGCGCCGGAGCGGAACGTATCCGGCGCCGCGTCGACGTCGATGTCATGCGCATCGGTCACGCGGGGCAGCGCACGGGAGATGTGCACGATCAGGTCGGGATACTCGGCCTCCGCCGAACGCAGCGCCAGGGCAGCCCTGGTGCTCTGTCCGTCATCGGTGGGCGCCTTGCGCAGGCGGTCGGCGGCCGCGGTCCGGAGCATGACGGCGAGACCGATGGCGACGGCCTCGCGCTCCGGCTCCCCGTCCTCCTTGGCCCGTGCGTGAGCCGCAGCGCGCAGATCGTCGCTGTAGTGGGCGCGCGACCTCAGCATCCAGTCGTGAATGCTCGTGAGCTGTGACAGCAAGCGCTGCTCGGGACTCGCGTACCACCGTGTGTGCAGGAGCGACGCGTTGGCCGCACCGGTGGCCGGCTGGGACGCGATGCGCCACAGCGGACGTAAGGCGATGAGCGCCAGCGACGGGCGCCAGATCCGTGCGGCGAACCGGGGACCGAACATCGGCACCAGGAAACCCAGGCCGATCAGCACGCCGATCAGGGAGACGACCTGCGCCACGCCTTCGTTGAGCCGGTCCCAGTCGTTTCCGGTCCATCGAGCGAGGATCGCGAAGAGCTTGGACACGCCGAAGACGACGCCGGCCAGCGAGACGACGACGAGGACGAGCAGCCCCGCCCGCAACGAGGTGCTCCCTCCTGGAGCGTCCGGGTTCCCGTCGGAAGTGCTGATCTCGACGGCCCAGCGCCAGCATGCCTTCATCGTGACGATGCCGGCCACGACCAGGGCGAGGAGGTAGAGGACGAGCATCTCGCGGATGAAGGGGGTGTTGGCGTAGTACGTGTCGAAGTCCCGCGGACGCTCGACCGGCGTCGCCCCCAGGGCGAAGAGGCCGGCGATACAGGCCACCAACACGCCGTATCCCAGGAGCCAGGCCCGGACCCGTCGTCGGGTACCTGCCTGCACGTCGGTGTCTCCGCGCCAGTACTCCATCAGCACCAGACAGGCACAGGAGAAGCCGCACAGGAAGCAGTGCACCAGTACGGCTGACAGGTTGCTGATGCCGGTGGTCCGGTTGACGAACGTGATCGTGGGCGGAGCCGAGAACAGTAAGGCTCCGCAGGGCATCAGGAGGAGGGCGTTCACCACGCGGACCAGCGGGCTGCGCCATCTCCTGAGCAGCGCGGGCAGCTTCACCAGAAGGGCGATCGCCAGCACGGCCACGGATATGTAGTAATTGACGCCGTCTTCCACGCTCAGCCTTTCAGCGAAGCCTGGATGCGGCCGACAGCGCCGTCCGCGGGTGGTCGTCCGCGGTGCCCCTCCATGTACGGACGGAACTTGGCAGCCAGCATGCGGCCGAACCTCTCCGCACGGCGTTCCTCGTCGAGTTCGGTGTCTCCGCGCGCGGCCACGTGGGCGATCGCATCGCTGACGGACCACCGGTCCCCGACCATGCGTGCCGCCGCGGTCGCCCCGATGGAGCTGCCGCCGTGGCCGCAGTGGCCCTCCTTGTGGTGCCAGAGCTCGTGACCCGCGATCACGATCTGGTGGAGTGGCGCCGTGTTCGCCTCCACCGCGATCAAGTCGAAGTCGCCCAGGTCGATCCAGAGTCCACTGACCGTGTCCGCCGGGAACGACTCGAACATCAGCCGTACCTCGCGCCCCGTGCACGCCGTCAGATGGCTGCACAACGCCTGGAGCAGCACGTGAGGGTCGCGCGGTACCGGATCCCCCACCCCCGCGAACAGTTCGTCTCGGTAGCGCTTCATCTCGCGCGAGATACCCATCACGTATCCCACCCCCACCCCCCCGGTGTGCCGACTCTGTGTGGAACCTGTGTGGAACCTGTTCCAGGCGCACCGTACCCTTTCCGGGCCCCGTGGCCGATCGGCGAGTGCACCTGGCGTCCTCAGGGGGCGTCACCAGTGCCGACGGGAGTACGTCCGCTCAGTTCCCCCGCGCGCGTTCCTCGCGTGCCCGCCTTGCGACGGATTCGATCAGAGCGATGAGCGGCTGAGCCGTGTCGTCGGGGACATCGGCCAGGGCGCGTGCGGCGTAGCCGACGACTCCGAGCTCGGAGTCCGGGCCGACGGCGGGACCGGCGCTCTTGAGACGCGCGAGATCCTTGTCCTGGCGCTCGACGGTGCGCTCCAGGAGGTCTTTGTGGATCTGCTGGAGAACTCTGTCCAGGGCCTCGGCCGGCGGAGCCACCAGGAACTCGATCTTCTCGCCGAAGAACTCCGCGATGCCGGCGGCGTGATCGAGGTTCGGGGCCTTCCCCGCCTTGATCATCTTGTCGAGCCACTGGGCACTCGTCCCCGCCCCGGCCGCGATCTCCGCGAGCGAGTACACCCGTCGGGTACCGTCCGGGAACGCCTTGAGTCGGGTCTTGCGGAGGAAGAGGATCCGGTCGACCACCTGACGGTGCCGGTCCTCCAGGTCCACCACTCCGCCGCGGGAGGGCTGGGGTGCCGGGACCTGTTCACCGCGCAGCAGGGCCTCGACGTCCTCAGCGGGCAACCCCGAGGCGAAGGACAGGCCGCCCTCTCCCTCGACCCTCAGCACGTCCGTACGCTCGATCCCGGACCGCTCCGCCAGCGAGGCGATACGCCGCGCGGTCTCGACGGGATCCGGGACGGGCCGCTCGCTCACGCAGACTCCTGATCGTTTCTGGTTGGACGGACTCCTTGTGCGCTTGACAGTAGTTCCAGGGCCCTGGCCCGGCAACCACGACTTCGCCACCGTCAACCATCGTTGCGACCCGGCTGTTGCTGGTGGAACAGGACGCGGCAGCGGACAACCCCGGGTGTTCGCCGCACTCCGTCGAGGCGGCCGGCACCCCGGGGAGCCACACGCTCCGGACGTCCCCCGGTCCACGGCACCGGCTCATTGCAGGATCACGAACAACTCCCTTGATTCCGTGGACTCTTCGAGCGAGCGCTCCTATGGTCGCCGCGGTGCGACCATCAACCGCGCGGCCCCGAGGAGTCGTATGTCCCGCAGGACGCTCAGCCGTGCCCTGGCCGTCACGCTGTCGCTTGTCACGGGTACGGCGCTGGCCCTCCCCACGCCCTCGCTGGCTGACCCGATCCCCAAGGCGCCCGGCCACCGTCTGGTCGACCCCTACGTCGGCGCCCCCGCCACCGCTCAGCCGCTCCCCGGCACTCAACCCCCGCAGCACCCCTACCTCGCGGCGAACGGCCGCTCCGGGATGCACGCCGACGGCTGGGGCAGCGCGACCTACCCGTGGTCCGGCCCGCTCGGCGATCACCCGCGGTCCGGCAGTGAACGCATGGCGGTGCTGGGCGGGGAATGCGCCAATGTCACCTTCGACCGCGCGGGCCGGATCGTCACCGTGTGCGGGACCTTCACCGGCTTCCTGGTCAAGCTGCTCGACCCGCACACGCTGGCGACGCTGGCCGAGTACAGGCTGCCGCAACGCCCGTCCACGGTGGAGGCGATCACCCGGCTGGACTTCTCGCGGATCTTCAAGGACACCTCGGGCGGCGCCTACTCGTACCTCGACAACGAAGACCGGCTGGTGCTCGCGGACTCCCGGCAACACCTCGTCAGACTCGCCCACCGGCAGAAGCCCGACGGCAGCTGGGCGTTCACCGTCACCGACGACTGGGACCTGACCGGTCACGTCCCTCACGACTGCGTGACCTGGACCAACCTCCATCCGTCCGGTATCTGCGATCCGGTCACCTCCGTCATGCCGGACTGGCAGGGCCGGATCTGGTGGGTCACCCGGCAGGGCCGGATCGGCACCGTCGACACCGCCACGGGCGCCATCCGCTCCGTCCGGCTGAGCGGCGAGGAGATCCAGAACTCCTTCTCCGTCGCTGCCGACGGTGTGTCGATCGTCTCCGACCACGCGCTCTACGAGTTCACCGCGGCGGCGGACGGAACCCCTGCCATGGTGTGGCGGCAGACCTACGACCGGGGCACCGGCACCAAGCCGGGCTCCGTCAACCAGGGTTCAGGTACCACCCCGGACATCCTCGGCGACGGCGGCCGGTACGTGGCGATCACCGACAACGCCGACGATCGCATGCACGTCCTCGTTTACCGGCGCGGTGCGGACGTGCCAGCCGACAGCCGTCTGGTGTGCGAGATCCCCGTCTTCGCCCCGGGCGCATCCACGACGGACAACTCACTGATCAGCTGGGGTAACAGCCTCGTAGTCGAGAACAACTACGGCTACGAGAACATCACGTCGCTCACCTTCGGCCGGAGTATCACCGGCGGCGTCACCCGGATCGACGTGCGGCGGGACGCCGGCGGATGCGACACCGTGTGGGAGAGCGGAGAGCGGTCCCCGTCCGTCGTCCCGAAGCTGTCCACCGGCAACGGGCTGATCTACCTGTACACCAAGGACCCCGACCGTCGCGGTATCGACGCCTGGTACCTGACTGCCCTGGACTTCCGTACGGGCCAGACCCGCTGGAAGCAGTTCGTGGGCACTGGAGCGGGCTACGACAACAGCTGGGCGCCGATCACCCTGGGCCCGGACGGCACGGCCTACGTCGGCGTGTTCAACGGACTGGCCTCCGTGGACGACGGCAACTGAAGGGAGACACATGCTGCACGAGCCCCCGGCATCCGGCGAGGTGCACCCGGCACGCGGGCCCGGTGCCACGGCCGTCACCGCCGGCCCCGCGGTCAGCAACAGCCTGCGCCCTAGGGATCCGATGAGCCCCCAGCCCCGCGGGGTGGCCACGGGGCCCGCCGCCGCTTCGGGCTGCGCCGCGTCGCCGCCAAGTGAGGCCGGACATCACCCGAGTAGTGGCACGATCGGGTGAAGTTCGGGACGGTCTGTCTGTGGCGCGGAACATGCGGTTACGCGTGCCGGTATGAACGTATCGCCATCCGCGCGCCGACTGCGCGTCGCGCTCCCCACCTGCCTCCTCGCCTGCACCGCCCTCCTCGTCACCGCATGCAGCGCCGACGAGGGGACCAAGGGCCCCGCAGCGGCGCCGACCGCCACAGCCAGCGGCAATAGCTCCCCGAGTCCTGCCGACACCGAAGACACCGGTGACCTGGCGGAGCTCAAGGCCCTGATCCCCGCAGCCAAGATCACGTGGGACAAGGCGGCCGCCACCGCGGTCGGAGAAGTCTCCGGGAGCGAGCTGGTCGAGATCGACCTGTCCCGCTTCCAGAGGGGCAGCACCGTCAGTCCCGCACCGAGCCCCGGCAGTCCTGAGTGGGCCGCTGAAGTGGCCACCAAGGACGGCACCGTGCACAGGGTCCTGGTCGACGCGGTGTCGGGCAAGGTGCTCCAGTCCGAGCCGGAGACCGACCAGGACGCCGACGACAAGAGCGCGGTCGCCGACATGCTGGGCAAGGCCGAGGTGACCGCGGAGCAGGCCGTGAAGACGGCGACCGGGAAGCAGCAGGGCACCGTCACCGACGTCCGTCTGGACAGCGACGACAACACCCCCGCGTGGTCGGTCGACATCGTCGACCAGAACGACTGGACCGTCGCGAACGTCGTCGTCGACGCCACCAACGGCAAGGTCCTGCGTGCGCAGGTCCACCAGGTCGACAAGGACAACGAGGACAACCAGGACGACCAGGGCTGAGTCGCCGGACCTCGCGACAGCATCACCGGAAACGGCGAAGCTCCTGACAGCGGGTGGCTGGTCCTGATCTGCCACCCCGGTGTCAGGAGCTTCGCTCTCTGCGCCACCCAGCTGCCCCCTTTCCCCGAAAGGGAACGCGGGCTCAGCCGGTCACAGAATGATGTGCAGGTAGTAGTCGCCGCCGAACTCCTCGGTGCGCTCGATACGAGCGTAACCGCGAGCCTTCTTGTAGTCGCCGGTGCCACCCGTGATGGCGACGTCGTACGGGGTGGCGGCCGAGTCGAGCTGCGCGTGCTCCCACGTGATCTCGCCACCGGGAAGAAGGAAACTGCCCCGGCAGAGGGTGGCGTGCGTCGGAGCCACGCTCGCGGTGACGCACGTCGTCACCTCCGAACCGTAGGGCTCACCGTCGCGGAGGAGGTCGTCGGTGCTGAAGATCTGGCCGCCTACGGTGGTGGCCCACTCCTCCGCGCTGGGGAGGAATGTCGGACTTCCGGTGCCCGCTGTCTCGAGGTGGATCACCACCGTACGGTCTTTGCCGGTGCCCCAGTCCGGAGGAACGGGGTTGCCGGCCGCGGATGCGGAACCCGTGAGGCACGAGAGTGTGAGTACGGTGGCTGTCGCGGCGAACCACTTTGAATGGGAGAGCATGTTTTCCTCACCTGTTGTCGATGGCTGAATCGAGTTCGTGGCGACACCGTCCCTTCCGTGTGATGTCATGTCAATTCGACTGCGCGCACCGATATATGGGTTCACCCGCCCAGCCGCTTTCTTTCCGGTAGGGGAATGAGTCGACTATTGTCGGGCTGATACGACGTACTGGTTATCGGGTTATCGGGGGTGGTGGGTCGCCCTCGAACGAAAGGGACGGCCGGGGCTGTCAGGAGGCGCCGCCGCTGCTCCGCTGCCGCAGAGAACGCCGATTTCGCACCTCGATGACGGAGGACGCCACGGTCACCAGGCCCCACACCCCCGCGTACACGCCGGTCTGCGGAACCGCACCGAAGGCGAGCCAGCCGATTCCGAGCCCGCTCAGCATGAGCCCGCAGACGGCCCCGAGCACCGACCGGCGGCGCGGATGCAAGGACCTGGACAAGCAGAGTGCGGCCAGGAGGAGCGCCGGGATACCCAGCGCCTCATGGCTTGTGTACTCGTCGTAGGAAAGGCTCGATTCGCCCGACGCGGCGCTGTAGGTGTCGTCGTAGTTCTTCTCGAAGACGCTGTAGCCCCAGGAGTCCTTGGGAAGTTCCGCGTACGAGCCGTCATCCGGATTGTAGGAATAGAGTGTGCTGTCGAAGTCCGACTCCGAGACGGACGTGTAGTCGTACCCGTCTGCGCGGCCTCCGGACTCGATCCCGGCGAAGACGAGAGCTCCGGCACCCCACCACAGCAGGGCGGAGGTCAGGGGCAGCCAGCGGCACACGCCCAGCCCGAGCACCGCGGCGGCCGCCCACGCCACCACATACGGACTGTCCTCGATGCCGAGAGCCGCGAGGCCGGAGGCCACGATGCCGAGCGCCGCGGCCGCGCGGTCGAAGGGGACCGACAACCGGCGCTTGCCAGCCTTCGGCGTGGCACCTGGCGCGACCGTGCCCGCATCCGCCACGGACGGCGTCGCACCGGTGGTTCCCGCACCGGCATCCGTGCCGGCCGTGTCCGGCGCATGAGCCGGAGGCTCCGGGACAACGGCTTCCGGCGACACCCGGGCCACCGGGACCGCCGTCCGCGTGGGTGCCTGCGCCACCTCCGTCTGCTTCGGCCCGGATGCCGGAGCGCCGGCCGCCACCGGGCGGCGCTCCAGGGCTTCGGTCAGCGCCAGGCGCATCTCCGCCGCACCGGCGTACCGCTGCTCATAGCCCTTGGCCAGCGCCCGCAGGACCACGGCGTCGACTTCCGCGGGAATCTGCGGACGCAGCAGTGAGGGGCTCAGCGGTTCCCTGCTCAGATGCTGGTTCATCACCGCGAACGGCGAGTCTCCGATGAACGGCGGGCGCCCGGTGAGCAGTTCATAGAGCAGGCACCCGGTGGAATACACGTCGGAACGGCCGTCCACCAGGCGGCCCTCCAGCTGCTCCGGTGAGAGATACGCGGGAGTACCGACAGCCATGCCCGTCACGGTCAGGCGGGTCGAGGTCTCCGCGATGACCTTGGCGATACCGAAGTCCAGGATCTTGACCTCACCGTCGGAACTGAGCATCACATTGGAGGGCTTGATGTCCCGGTGCACGAGACCGCGTCCATGGCTGTGGGCGAGGGCGTCGGTGATGTCCCGGGCGACGGCGAGAGCCCGCTCGACCGCGAACGGGCCGTCGGCGAGCAGCTGCGCCAGGGTGCGGCCCTCGATGAACTCCATGACGAGAAACGGAGTGGTCTCACCGGACGCGCCGTCCTCGGTGTCCTCGCCCACGTCGTGGAGCACCGCGATACCCCGGTGGCTGAGTGACGCGACCGTCCGCGCCTCGCGGCGGAAGCGGTTGCGGAACTCCTCGTACCGGGTGAGTTCCGGCGGCAGCACCTTCACCGCGACGCGACGGGCGAGCTCACGGTCCGTCGCGCTCCACACCTCTCCCATGCCACCGCGCCCCACGGCCTCCACCAACTCGTACCGCTGCGCGAGCACCCGCACCCGTTCGCCCCCATCCCGACATCCCACCGGACACTCCCGGTCCTCCGCCGTGCTGGGCTGGTGACCGGTCGCCGGGAACGCTAGCCGGAGAGACGACGCGCCGTGGGGCTTATGCGTTCAATGCTGGAATATCTTCCGATCTGATGCATTCTGCTCGATCATTTCGCTCTGCCGCTGCCTCTCTGCGCGCTCCTTCGCCGGACCGCACCGAATCCGTCGTCTCGTAGGCCGCCGTCACGGCAGACCCCGGCGCCAACTCCATGTGGGCGAGCCGGCCCTGCGTGACGACGTCCTCCACGGCCGCGTCGACTCAGGGGTCCAGCACGGTCAGATCGATCCGGGCCAGCCGCGACGGGTCCGCGAGGATGTCGAGCCGGACGATCTTGCCGCGGGAGACGGTGAAGGCCATGACCGACATGGCCTCGCCCTCCGGGGCCGTGACCGTGCCCACCGCGCCGTTGACGAGCGCGAGCCGGGCCAGCGGTGCGAAGCGCCGGTACATCCATGCCTGGCTCGCCACCTGCTGAGCCCCGCGCACCAGCTTCGACAGCGCCGGAGCCAACGCGCCGCCATCCACCCGCAGCACGACATCCGGGTCCAGGAGCGAGACGAGCGCCTCGAAGTCGCCCCCGCGCGACGCCGCGACGAACGCCTCGACGACCTTCCGCTGCCGGGCGGGATCGGTCTCCGGTTCCGGCACGGCGCCCTGCACCCGCCGCCGCGCCCGGCTCGCGAGCTGCCGTGTGGCAGCCGCGTTGCGTCCGACGATGTCCGCGATTTCGTCGAACGGCACCGCGAACATGTCGTGTAGCACGAAGGCGAGCCGCTCGGCCGGCGGCAGCGTGTCCAGCACCACGAGCATCGCGAGCCCGACCGAGTCGGTGATCATCGCCTCCTGCTCGGGATCGGTGCCGCTGATGCTGCTGACGATTGGATCCGGCAGGTACACGTCCAGTGGGTCCTCGCGCCGTGATGTCCGGGACCGCAGCATGTCGAGGCAGATCCGGCCCACGACCGTCGTCAGCCAGCCACCAAGGTTGGCCACTTCGCTCGTGTCCGAGCGGCTGAGGCGCAGCCATGCCTCCTGAACAGCGTCATCGGCCTCGGCCAGCGAGCCGAGCATCCGGTACGCCACGGAGCGCAGATGCGGCCGGTCGGCCTCGAAGCGCTCCGCCAGAAGATTCTTGTCGTCCACCGGTCACATTCTCCCGTCGCGATCCGTCAGTGCAGTGACGATCCGAACCGAGCCGCTGAGACTCGATCTTGAGGAGAGAATCATGGAAGCACGCATGAAGCACCCCGCTTTCGTCGTCCCGTCCGCCATGCAGGCGCTGCTGGCCCTGGGCAAGTCCACGAAGTCGACGGGTCTTTCGGACGAGCTCCTGGAGCTGGTCAACCTGCGGGCAAGCCAGATCAACGGCTGCGGCGTGTGCGTCCACATGCACGCCCGTGACCTGCGCAAGGCCGGTACGAGCGACGAGCGCATCGACACCGTGGCGGGTTGGCGCGACGCCCCCTTCTTCACGGATGCCGAGCGTGCCGCGCTGGCCCTCACGGAGGCCGTCACCCGCATCGCCGACTCCTCGGACCCGGTGCCGGACGAGATCTGGAACGAGGTGGCCGAGCACTACGACGAGGCACAGCTCAGCGCCCTGCTGCTCGCTATCGCGGCGATCAACGTCTGGAACCGGCTCAATGCGGCGACCCGTCAGGTCGCGGGTTCGATGGGGGTCTGACATGTCCGCCGCGGTACGGGCCCGGCGCACGGCGCCGGGCCCGTACCGGCGAAGTGGAGCGTGCCACTGCCGGGAACTCCAGTGCACAGGGATCCCGGTCGTGTCAGCATGAAAGCCGGGGAAGCGAGGTCTCGTGGACGAGTCGACGCGGTTCTGCCATGCCCTGGTCGCGTGGGCGGCCGGCGGAGCACGAGCGGGCGCAGCCGCCGTGGTGGCGCGCGAGCTGGCAGGCAACGTACGCATGGCCGTGCTCGTCGAGGGAAACAGCGATCAGGTCGCACTCGAAACACTGGCCACCCGCCACGGCCGCGACCTCGCCGCGGAAGACATCGCGGTCGTGCCGCTCGGCGGTGCGACGAACATCGGGCGCTTCCTGGATGTGTGCGGCCCTTCGGGGCTCGGCCTCCCTCTTGCCGGACTCTGCGACACGGGTGAGGAGCGGCACTTCCGGCGTCATCTGGAGCGGGTCGGTCTCGGGACCGCTCTCACGCCCTCCGGACTGGAGTCACTCGGGTTCCACGTGTGCGTCGCCGACCTCGAGGACGAGCTGATCCGCGCACTCGGAGCCGACGGCGTCCGGCAGGTGATCGAAGCCCAGGGCGAGACGCGCCCCTTCCACACCTTCCAGGGCCAGCCGGCACAACGGTCACGTCCCGTCGAACACCAACTGCGGCGCTTCATGGGCACGCACAGCGGACGCAAGGCACTCTACGCACGGGCGCTGGTCACCCACCTGGACCTCGCATGTGTTCCCCGGCCGCTGGAGCGTCTCACCGAGCACATCTTCGCCACGTGCTGAGCGGCTCCGGTCCGGCGCGGTCAGTGGCGCGCCGAGGTGGTCGGCGTACCGGGCATCGGGATATCGCTGGACTAGAAAGAGGGGAGTGGGGACGGCCGAGCGGCTGAGGAGTGCGATGGCTCACGACGGCGGAGCGGCCGGGGCATCCGGCGATGCGGGCCCGCTGCCCCCGCATCGCAGACAGGTACTGCGGCTTGCTGCCGTCTCCCTTGCCTCGGCAAGCCATTGGTCAGGGCACAGCGCGGCTGCGGCGCCCCTCGTGGACGGGCGGCACGTCTCCGACGTCCGGGAGGAGAATCTCCGGCCGGGAGCTTCCGACTGGCGCATCGGGCATGCGGGCCCGGCCCGGGCCATCGAGGGTTTCGCCGAACACACCAGCGTGCGCGCGGGCCGGCCCGTCGCGCTGAGGATCTCGACCACGGCCGCCTCGTACACCGTTTCGGCCTACAGAATGGGCTGGTACGGCGGAGCACTGGCCCGTCTCGTCTGGCGCTCGGGAAGGCTCCCGGGTACGTCCCAGTCTCCCCCCTTGACCGATGACACGACGAGGACGGTGTCCTGCGACTGGCAGCGCACGGTGGAGGTGGACACCTCCGGTTGGCCGGAAGGCTGCTACCTGCTGCGGCTCGACGCGGAGGCGGGAGCAGGGCAGCGCTATGTGCCGCTGACCGTGCGGTCCTCGTCGGTGGTGGGCCGGCTGGTGGTGGTCAATGCGGTGGCCACCTGGCAGGCCTACAACAAGTGGGGCGGCTCCGACCTCTACAAAGGCCCCGACGGCAAGAAGGGATCCCGTTCGCTCGCGGTCTCCTTCGACCGCCCCTATGCCAACGGGCACGGCGCCGGCCAGTATCTCGTCTACGAGGCGCCGCTCGTCGCGCTGGCCGAGCGTCTGGGCCTGCCGCTCGCCTACGCCACAGGGGTGGACATCGCCCGAGCGCCACAGCTGCTCGACGGCGCCATGGGCATGCTTTCCCTGGGACACGACGAATACTGGTCCCCGGAGCAGCGGCAGCACGTGACATCGGCGCGGGACCAGGGGATGAACCTGGCCGTCCTCGGCGCCAACTGCTGCTACCGCCGCATGAGGTTCGAGCCCACCGGTACGGGTCCCGACCGGCTGGCAGTCTGCTACAAGGACGACTACGCGAAGGACCCCGGGTTCCAGCACGGGTTGCCACCCACCAACGACTACCGCCGCAAACCAGCGCCCGACCCTGAGAGTGCCCTGCTCGGGGTGCTCTACGACGGCTACCCCGTGGACGCCCCGCTCGTGGTGTCCCACCCTGACCACTGGCTGCTCGAAGGCACCGCCGCACGCGCGGGCGACACCTTCCCGCACCTGGTCGGGGTCGAGTTCGACCGTGTCGATCCGGCACGTCCGACCCCCCGGCCGCTTGAGATCCTGGCGCACTCGCCCGTCGTGTGCAAAGGGCGGCCGTCGCACGCGGACATGACCTACGGCTCGCTGAGCAGCGGTGCGGGCCTCTTCGCCTCAGGCACCATGCGCTGGGTCGAGGCGCTGAAGGCGACCGGTCCGGCACGCCCAGGGGTGAACCACGGACTGGACGGGCGAGCCGGCGACTTCACCCGCACCGTGACCGCAAACGTCCTCCAGGCTTTTGCACAAGGCCCGTCCGGCCTGACCCGGCCCGCGTTGGACAACGTGGGTGACCACTACAGCCGGGACGGCGCGCCGGTCGCCCCGTAACGCGGTCACGGCTCCGGTTCCCACTACGGTCACACATGTTCCCCTACTTCTCTTCCGGGGGTGTGCGATGCGCCGACTCACCGTCGGGCTGGCCCTGCTGTCCTCCCTGGCCACCGCGCCCTGGCTCACAGGCCATGCCGAATCCGCCACGAACGCTCCGTCGGCCCAGCCGGCCGGCCGCGGCACGAACATCCTGATCGTGGGGATCGACAGCCGCTCAGGACTGTCCTCCGCGGAGAAGCGACGCCTGCATGTCGGCGGACAGGGATGCGAATGCACCGACGTGATGATGCTCGTCCACCTCTCCGAGGACGAACACCGTGCCAGCGTCGTATCCATCCCCCGGGACAGCTACGTCCAGTACGCCACTCCGGCGGGATCCGCCGGCCCCGCCCCCCGAGCCAAGATCAACGGCGCGTTCAAGCTCGGCCGGGGACCGCTCGCCGTGCGTACCGTGGAGAAGGTCACGGGGTTGCGTATCGACCACTACCTCGAAACCGGCTTCACCGGCTTCGAACAGACGGTCAACAACCTCGGCGGGGCGACCGTATGCACCGACAAGCCGCTCAAGGACGAGAACTCCGGCCTGGACATCACCGGGGGGACCCACCGCGTCGACGGCAACGGCGCCCTGCGCTATGCCCGCGCCCGGCACATCAACCGCCCAGGAGACCTCGGCCGGGTCCGCCGCCAGCAGCGCCTGCTCGCCGACATGCTGGAGGACCTCACCGTGCGGGGAGCACTGACCGATCCCGTGAGCGCCGCGTTCACCGCCCAGACGCTGCTCGAGTCCGTCCGCACGGACGAACGGACGAGCCTGAGCGACCTTGTGCGCATCGGCTGGGCACTGGGCCGGCTGTCACCCGAGCAGACCGAGTTCGCCACCGTGCCGATCTCCGACTTCGACCACCGGGTTCCCGGTGTCGGCTCCACACTCATCTGGCACGAGGCCCGCTCCCGGGCCCTGTGGGACGCACTGAGCGCCGACCGTCCCCTCATGGGCGACACGCGTATCCTCCCCGTACCCGAGACCCGTGCCGAGACCAACCCCGCCGGAATCCGGGTACGCGTCGACGACGCCACCGTGGCCGAGGCACTTCGCCGCAACAAGTTCGTCGTCACGGACACATCGGCGTCGGCTCCGCCCGTGCGGCCCGCGGGCCCCCCGGTCATCACCTACCCCGCAGGACACGAAGCGGACGCAGCCACACTCGCCGCAGCACTCCCCGGGGCACGCCTCCAGGCAGACCCACGGACCGACGCGGTCTTCGACATCGCCGTCGGCTCCGATCCCGTCGGGGTCAGGACGGTCACCTACGACCGCAACGTCGCAGAAGGCGCCCCCGTCACGGCCGGTCAGCTGCGCTGTGCCGACTGGACGACGGCACCCGCGCTGCACCGCTGACGTTCGGCGGTCACCGGGGCACGGGCGCGGAACCTCGTTCCACCGGCAGCCACAGCTCCGATTCCGCTTTCGTTCCGCCCTGCGACAGGCAGGTGCGCAGGATCTCGGGACCTGGGCGAGTGTGATGGGGATTGGCGGGGAACCACTGAGTGAACACGTCGCGACGTCGCGCCACAGGTGCTGAATGGCCTGCGGCGCCGGACCGGACGTGGTGAACACCGCCCAGCTGCCGGCTGGAACGGCCAGAGCCGTCGTGCCCTCCGGCGGGGATCACTCCGTGGTAGTTCGAATTCGCTGCCCTCGGCGTTGGCCCGGGTCAAGGTCGTCACAGACCGAGACGACGCCGCGCGGCTCCTGGTCCGACAGCGGGGACAGCGCCTCTGGAGCGATGCCGCGAATGAACCGCACCATCGCCGGGTTCGGACCCTCGTACATCAATGGCATCCGGGACCTGAACCCCACGACGGTGAATGCCGCATGGTCCACAACAAGGTAACGCATACTGCTGCTCCCTTGGACGGTGAGACGGAAGACTGGGACACCTGCGCGGTGCCCGTGCGCCTGGCCTCGCCTGGCCCGACGCCGTGTACTGCACGGAACGCCCGGGCGAACGCCTCGCCGGATCAGTACCCTTAGAACTCCTAACAAAGGCGTTGGACGTGTCGGTGGGTGATGAGGCAGGTGGCGAGTCCGAGGAAGGCTTCGTGGATGTCGTCGCGTCGTTCCCAT
>NZ_JBEYBS010000016.1:0-171109 GCF_040632375.1 Streptomyces sp. NPDC019396 | reverse complement strand
GCCGAGCTGACCGTGATCCTCGTCGACGCCCGCAACGGCGTGGTCGAACAGACCCGCCGGCACGCCGCGATCGCCGCACTCCTGCGCGTCCCCCATGTCGTGCTCGCCGTCAACAAGATGGACCTCGTCGACTACCAGGAGACCGTCTTCGCCACCATCGCGAAGGAATTCACGGCTTACGCAAGCGAACTCGGCGTCCCCGAGATCACCGCGATCCCGATCTCCGCGCTCACCGGTGACAACGTCGTGGACGCCTCGGCGAACATGGACTGGTACGGCGGCCCCACCGTGCTCGAGCACCTGGAGACCGTGCCGGTCAGCCATGACCTCACCTCCTGCCACGCCCGTTTCCCGGTGCAGTACGTGATCCGGCCGCAGACCGCCGAGCATCCCGACTACCGGGGCTACGCGGGCCAGATCGCGGCCGGGACCTTCCGGGTCGGTGAGAGCGTGACCGTGCTCCCCTCCGGCCAGACCTCGAAGGTCTCCGGGATCAGCCTGCTCGGCACCCCGGTGGATGTCGCCTGGACCCCGCAGTCGGTGACCCTCCTGCTGGAGGACGACATCGACATCTCACGCGGCGACATCATCGTCCCCACCGCGGACGCACCCGCCACCACCCAGGACGTGGAAGCGACCGTCTGCCATGTCGCCGACCAGCCGCTGGCGGTGGGCCAGCGGGTGCTGCTCAAGCACACCACCCGCACGGTCAAGGCCATCGTCAAGGACATCCCGTCGAAACTGACACTCGACGACCTGTCCCAGCACCCTGCGCCCGGGCAGCTGGTGGCCAACGACATCGGCCGGGTACGGGTCCGCACCGCCGAACCCCTCGCCCTCGACTCCTACGCCGACTCCCGCCGCACCGGCTCGTTCCTGCTGATCGACCCGTCCGACGGCACCACACTCGCGGCCGGAATGGCAGGCGAATCCTTCGCCACCGCCAAGGCGGCTCCCGTCACGGACGACGACGGATGGGACTTCTGACCATGTCCGGTTTCTACGCGACCTTCGCCAAGGAAGGCGGCCGCGTCGGCAGCGGCTCCCTCGGCGCGGGCACGGGCGGGGTGACGCGATGTGCGCGATGACGTACGCGCACTGCCTGCGCGCCCACACCCCCCGCACCGCGCACCACCGAAGACCAAGACGCCGACATCCCGGCCACGCCGACTGACCGCGTGACCGCCGGGCCTCCGAGAGGAAACGCCTCCCGTGCCTGCCACCACCCGAACCCCCGCCCTGCGCCGCGGTGTCGCCGCCGCCGCTGCCCTTCCGCTGCTGGCCGTGGCCCTCACTGCCTGCGGCTACGGCTCGAAGGCCGATGACACGAAGGACAGCACGTCCGAGGTGGCGGCCGGGGGCAGGAAGCTCTCCGCGGACACCGTGAAGATCGGCTACTTCCCCAACCTGACGCATGCCACCGCCCTGGTCGGCATCCAGGAAGGCCTGATCCAGAAGGAGCTGGGCGGTACCAAGGTCGCCACCCAGACCTTCAACGCCGGCCCCTCCGAGATCGAGGCCCTGAACGGCGGCTCGATCGACATCGGCTTCATCGGGCCCTCCCCCGCGGTCAACGGCTACGCCAAGTCCAAGGGCCAGGCGCTGCGCATCATCTCCGGTTCCGCGTCGGGCGGGGTGAAGCTGGTGGTCAACCCGGACACGATCAAGACCCTGGACGACGTCAAGGGCAAGAAGATCGCCACCCCGCAGCTCGGCAACACCCAGGACGTCGCGTTCCTCAACTGGGTC
Source organism: Streptomyces sp. NPDC019396 (assembly GCF_040632375.1). Taxonomy (NCBI): domain Bacteria; kingdom Bacillati; phylum Actinomycetota; class Actinomycetes; order Kitasatosporales; family Streptomycetaceae; genus Streptomyces; species Streptomyces sp. NPDC019396. Next base: position 169,360 of record NZ_JBEYBS010000016.1, on the reverse strand, counting down.
TCCGGGAAGGGCTGGAAGGTCGACGCACAGAGCGGCAAGGGCGATGTGTCGGTGGTCCGCACGGACAACAAGGTGACGCCCGATGCCTACAAGTCCGGCTCCATCGACGGTGCCTGGGTGCCGGAGCCGACCGCGTCCAAGCTGGTCGCCGAGGGCGGCAAGGTGCTGCTGGACGAGACCTCGCTGTGGCCGGACAGGAAGTTCGTGATCACCAACATCATCGTGTCGCAGAGCTTCCTCAAGGAGCACCCGGACGTGGTCGAGGCCGTGCTGCGCGGCACGGTGAGGACCAACACCTGGATCAAGGCCAACCCGGACCAGGCCAAGGCATCGGCCAACGCCGCGCTGAAGGAGCTCAGCGGGAAGGAGCTGAAGCCCGAAGTCATCGACCCGGCCTGGAAGTCCATCCAGATCACCGACGACCCGCTCGCGTCCACGCTCCAGGCGCAGGCCGACCACGCGGTCAAGGCCGGTCTGCTGGACGAGCCGGATCTGGGTGGCATCTACGACCTGACGCTGCTGAACAAGGTGCTGAAGGCCGAAGGACGGCCCGGGGTGTCCGACGCCGGACTCGGCGCCAAGTAGCGACGCCACGCAGCCGACAGCCCGTACGACCGAACCACTCCGCTCCCAGGAGGTGACGACCATGGCCACCACGCTCGCCAAGGCCGCCGACGACGCCACCGCCACGGTGGTGCCGCACGCCGCCCGTATCGCGCACGTCTCGAAGTCCTTCACAGGACCGGCCGGACCACAGCTCGTCCTGGACGACATCAGCCTCGATGTCGCACCCGGCGAGTTCGTCACCCTCCTGGGAGCCTCCGGGTGCGGAAAGTCCACCCTGCTCAACCTGGTCGCCGGCCTCGACCGCCCCACCACAGGAACCATCGAGACCCCCGGCGGCCGACCCGCCCTGATGTTCCAGGAACACGCCCTCTTCCCCTGGCTCACCGCCGGCAAGAACATCGAACTCGCCCTGCGACTGCGCGGGGTACCCAAAACCCAACGCCGCGACGAAGCCGAACGACTGCTCGGACTCGTCCGACTCTCAGGCGCCCACCGCAAACGCGTCCACGAACTCTCCGGCGGCATGCGCCAGCGCGTCGCACTCGCCCGCGCACTCGCCCAGGACAGCGACCTCCTGCTCATGGACGAACCCTTCGCCGCACTCGACGCGATCACCCGCGACGTACTCCACGAGGAACTCACCCGCATCTGGCGCGAGACAAACGTCTCCGTCCTCTTCGTCACCCACAACGTGCGCGAAGCCGTACGCCTCGCCCAACGCGTCGTCCTGCTCTCCTCACGCCCCGGCCGCGTCGCCCACCAATGGACCGTCGACATCCCCCAACCCCGCCGCATCGAGGACTCCGCCGTCGCCGAGCTCTCCGTCGAGATCACCGAACAACTCCGTGGGGAGATCCGCCGCCATGGCCAGCACTGACACCGAGCTCGAGCCCGCCAAGGCCACGGCCACCGGGGAGGCGGCGTCCCAGCGGACCGACGACTTCGCCGGACTCGAAGCGGGTCTCGACGCGCTCGACACCGTCCAGGCCCATCGCACCCCGGTCCGCCAGGTGCTGGTGGGCAAGGTGCTGCCGCCCACCGTGGCGGTGGCGCTGGTGCTCGTGGTGTGGCAGCTGCTGGTGACGCTGAAGGTCACCGATGACTACAAGCTGCCGCCGCCGTCCGCTGTATGGGACAGCGTGTCCGGAATGTGGCTCCAGGGCACCCTGCTCGAGGTGATCTGGACCAGTGTGTCGCGCGGTCTGCTCGGCTTCCTGCTGGCTCTGGCCATCGGCACACCGCTCGGCCTGCTCGTGGCCCGGGTGAGGTTCGTCCGCGCCGCCATAGGCCCGATCCTGTCCGGACTCCAGTCGCTGCCGTCGGTGGCCTGGGTGCCGCCAGCGGTGATCTGGCTGGGGTTGAACGACTCGATGATGTTCACGGTGATCCTGCTCGGTGCCGTGCCGTCCATCGCCAACGGTCTCGTGTCGGGCGTGGACCAGGTGCCGCCGCTGTTCCTGCGGGCCGGACGCACCCTCGGCGCCACCGGCCTGAAGGGCACCTGGCACATCGTGATGCCCGCCGCGCTGCCGGGCTACCTGGCGGGACTGAAGCAGGGCTGGGCCTTCTCCTGGCGCTCCCTGATGGCCGCCGAGATCATCGCCTCCTCCCCCGAGCTGGGCCTGGGGCTCGGCCAGTTGCTGGAGAACGGACGCAACAACTTCGACATGCCCGGGGTGTTCCTCGCGATCATCCTCATCCTGATCGTCGGCATCGCCATCGACCTGCTGGTCTTCAGCCCGCTGGAACGCTGGGTGCTGCGCAGCCGCGGTCTGCTCGCCCGGAGCTGATCCCCATGCACGAACCCGTACTGCTCGTCATCGCCCATGGCAGCCGCGATCCGCGGCATGCCGCGACCGTGCACGCCCTGGTGCGGCGGGTACGGGCCCTGCGGCCCCGGTTGCGGGTGTCGACCGCGTTCCTGGACTTCAACGCCCCGGCCGTGCCGCAGGTGCTGGAGCGGATGGCGAACGACGGCGTCCGGGACGTGGTGGCACTGCCGCTGCTGCTGACCCGCGCTTTCCATGCCAAGACCGACATCCCCTCCGTACTCGACGCCGCCCGGGCCCGGCACCCGCGGCTGCGGATCGTCCAGGCGGATGTGCTCGGCCCGTCGCCGCTGCTGCTGGACGCGCTGGAGCGGCGGCTCTACGAGGCCGGGCTGACCCCGGCCGACAAGCGCTCGACCGGGGTCGTCCTGGCCTCGGCGGGCTCATCCGACCCGGAGGCGATCGCAGTGATCGCTGAAATGGCGCGGGAGCTGCGGCACACCGGTTGGTGCGCCGTGCGGCCTGCGTTCGCCTCCGCTGCTCTGCCACGCACCGAGGACGCGGTGCGCGCGCTGCGCGCCGATGGGGTGCGCCGGGTGGCGGTCGCTCCCTATGTGATCGCCCCGGGGCGGCTTCCGGACCGTATCGCCGACGGCGCCGGGTGCGCGGGCGCTGATGTGCTCGCGGACGTACTGGGCCCCGCCCCTGAGCTGGCCGGGCTGCTGCTCCAGCGCTATGACGAGTCCCGGGCGACAGCCCTCCTGGCCCGGCTCCCGCTCCGGGCCCTGGGGCTCGCGCGGACGGCCGTACGGGCGGCGGGGGCCTGAGGCCCCCGCCGGCGGGGGTCACCAGGTGTGGGCGACGTCCACGATGAGCTTGTCCCCGGACTGGAGCACCCGGAACGGCAGCCTGGCCCGCACGCCCAGGCCGATCTGGGTCTGGCCCTCGAAGCTGGCGCCGAACTTGGTGTCCTTGAAAGTCCTGTACCCGGTGAGGTCGACACCCGGCAGGGGCTTTCCCGCCTTGCCCGGATAGGTCGGGCGCATGTTCTCCGGGTCATAGCTGGGCGCGGAGACGAACACCTGGAGGATGGCACCTCCCCCGACCGGTATCGGCTCACCGGAGCCGTCCTGGTGGAACGCGTCCACATAGCCGACGTGATAGCCGAGCTTGGCCTTGGCGCCGCTGATGTCGAACACCATGCGGTCGTAGCACGTGCCCCGGCTCGTCGTGATGTTCTTCAGCGGCTTCCCGTCCGCGTCCGCGGCCGTCTTGGTGCCGCTTCCCCAGGGCGTCGAGCACGCCGCGACCGACGGCGGCGCCCTCTGCGCGGTGGGACACGGCCGACGCCGGTCCCACCGCACTCGCAAGGCCTGCGGTGGCGAGCGCCAGCGCCGCGCCCGCTGTCCATGAACGTCCCATGACCTACTCCCGACGTGGATATGTGACAGGTACACACAGTGAGACGTTGGGAACATGCGCTGGTTGACTGATTCCCCGTTCCGGCCATCACAAAGGCCGAAACGAGCACGCGGTGTCAGGCCGGGTTCAGCTTCCCGGTCCGGGTGCGCTTCAGCTCGAAGAAGTCGGGGTGGCCCGCGAGCACCCGGAAGCTGTCGAAGAGCTTGCCCGCCTCTTCACCGCGAGGGATCGAGTTGAGCACGGGACCGAACCAGACGGCTCCGTCGACATGGATGGTCGGTGTACCGATGTACTCCCCGGACACCGGGTCCAGACCGGCATCGTGGCTGCGGCGCACCGCGTCGTCGTAGGACTCGTCGTGCGCGGCGGCGGCAAGCCCGGCCGGCAGTCCGGCCTCCGCCAGGGCGTCGGCGATCACCGCGTCGAAGTCCTCGTTCTTCTGCTGGTGAATCCGGGTGCCGAGGGAGGTGTAGAGACCGCTCAGCACCTGCTCCCCATACTGCTCCGCCGCGGCGACCAAAACCCTGACCGGCCCTATGGTCCGGTCGATCAGCGCGCGGTAGCCATCAGGGAGTTCGTTGTCCATGTTGTGGAAGTACAGACTCATCGGGCGGAACCGGACATGGATGTCGCGGTGCTGCTCCACCTCCAGGATCCAGCGGGAGGTGATCCAGGCGAAGGGGCAGGCGGGGTCGAAGTAGAAGTCGACCTGAGCTGTGTGGTCGGTGGTCATGGAGATGACCCTAGAGGCTGGAGTGACCCGGGACCACGGACATCGCCCGGCCCTTCGGAGCCAGGAATACCTCCGGGTAACTACGGCTGGAAACAGCGGTCCATGACCGGAAAAATGCCTACCAGTCGCAGAACGACCGTCCAGCTCGCCGACGACGGGGAAGAGGTCGCCGAGGGACGACTGACCCTGGGCACCCGCGTACCGGGCCCCGGGTGGAAGGCACCCCTTCCACCCGGGGCCCCGGCCCATCCGGCCGCCCCACCAGCCCTTCAGCGCCCAGGATGCGGCGGGCGCACTTCCACGAAGCGACGGCCGCCCCGCCCCCTGTACACCAGGGCGTCCCAGCCGAGCCGGTCCAGGATCCGTGCGCACTCCTCAAGGGCGCCGCGCTCATCGGAGGCGGCACCACCACCCGGTGGCCCCAGCCATTCGACCGCGACGGCCCCGGGCTGCTGCTCGTGGTCCTCGTCCGCGGCCCGCACCCGGTATCCGGCGGCCGTCCGCCGTCCGGACGCGTCGACCGCGGACGGCGGTATCCCGGCGGCTTCGAGGGCGAGCGCCACGGACCGCACCATCCGGCCGTGCTCCCACGGCGCCGGGGTCGCCTCCGGTTCAGCGGCTCCGGTGTTGGTGAGGCGCCGGATCTGGAGCAGCCCCTCGAAGGCGACCCGCACCTCGGCCGCCCGCGCCCGCACCGCGCGCTCGTCAACCGGCCGCGGTGGGCCGTCACCGTCCTCGTACATGGGACCGACGATAGGCCGGGCCGGTGACAATCCCCCGCTGGCCCATCCGGAGGAGAAGCCGGCGGTGCCCGGGACCGTGCCCCGTGATCAGGACATGTCTGCCCTTGCGGTGACAAGGCCGTGGCAGTGCGGTGACAGCCGCGCCGGGTTTCCCGTGCACCATGACGGCAAGGAGGCCGATATGTCGATCTATTACCACAAGCGCATCACGATCATCCCCAAGCTGCTGCACCTCAACCTCAGTGACCGCGGCTGGTCGATGAGCTTCGGTACCCGCCGGGCCCATGTCACGCGGCACAGCGGCGGCCACCGCAGTGCGTCGGTGCGGCTGCCGGGAGGATTCAGCTGGCACAAGAGCTCCCACCGGCACTGAGGCCGGGGCTCACGGCCTGGGATAGGTTGGCCGCCGCCGACCCAGGAGACTCACCGTGCCCAGTCGCCCCAGCGTGCTGTTCGTGACCGACCTCGCCTACCAGGCCCGGGGACGGCGCTACTGCGACGAGGACATCCGTCTGTCCTCACGGCTGCGCGGCGAATTCGACATCGCTCTGTGCCATCCTCTGGATGCCGCGGCACTGATGGACGGCTTCGACCTCGTCGTGGTCCGCAACAGCGGTCCCGTGCTGCACTACCACGAGGAATACGACGCGTTCCGCGACCGGGCCACCGCACGCGGAACCCGCGTCTACAACCCGCTGTCCGGCCGGGCCGACATGGCAGGCAAGCAGTACCTGCTGGACCTCACCGCAGCCGGCTACCCCGTCATCCCCACCGTCGACCGGCCCGAGGACCTCGGCTTGCTGTCCGAGGCCGAAGAGTACGTGGTCAAACCGAGGGCAGGAGCGGACTCCATCGGCCTCAGCGTCGTCCCTCGGGACCGACTGGGCAGCCTCGCGTACGGCGACATCCTGGTCCAGCCCCGGATCGACTTCCGCTACGAGGTGTCGTTCTACTACGTCGACGACACCTTCCAGTACGCCCTCCACGCGCCCGACCCCGACCAGCGCTGGGTGCTCGAGGCCTATCAGCCCACCGAAGCCGACCTCCGCTTCGCGCGCCGCTTCATCGACTGGAACACACTCCGGCACGGCATCCAGCGCGTGGACGCCTGCCGGACCCGGGACGGCGAGCTCCTCCTGGTGGAACTCGAGGACCTCAATCCCTATCTGTCCCTGGACCATGTCGACGAACCGACCCGGGACGCCTTCGTCAGCACCATGGCGGCATCGCTCCACCATTACCTGGACAGCGCGCCCCGCGCCTGAGACGGCTTCAGGCCTCCGCCTCCGCGGCCATGTCCGCCAGTTTGCCGACGGTGTTCCAGTTGCGGGTGGTGGCGGTGATCCCCTTGAACAGGCTCGGCCGGGCGAGCTGCTCCGCGAGCTTGGAGCGGCCGAGTCCTTCCGGGGCGTAGAGATAGAGCGCGCGGTCACCGAGCCGGAACTCCTCCGGCAGATGGGCCGCCGGGTCGACCCCCGCGAGGCGCTCCGGGTCCACCCGCTCGGAGAAGTAGGTGACGTGGAGCTGTCTGCCTTCGAGTTCGGCGGACGGGAAGGGGCAGTCGTCCACGATCGCGCGCAGGTACGGCGTCCCGCGCACCAGGCAGTCGACGGTGAAGCCGAAGTGCCCTTCGACGGCCCGCTCGATGGCGGACGCGAGCCGGTCCTCGTCCGGCTCCGGGCTGGTGAACACGGCGTTTCCGCTCTGGAGGTAGCTGCGGACGCCGCCGTGGCCCAGCTCCGTCAGCAGTGCGCGGAGGTCGGCCATAGGGACCTTGCGGTGTCCGCCGACGTTGATCCCGCGGAGCAGGAGCGCATACGCATGTGTGTTCGCCATCGCCACACCATAAAGCGGCCGCCGTGCCCCGTGGGGGAGGGCACGGCGGCCGTCGGTCCATGGGCGGACCGGGTCGGACGGTGATTCGACTACTCGACGACCTTCAGGAGCTTGTTGGGCGTGCCCTCGCTCGGGTTGCTGATCTTGTCGGGAGTGGCACCGTCGGTCAGGGCCTTGGCGACCTGATCCGGAGTGGCGTCCTTGTGCCCGGCGAGGTAGACCGCGGCGGCGCCGACGACGTGCGGGGTCGCCATCGACGTGCCGGAGATGGTCTTGGTGCCCTCGTCACTGTCGTTCCAGGAGGAGGTGATGTCCGAACCCGGAGCGTAGATGTCCACGACGGAACCGAAGTTGGAGAAGTCGGACTGCTGGTCGTCCTTGGTCGACGAGGCGACGGTGATGGCCTCCTTCACCCGCGACGGAGAGCCCTGGCCGGCGTCACTGGACTCGTTGCCCGCGGCGACGGCGAAGGTGACACCGGCGGCGATGGCCTTCTGCACGGCCTCGTCGAGTGCGGGGTCAGCGCCGCCGCCGAGGCTCATGTTGGCAACAGAGGGACCCTTGTGGTTCTTGGTCACCCAGTCGATGCCCGCGACGACCTGCTCGGTCGTGCCGGAGCCGTTGGCGTCAAGCACCCGCACGGCGACGATCTTCGCCTTCTTGGCCACACCATGCGACGTACCGGCTATGGTGCCCGCCACGTGCGTGCCGTGACCGTTGCCGTCGTCGGCGTTGTCGTCGTTGTCGATGGCGTCGAAGCCGCTGCTGGCGCGGCCTTCGAAGTCCTTGTGCGTGACACGGACCCCGGTGTCGATGACGTACGCCGTGACGCCTTCACCGCCACCGTCGGGGTACGTGTACTTGCTGTCGCCAGCGGTGTCGGCCTGGTCGATGCGGTCCAGGCCCCAGGACGGCGGGTTCTCCTGGGTGGCGTTGATCGAGAACTTCTTGTTCTGGACCACCTTGTCCACGGCGGGGTCGGCGGCGAGACGCTTGGCCTCGGTCTCCGAAAGACCGCTGGCCGAGAAGCCGTTGACGGCTGAGGAGTAGTTGCGCTCCAGCTTGCCGCCGTACTCCTTTGCCAGGCCCTGCTTGTCGGCCTTGGCGCTCATCGCGCTCTGCTGACCGTGCTTCAGCAGGACGATGTAGCTTCCGCCGACGGCGCCTTCGGCGTTCGCGCCATAGATCTTGCCCTCCGCGGGCGCGGGGGCGGCTCCGGCGAACGACGCGCCGAATACGGTCACTCCTGCGGCGGCTGCCACGGCGCTGATGGCCGCGGTCAGCTTGATCCTGCTCGCGCGCTTGTGAGTTGCCATGAAGAGGGATCTCCTCGTCAGCTTTTGTGGGGGGATTGACCTCCGGACGGAAGTTCTCCGGAGGTCGCTTCGAAACACTGACCGATTGACGGGCTCAGATCAAGAGCTTCATACGGCTGTGACTTACTCAACAAGTCTTCGTAATGAGATATCCACCATGCCCCCTCATGTCGGACGCGAACCCACTCAAATCCTTTACGTGTTACAGGGATTGGGTGTTGCCATAGCACCCTGCGGCGATCGTGGCTGGTCGGACGCGCCAGCAGGCCATCACAACTGCATGCAAACTGGGGGGTGTTGTCCCGCATGCAGCGGGTAGAAGAGCGCGGTTCATTTCACCGGCACAGGCGCGGCACGCTGGCGCAATTCGCTGAGTGTGATGATTCTGAAACGATTTTCGGGGTACCAGCGGCCGAATTCATCGCGCCGGCAATCCCGCCGTAGGGGGACTGGCGAAGCAAAGGAGCATCGCGGGCCGGCGGCCCGGGCGGACCCGGTTGTCCGTTCATCCGCCGGTGGCTCCGTCACCGTTGCCGGTCACGGTCAGCGTGTACGCAGCCTGGCGCCAACTGCGGCAGTGCGAGAATCCGGATCATGGACGAGACACGCGCACGGGCGGTGCTGGCCGCCGTGGGACTGCCGGGGCGGGCGGAGCTGCTGGCGCTCGGGGAGAACGCGGTGTTCGCGTCCGGTGATGTGGTGGCGAAGGTCGGACGGAGTGCCGAGCTGCTGGATCGGGCCGAGCACGAGCTGTCCGTGGCGCAGTGGCTGGAGGAGGCGGGGGTGCCCGCCGTGCGGGCCGCTGAGCCGAGGGCCCTGCTGGTGGAGGGGCATCCGGTGACGCTGTGGCACCGGCTCCCCCCGGCGGTGCGGCCCGCCGAGCCGCGTGATCTCGCGCCGCTGCTACGACTGGTGCACTCACTGCCCGCGGCACCGATCGCACTGCCCCGCCGGGAGCTGCTCGACGGGGTCGAACGCTGGCTGAGGCTGGCGGGTACGGCCATCGACCGGGCGGACGCGGACTATCTGCGGGATCGCCGGGACGGCTTCGCCGCCGCGGCAGCGCAGCTGACGCCGCATCTGCCGCCCGGCCCCGTCCACGGCGACGCGCTTCCCCGCAATGTCCATGTCGGCCCGGCCGGTCCGGTACTGACCGATCTGGAGACCTTCTCCTCCGACCTCCGTGAACACGATCTCGTCGTCCTGGCCCTCGCCCGCGACCGCTACGGTCTCGACCCCGTTGCCTACGAGGCCTTCACCGCCGCCTACGGCTGGGACGTACGCGACTGGCCCGGCTGCCCCGTACTGCGGGGTGCCCGGGAGACGGCAAGCTGCGCCTGGGTCGCCCAGCACGCCCCCTCGAGCACGAAGGCACTGGACGAGTTCCGGCTGCGGATCGACTCGCTGCGGCGGGACGACCCCGAGGTCCGCTGGCATCCGCTCTAGGGCGTGAACGGACAGGTGCGCCGGCACGGTCGGGCGCCCTGCCCCCGGACTGCGTCCCCGTGGGCGCTTCCTGCCCGAAATGGCACCGCATGGTACCCGGTTCACAGCACGGTGATCTTGATGTGTACCAGCCCACATTCCCCCCTCACATCTTCGACACAGCAGCAGCGGTGACGCCGCGTCCGCCGACGCGGCGGCCTTCGTCACCGGTGCGCCGCCTGGGCCGCGAAGCACGGGCGGGGCTTCACACGCTGCCGCCACGAGGCATACCCGCACCCTTCCGCAGCACCCCCCTCTTGTTACTCACGGGTTCCTATCAGTCTTCGCAAGCCACCTTTCAGGCAGAGATTGGCTTCAAATCGCTCAATAGAAGCCTAAATTGGTGAGTGATCGGACAGGAACGGCCAATTCCACTTTGACTGCCCTTTCGTGATCTTCAAGACTGCGCCTCCGACCACCCCGCACCCTCGGGAACTGCGTGCGGGACCTAGCAGGGGGAACCGAAAGCACAATGAAGAAGAGCCACCCGAACTCCGCTCGTATGCGGAGGGCCGTCACACGCGGACTCGTGACCGCCACCGCTCTGGCCTCTGTCAGCGCAGTCGCCGCGCCGATGACCGCCGTCGCCACCCCGTCGCGCTCCGCGGCCACTGCCGCCGGGATCGGAACCACCGACACACAGCGGGTGGACGCCGCTGCCGTCGTACGCCTCGATCCGAGCCCGGACGTCCTGCTGCTCAGCGACGAAGACTTCATCCACGCCCTCTGGCAGAAGGCCCGGGACGGCGGGGATGCCTTCGACGCGGTGCGACTCGCCGCCGAGGCCGCCATGATGAGCGAGACGGCCGAGGACCACGTCCAGTTCATCGTGACCGGCATCCACGAGGCGTACGCCGTCGACAAGCAGCGCGAGAAGGACAAGGCAGACGCCGCCCGTGCGGCCCGGCTCGCCAGGTCCCAGGCCCTGATCGCGGTCGGCATCCCGAACAGCCCCGAGTTGCTCGACCTGAGCGACGACAACTTCATCCGCGCCGTGATGCGGCACGAGGCGGCAGGTCCCGAGGTCCGCGCCGCCGCAGCGACGGCCCTGGCCGGCGACGCCGCGGCGTGGCAGGCGTTCATCGCCAACGGTGCCCGCGAGGCCCACCAGCGCGACGTGGCCAACGAGCTCAAGGAGCTCGAGGAGAAGAACCGCGCGGAGGCCGAGCGCCGCAGGGAGCTCGCCGCGCGCACCAACGCGGCAGCGCTGTTCCGCATCACTCCGTCCGAGGCCACCCTGGCGCTCAGCGACGACAACTTCATCCGCGAGCTGCTGCGCGCCGCACCGGCGGACGCCAAGGAGAGCGAGCTCTACGCGGCCGCCCAGCGCGCGGTGCTCGACGCGGACCCGGCCGCGTGGAAGAGGTTCATCCACACCGGCGCCGAAGAGGCGTACAAGAAGGACGACGAGGCGCGCCGCAAGAAGATCGCCGAGGCCAACCGTCGGCTCGCGCTGCAGATCCAGGCCGCAGCGGACAAGACCGGGATGAACCCGAACCTGGTCGCGGCCGCGAAGAAGGCGCTGGCCGGCAGCGACGAGGACGTCTCGCAGTTCCTCAAGGAGGACAGCCAGTACCGGGCCAAGCGCCAGTCGCTGCAGCCCGCGAGCGGCAAGCCGGCCGGCTTCTTCGTCCGGCAGTCCGACGTCGACGCCGGCGAGGCCTTCCTCGCCCCCGTGTCCACGACCTCCCGGCAGTCCGATCGGGAGGACGCCACCTGGGTCGTGGTGCCCGCGCTGGGCGGCCAGCCGGGCTGCTACTCCTTCGAGTCCGCCCGCAAGCCCGGCCACTACCTGGCTCAGAAGGACCTACGGGTCCGGATGACCGCGAGCGACGGCAGCACGCAGTTCCGCAAGGACGCCACCTGGTGTGCCAAGAAGGGGCTGAGCGGCTCTGGTACGTCCTTCGAGTCGGCGAGCCAGCCGGGTCGCTTCCTGCGACAGCGCCAGGGCGACCTGTACGCGGCCAACAAGACCGCCAAGAACAGCTTCGACGCGGAGAAGGACTTCGGCCAGGACGTCTCCTGGAAGATCGTCGCTCCGCTCGCACGCTGACCGCGAGCCCGTCGAGTCCCTTTCCCGGAGATCCCGCAGACCGGCAGATCCGCAGATCCCGCAGACCTGAGAAGAACGGAAGCACCCATGTCCCGGATCACCCGATCCGTCCTGGCCCTCGGGGCCAGTTTCGCCGCACTCGCCGGCGGTGTGACCGTCGCCGTCGCCGACGAGCCGTCCACCCCGCCCGCCCCGTCCGTCGCCGCGGCCGTGCCCCCCTCGGCCGTACGGCTCAAGGCCGAGCACAGCGGCCAGTGCCTCACGATCACCAAGGCCAGCCTGCGCAACGGCGCCGACGCCGTCCAGTCGGTCTGCGCCGACGACGCCGCGAACCAGCAGTTCGACATGGTGGCCACCGGCGCGGGCTCCTTCGAGCTGCGTGCCAAGCACTCCGGCAAGTGCCTCGAAGTGCAGAGCAGTGGCACCAAGACCGGTTCGGTCGTCCAGCAGTACTGGTGCGGGCAGGGATCGCACCAGACGTGGCGTCTGGTCATGGTCGACATCGCCAAGGAGCTGTACGAACTGCGGCCCGGACACGTCACGCAGACCGTGAACCGCTGCCTGGACATCGCGTCCGCGAGCAAGGACGACGGCGCGCGCTCCCAACTGTGGGCGTGCAACGGCACGGCCGCCCAGAAGTGGCGTATTCAGCCGGTCACGGCTGCCTGAGCACCTGAACACGCGAGAGGAAACCGATCCCATCATGTCTCGGATCATCCGGGCCGCCCTGGCCGTAGGCGCAACCGTCGCGGTGCTGGCCGGAACTGCGACCGTCGTCCAAGCCGACGAGGGCGCCGACGCCCGCTCCGCGGCCGAGGCGGCCCGTATCGCCGCCGAGAAGGCACGCCAGGCCGCCGCGGGGGACGACCCCGCCACCGCCGCCCGCGAGGCAGCCGCGGGCGCGGTCGCCGCGCGGTCGGAGCTCATGTCCCGCGTCGCCATGGCCCGGACGGCCGTGCAGCTGACGGCCGCCCACAGCGGCAAGTGCCTGGACGTCGAAGGCGGCAAGGCCACGAACGGCATCGACGTGCAGCAGTACACGTGCAACGGCACCCCCGCCCAGAAGTGGAACGCCGTCGCGGCCGCGGCCGGGAGCTTCGAGCTCCGCTCCGCCCTCAGCGGCAAGTGCCTCGAAGTGGAGAGCCACGGTACGAAGCCCGGTGCCGTCGTCCAGCAGTGGGCCTGCGGGGCCGGGGAGCACCAGCGCTGGCGGATGCTGCTCGTCGACCCGGTCCGCAAGCTGTACGAGCTGCAGCCGGTGCACGCGGACGGCATGTGCCTGGACGTGCCCAGCGCCAAGAAGGACAACGGCATCAACACACACCTGTGGACCTGCAACCGGACCGACGCCCAGCTGTGGCGGGTCCAGCAGGTCGCGTGAGCCTGCTGAACGGGGCGCGCGAGCGCATCCGTTGAGTGTCCGGAGGGGCAGGGCCGGCGCAATGGCTCTGCCCCTCCGCGGTTGTGAAAACGTTCTTCATCTTCCCAAGGGGGTCTGAGTTGAGTCGTCAGTGGTGGGGCGGGCGGACGGCGGCGGTCGGTGTGCTGGCCGGCGCGATCGTGGCCACGGGTGTGGGGCCGGCGTGGGCGGGCGCCCGTGCCGCGGCTGCCGCACCGGTCGCCCGGGCGGCCTCGGTGTCCGCCGTCGCGGCCGACGGGCCGGAGCGGTCGCTCTCGCCCGAGCTGGCCGCGGCCGTCGAGGAGGCGCGCCGACGGATCACGTCGATGGCGAAGACGCACCCGGCCGCCGAGGTGAGGACGTCGGCGTGGAACGCGCTGCGAAGCTCCCGGGGCGAGGAGGCACTCGTCGAGTGGCTCGCGCCGGGCGGGGGCTTCGACTACGCGAAGCAGCGCGCGCGGGACACCCGCGCACGGAACAAGGCGTTCTGCGAGCGGGTGGTCGCCACGCACGCAGTGGGGTTCTCCCCCGAAGTGCGGGCGGCCGCAGCGAAGGCGCTCAAGGGGAGCGTCGCCGAGCAGGCGGCCTTCGTGAAGACGGGGTACGCCGAGGCGCAGCGGCGCGACCGCGCGGCGCGTGAGGCCGGTGAGCGGCAGGGCCTGGAAGTCAGCGCCGGAGACCGGGACTTCGTACGCGGACTGGGTGAGCGTGATCCGGGCGAGCAGGTGCGGGTCGCGGCGCGGTGGACGCTGCGACCGGGTGCCACGGACGCGGACGTGGCCGATTTCTTCGGTTATGGCTGGGCGACCGGCGCGGCGCTGGACCTGGAGGCGTACCGGACGCGTGTCGCCGACGCGGAAACGATGCGGCACCACACGCTGACCCTTCTGATCCGTGACGCCACGGCCGCCGAGGCGGCGGTGCAGGGTGCGGCGGACGCGGCCACGGCACGAGCCGAGGCGGAGCGGGCCTGGCGGGCGGTGTCCGAGCACGCGGATGCGGCGCACCGCGCATGGCTGGCCGAGCAGGCGGCCGCAGCCGCCCAGGCGGACAACTGGCGCGCCGTCGCCCTGCTGTCCCAGGAGTCCGCGGAACAGCTGTGGAAGGTGATCTCGGGCACCGCCGGGAGCAGTCAGAACGCGTGGGCCGGGGAACTGGCCGGGGCGCAGGACGCCGCCGCGTTCTGGAAGGCCATGTACGACCGCGCCCAGGACGGCGAGAGCCGCACGCGGGCCTGACCCGGGACCGCCCGAGGCTGATCCCGGTTCTGTCCCGAGACCGCCTCCGGGCTGACCCCGCGGCCCCGGGGCTTCTCCCGAGCTGATCCCGAGGAGTTCGGCCGGCCCGTGACCGGGGCCGGCCGAGAGGCATATGACCACCCCGCCCGATGCGGCCGGGGTTTCTTGATCCATTCGTCTAGGGGGTTTCCCGTGTGGGAAAGGTTCCGGCCCACAGCCGGAAGGCTGCGTGCGAGCGCAGCCGGGAACGTACGGAAGGCCGTGTCGACAGCGGTCGTCCTGGCGGTGCTGGGCACCGCCACCGGTGAGGCCGCAGCCGCGACCGCCGTACCCGACCAGAAGGCGTCGCTGACGCAGACGCTGAAGTCACTGGACCAGCTCGCGGCGGCGCTGAAGCCGAAGCCCGGTGGTGCCGCGCCGGCCGCGAAGTCCGAGCTCGACCGCATCAGCGAGGAGCGGGACCGGCAGCTGGTCGAGGACTTCGCGGAGTTCGACGAGGAGGAGGAGGTCCGCGAGGCCGCCAAGGCGGCACTCGCCAGCGACAACCCGAACGCGATACGGGAGTTCCTGGAGCACGGCGAGGCCGAAGCCCGCCAGCGGGCCAAGGACAAGCGAGCCGGCACCGACGTCGCGAACCGGCAGCAGATCGAGAAGCTCCGCGGCACCGGCGGCCCGTACTTCAACGCCGAGGTCGAGCGGGTCCTCAAGGGCACGGCGCAGGACCGCGCCGACTTCCTGGCCTTCGGCGCCGGCATCGCCAAGCAGCGTGACGAGGCGGACAAGCAGAACGCCGCCAAGCGCGCGGAGGAGAACCGCAAGCGCGTCGAGATGCTCGCGTCGGTCGGCGGTCCCGCCGTGAAGCGGGCGGCACAGGCCGCGCTGGACTCCAAGGACGACGCGGTGATCGCGGAGTTCCTGGAGAAGGGCTACCAGACCGCGGCGCAGCAGGACGCCGACGACCGGGCCGCGCACGAGAAGGCCCAGAAGGAGGCGCAGGAGGCCGCGGAGAAGCTCCGTGAGCTGGCCCGCAAGGCGGCCGTCGCCGCCGAGGCCCGCACCAAGCTGATCGCCGCGCACGGCAATGCCGTGCGTGCGCTGAAGGGCGCCTCCAACGCCATGGCGGCTGCGGCATCGGCAGCGCGCCAAGCGGACCGGATGCTGTCGGCCGACCGGGCCGGCAAGCGCCTGTCCGACTACGCCCAGGTCAAGGCCGAGGTCGCACGTCAGGTGGGGTACGCCGAGGACGCCGCCAAGGCGGCACAGGTCGCCGCCGCGCAGGCCAGGGTGCAGGCCGATGTGCTGGTGGAGACCGGCCTTGAGCACGGCACCCAGTGGTCCGAGGTCGCCACGGGCATCGCCGCCGCCGCCGACGCCGCGGAGAAGGCGGCCCGGACGGCACAGCACGCGGTGGACGCCACCGCAGCCGACGCCGCCGGTCTGAACGCCAAGAACCAGGCCGAGTTGCATGAGCAGCAGGCCAAGAAGTGGCGGGAGAACGCCGAGGAGCACGCCCGGGCCGCGGCTCGACTGGCCGAGGCCGCGGACAGGCAGGCGAAGATCGCCGCGACCGCCGCGGCGCGTGCCAAGGAGGCTCGCCTGGCGGCCGAGCAGGCCGAACGCGAGGCGTGGGAGCACGCCCGTAAGACCCGGGAAGCGCGCGTCGAGGCGCAGCGCCAGGCCCAGATCGCGGCCGAGCAACGCAAGATCGCCGAGCGTGAACGTGACCTCGCCGCGGCGGCCCGGGCCCGCGCCGAGCGCGAGCGGGACATCGCCGCGGCGGCGCGTGCGCGCGCCGAGGCCGAGGCCCGTACGGCAACCGCTGCCCGTGCGCAGGCGCAGGCGGCTGCCGCCACGGCGGCTGCCGCGCGTGCGGACGCCGCACACCAGGACGGCA
Organism: Streptomyces sp. NPDC019396; assembly: GCF_040632375.1. Classification (NCBI taxonomy): domain Bacteria; kingdom Bacillati; phylum Actinomycetota; class Actinomycetes; order Kitasatosporales; family Streptomycetaceae; genus Streptomyces; species Streptomyces sp. NPDC019396. The sequence continues at coordinate 152,905 of NZ_JBEYBS010000016.1, read as the reverse complement.
TCGCCGCCGAGGCGGACCGCAAGGCGGGGATCGAGGAGGTCAACGCCCGCGAGGCCCGCAACGCCGCCCGTGCGGCCGAGCAGCGGCATCAGGCGCAGGAGGCCCGCGCCAAGGCGACGGAGGCGATCGCCGCCTCGGGCCGCGGCACGATTGACGCCGGCGTGGCCCGCGCCGCCGCCGACGCCGCGCGCGCCGACGCCGACACGGCGGGCGCTGCGGCAGGTCAGGCCCGTGGCGCCGCCAACACCGCCAGTGGTGCGGCCGTACGGGCGCGTTCAGCCGCGGTGGAAGCCGCGGGAGCGGCCGCCCGGGCACGGGCCGCGGCCGCCGAGGCCACCGCACACGCCGCGCGTGCGAACGCCGCGGCGAACAAGGCCGAGGCCGCTGCCGCCGCCGCCAACGCCGCGGCGAACCGCGCGGAGGCGGAGGCGGCACTCACCCGCGCCGCTGCCCAGCGCGCCAACCAGAAGGCCGCGGAGGCCACGGCCCAGGAGGCACGCGCCGGCATCGCCGCGCACGAGGCCGCCCGTCTCGCCGGACTCGCCGCCATGGAGGCGAACAACGCCCTCCAGGCCGCGAACCGCACCAAGGAGGAAGCCCAGGGCGCGGTCCGCGAGGCGGCCATGGCACGGGTCCAGGCCACCGTCGCGGTCAAGGCGTCGGCCTCGGCACGCAGCACGGCCGCCGGGATCGCCGAGCCGGCCAACACGGCCATCGAGCTGACCGCGCCGTTCGCCGGCACGGACGTCGACGCCGACTTCGCCGCCGCGGTCGCCGCCGCGGCGCAGGAGATGGGTGCGGAGCAGGTCGCCTCGGCCGAGGCCAAGGCTGCGGAAGCCGTGAAGGCCGCCGAGGCCGCCGAGGCCGCGGCCAAGCGGGCGAATGCCCAGGTGGCTCCGGCCTTCAAGGCCGCCGCGGACGCCGCGCGTTCGTCCGCGAACGCCGCGCGCTCGGCTGCGGCCGCCATGAAGTCGGCTGCCCAGGCCGCCGAGGAGGGCGCCAAGGCCCGCGCCGCGGCGGCGCGCGCCAACCAGGCCGACGCCCAGGCTCAGGCCGATGCGACGCTCGCCCGTCAGGCCGCCACCCAGGCCTACGCGGACGCGACCGCGGCCCGCAACGCCGCCAACCAGGCCGAAGCGGAGGCGGCCCGGGCGCGGGGCGCCGCAGCCGAGGCCGACAAGCACGCGGTGGCCGCCAACAGTGCCGCGAACCTGGCGGAGCACGAGGCGAGCGTCGCCCAGGGAGCCGCCGCCCAGGCCGAGAAGGACGCCGCGGACGCGAACAAGTTCGCGGAGTCCGCCGAGGGTCACGCCAAGTCGGCGGAGGCCGCCGCGAAGAACGCCAACACCTACGCCCGCGAGGCGGACGAGGCGGCGAAGAAGGCCGAGGAGTACCAGCGCGAGCAGGAGCGCAAGGCCCGCGAGGCGGCGGCGAAGGAAGCCGAGAAGAAGGGCAGCACCCCGAAGCTCACCCCGTGGGAGATCGAGGCGCTCAAAGCCGCCGGGATCTCGCCCGAGGACTACGAGTTGGCCCGCGCCCTCGCTGACAAGGACATCCTCGACTTCCTGGTCGAGAACGGCGGCCAGATCATCGTCGACCTCCTCTTCGAGGACATCAAGAAGTGCTTCGCCGATGGTGACTTCGAAAGCTGCTTCTGGGCCGTGGTCGGCGCCCTCCCCTGGGGCAAGGCGCTGAAGGTCATCAAGGAGACGCCGGCTATCGCCAAGGCCCTCACCCGCATCGTGGGCGGCCTCAACGACTTCCTCGACAAGTCCGCCGCGGCGAAGAAACTCATCTCCAAGAGCCAGGAGCTGATCGACAAGTTCCGCAAGAACCCTCCGTGCCCGGATCCCGGCAACAGCTTCACGCCGGCCACCCGGGTGCTGATGGCCGACGGCACGTACAAGCAGATCAAGGACATACGCGTCGGGGAGCGGGTCCTGGCGACCGACCCCGCCACCGGTGAGACCGGTGGGCGCGCCGTCACCCGCCTGATCACCGGCGAGGGGCGGAAGTCCCTACGTGCGCTCACCGTCGACACCGACGGCGCTGCCGGCGAAGCCACCGGCACCCTCACGGCCACGGAGGGGCACCCCTTCTGGGTCGTCAACCGCCACGGCTGGGTGGACGCCGCCGACCTCGTGGCCGGTGACCTGCTGCGTACGCCCGACGGCACGACGAGAGAACTCGTCGGTGTGCGCGCCTGGGACCAGCCGCTACGGGTCCACAACCTGACGGTCGACGACCTTCACACGTACTACGTGCTGGCAGGGGCCGCTCCGGTCCTGTCGCACAACTCCACCTGCAAGCTCTACGGCGCGGCCCTCAAGACCGCCGAGATGGCCAACGAGCTGATCGAGAGCCTCCAGAAGACGGGCAAGCTGCCCAGCCACTACGTGACCAAGGACCAGGCCAAGGCAGCCGGCTGGGAGGAGGGCAAGGCCCTGGGCAACCACCTCAAGGACGCCCAGATCGGCGGTGACGTCTTCCGCAACGAGGACGGGAAGCTGCCCGACTACCCGGGCAGGACGTGGTTCGAGGCGGACATCGGCCTGACCAATACGATGAAGCGGTCCAAGCAGCCGGGTACCCGCCTGGTCTGGTCGGACGACGGACTCGCGTATGTGACGTTCGACCACTACAAGAGCTTCGTCCTGCTCCCCACCTGGAAGTGAGGGTCATGAAGATCGTTGTCGAGGGCGCGGCCATCCGCACCGTGCCGGATCTCCACGAGTTCCTTTCCCGGGCCCTGGACTTCGGCCCCTACTACGGGGCCAACCTCAGCGCCTTGTGGGACCGGCTGACGACGGACGTCGAACGGCCGGTGGAGCTCGTGTGGAAGGACGCGGACCTCAGCAGAACCGCGCTGGGCGAGGCGACGTTCGACCAGATCCGCGACCTCCTCCTGCGGGTGCAGGAGCGGGACCTGGCGAACGAGGAGTCCAAGCGCTTCTCGGTGACGTTCGACTAGGGCGTGTTGGGGAACCAGCGCCGACTGCACAAGAGATCACGAAGGAAGCCCCGCCGATCGGCGGGGCTTTCCCGTCGCCGATGTACGGGGGACCCTCGCGCTCTCAACCACCGACCCCGGCGAGCGCCCGGACCGGCCAGGTGCCGTCCACCACCGCGTCAGGGTTGCCCTTGCGCCGCAGGAAGTCCTGGAAGTCCGCCGCCCAGTCGGCGTACCAGCGGATCTGACGGGAGTGCAGCTCGGCGGGAGCCGCCTCCGCCACCGAGGCGTGCCGCTCCGCTATCGCACACGCCACCCTGACCGCGGCCAGCGCGTCCGCGGAGGCTTCGTGCGCCTCGTCCAGCACCACCCCGTACTCGGCGCAGACCGCCTCGAGGGTGCGCTTGCCCCTGCGGTAGCGGTCGACCGCGCGGTCGATCGTGTAGGGGTCGATGACCGGGCCGATCGCGGAGGCGTCCGGGCCCAGCCCCAGCCGCTCGGAGAGCGAGGGCAGACCGTGCCGGGCCAGCTCGGCGGAGAGCAGTGTCAGGTCGAATGCCGCGTTGTACGCCACGACCGGGGCGCCTGCCTGCCAGTAGCCCGTCAGCGTTTCGGCGATCTGCTCCGCCACCTCGCTCGCCGGACGCCCGTCGGCCGCCGCCCGCGCGCTGCTGATGCCGTGGATCGCCGATGCCTGTGCCGGGATACGGATCCCCGGGTCCGCGAGCCAGGTGCGCCGCCGGACCGGCCGGCCGTCCTCCACGGCGACGACCGCCGCGGTCACGATGCGCGCGTCCAGCGGATCGGTGCCCGTCGTTTCCAGGTCGAAGCCGACCAGCGGCTCATGCTGCCAGGCCATGCACTGCCCCCTCGTCTGTGGTACGGACGAAACTCTCGCACGTGGCACTGACAGTCAGGACACCGGTCGGGAGTCGCTCCACACGGACTCGAATTCCTCCCGGTAGGTCTGGAACAGACCGTGCTCGCTCTCCTGACCCGACCTCACCACGGAAGGCCTACGCCCCCGCAGCACCAGCACGGGGGCCTCCATGCCCCGGGCCCGGCGCAGATACGACTGCACGACCGCGAGCCCGTCGGGGCCGTCGCCGTCGACCAGGTAAGCCGTGAAACGAGGCGTCTCGTCGAACACGTGGATCTCGAAGGCCCCGGGGTCGCGCAGCCTCGACCGCACCCGCCGCATGTGCAGGATGTTCATCTCGACCGCGCGGCCCAGTTCGCCCTTCCTGATGCCCAGCTCGCGCTCGCGCCGCTTGATCGCGCTGCTTGCGGGGTTGAGGAACAGCAGCCGCACCCGGGCGCCCGCCTCCGCGAGCCGGACAAGCCGCCGCCCCGAGAAGTTCTGCACGAGCAGATTCAGGCCTATGCCGACGGCGTCGAGCCGCCGGGCACCGCCGAAGAGGTCCTCCGCGGGGAGCTGGCGCTGGAGCCTGACCCGGTCCGGGTGCACGGAGACCACGTCCGCGTAGCGGTCGCCCACCAGGTCCTCGACCGCGTCGACCGGCAGCCGGTCGGCGGACGGCACCCCGGCTCCGCTCCCGAGGATCTCGAGCAGCCGGGCCGAGGCCCGTTCGGCCTGGGCCAGCACGGCCTCGTTCAGGGCCCGGTTGCGTGAGACCACGTTCCGCGCCACCTCGAGCTCGTCCAGCGCCAGCTCGACCTCGCGCCGGTCGTCGAAATACGGCTCGAAGCAGGGCCAGTGCTGGACCATCAGCTCCCGCAGCTGCGGGAGGGTGAGGAAGCTGAGCACGTTGTCGTCGGCCGGGTCGAGCAGATAGCCCTTGCGGCGCGAGACCTCCCGTACGGCCACGGCCCGCTGCACCCACTCCTGGCCTGCCGGCCCCGCGGCGGCCACGACCCAGTCGTCGCCGTGCACATGCTCGTAGACGGGCCTCAGCACGGCGGCCACGACCGCGCGCAGCCGCTGCTCGACCAGATTCAGCCAGATATAGGCACGCCCGGCCCGCTGGGCGCGGGTGCGCACCTCACTCCAGGCCTCCGCGCTCCAGTCCAGTTCGGGTCCAATGTGAGATGCCGTCTCGACCGGCCTGGCGAGCGATACCGCGCCGGGCGGGACATCGGCCGAGTCCCCCTCATGACCTGCGTCACCGGGGGGTAGCTCCAGCCCTCCCGAGCTCACCCGCGCACCGCCTTCCGCTCCCCCTCCAACGATCAAGGAAGGGTACTCCGCCCACGGGACGAGGCGCATCCGGAACCCCGGGCTCTTTCCCAACTCGCCGCAAAGGGCAGCCCGTTCACGATGGCGAGATCGTCCGGAGTGGGGGGATTCACCGCTATTGCACCCCTGGCGCCGCCCTGTGTCCGCGTGGTTTCCCCGCCCGCGGGCCCGCTCGCCCCGGCTCCCCGGCACGGGCGACACGGGGGAACCCCATGTTGACCGGGTCACCGGTTTGGCGGCGTACGGCTTTACGAGTGCTTTCCGCCGTTTACCCGCTCTTTGGCGTGGTCACCCGGTAGAACGACGGTAAGTCCTAGGAGCTGGCCCTACTTTCGGGGAGGATCTGGCCGAAGTGGTCCCCCGCACCCGGATCAGAAGTGGAAGAGTCTTATCTATGCAGGTCTGGCCGGGACAGGCGTATCCCCTCGGTGCCACCTACGACGGCGCCGGCACCAACTTCGCGGTCTACTCAGAGGCCGCGCAGCGCATAGAGCTGTGTCTGCTGCACGACGACGGCTCGGAGACGGCGGTGGAGCTCCGCGAGACCGACGCCTTTGTGCGCCACGCCTATCTGCCGGGCGTGATGCCCGGCCAGCGGTACGGCTTCCGGGTACACGGACCGTACGCGCCGGAGCGCGGGCAGCGATGCAACTCGGCCAAGCTGCTCCTCGACCCCTACGCACGCGCGATGAGCGGGCGGATCGACTGGGGCGAGGCGGTGTACGGCTACCACTTCGGCCGGCCGGACTCGCGCAACGACCTCGACTCCGCCCCGCACACGATGGCCTCCGTCGTCGTCAACCCGTACTTCGACTGGGGTGACGACCGCCCGCCGCGCACGGACTACCACCGCACGGTCATCTACGAGGCCCATGTGAAGGGCCTGACGATGCTGCACCCGGCGCTGCCGCCCGAGCTGCGCGGCACCTACGCGGGGCTGGCCCATCCCGCGGTGATCTCCCACCTCACGGAACTGGGTGTCACGGCACTGGAGTTGATGCCGGTGCACCAGTTCGTCAACGACAACCGGCTGGCGGACGCGGGGCTGAGCAACTACTGGGGTTACAACACCATCGGATTCTTCGCCCCGCACAACAGCTACGCCTCCTGGGGCGACCGCGGGCAGCAGGTGCTGGAGTTCAAGTCGGCGGTCAGGGCCCTGCACCAGGCGGGCATCGAGGTGATCCTCGACGTGGTCTACAACCACACGGCCGAGGGCAACCACCTGGGTCCCACGCTGTCCTTCCGGGGCCTCGACAACGCCTCGTACTACCGGCTGTCCGAGGACAAGCGCTACCACACGGACACCACAGGTACCGGCAACTCCCTGCTGATGCGCTCCCCCCATGTGCTCCAGCTGATCATGGACTCGCTGCGCTACTGGGTCACCGAGATGCATGTGGACGGCTTCCGGTTCGACCTCGCGGCCACCCTGGCCCGGCAGTTCCACGAGGTGGACCGGCTTTCCTCGTTCTTCGACCTGGTCCAGCAGGATCCGGTGGTCAGCCAGGTGAAGCTGATCGCCGAGCCGTGGGACGTCGGTGAGGGCGGCTACCAGGTGGGCAACTTCCCGCCGCTGTGGACCGAATGGAACGGCATGTACCGGGACACGGTCCGGGACCTGTGGCGCGGACAGCCGCGCACACTGGCCGAGTTCGCCTCCCGGCTGACCGGATCGTCCGACCTCTACCAGGGCGACGGCCGGCGCCCCCTGGCCTCCGTCAACTTCGTGACCTGCCACGACGGGTTCACCCTGCGGGACCTGGTCTCGTACAACGAGAAGCACAACGAGGCGAACGGCGAGGGCAACAGGGACGGCGAAAGCCACAACAGGTCGTGGAACTGCGGCGCTGAGGGCGACACCGAGGATCCGGGCGTGGTGGAGCTGCGGGGACGCCAGATGCGGAACTTCATCGCCACCCTGATGCTGTCCCAGGGCGTGCCCATGCTCAGCCACGGCGACGAGTTCGGACGCACCCAGCGCGGCAACAACAACGCCTACTGCCAGGACTCCGAGCTGTCCTGGGTGCACTGGCCCTCGTCGACCGAGGAGGAGCCGGGCTCGCTGCTGGCCTTCACCCGGGCGATGGTGTGGCTGCGCCGCGACCACCAGGTGTTCCGGCGCCGGCGCTTCTTCCACGGGCGGCCCGTGGAGGGCACGCACGACGAGCTCTCCGACATCGCCTGGTTCACCCCTGAGGGGGTGGAGATGACCCAGCGGGACTGGCAGGCGGCCCATGCCCGGGCCCTGACGGTGTTCCTGAACGGACATGCGATCTCGGAGCCCGGACCGAGGGGTGAGCGGATCTCGGACGACTCTTTCCTGCTGATGTTCAACGCGAGCGCCGACGATCTGGACTTCGCGGTGCCGGTCAACCACGGCAGGCAGTGGCAGGTGCTGGTGGACACCGCCCGGCCGGACGGCGTACCACCGGGGCAGGGACCCAAAGTGGCGGCCGGTGAGCGGGTCCGGATGATCGGGCGGAGCCTGGTGGTGCTGCGCCGTCCGGCATAGCCGGGCGGGTACGGATGCTTGGTCGTATCAGGTGAACGTGTCCGGCTCCGGGCACACCCGGACCTGCGGGATGACACAGATGGCGCCGATGCGGGTACGTACGTTCGCATGACGCCCACCGCCACCTACCGGCTCCAGCTACAGCCGGCCTTCCCCTTCCGGGCCGCCGAGGAAGCAGTGCCGTATCTCGCCCGACTCGGGGTCTCCCATCTGCATCTGTCCCCGGTACTGGAGGCGGTGCCGGGCTCGGAGCACGGCTATGACGTCGTGGACCACTCCCGCGTACGGGAGGAGCTCGGGGGCGAGGAGGGACTGCGGTCGCTGGCCGCCACGGCACGTGAGCACGGTCTGGGTCTCGTGCTCGACATCGTGCCCAACCACATGGCGGCATCGCCCCGGCACAACCGGCCCCTGTGGGAGGTCCTGCGCCAAGGGCCCGGCTCACCGTACGCACGCTGGTTCGACATCGACTGGGACGCGGGCGGCGGCAAGGTGCTGATGCCGGTGCTCGCCGGACGTCTCGGGGACGAGCTGGACGAGCTGCGCGTCGAGGGACGGGAGCTGCACTACGGGGACCACCGCTTCCCGCTGCGCGAGGGAACCGAAAGGCTGCCGCTGCCGGAGCTGCTGGATGCGCAGTGGTACCGGCTCGGCTGGTGGCGGCTGGCCCGCACCGAGCTCAACTACCGGCGCTTCTTCACCATCGCCGAGCTGATCGCGGTCCGGGTCGAGGACCCGGAAGTGTTCGCCGCCACCCATGTCAAGATCCTCGAACTGGTGCGGGACGAGGTCGTCGACGGGCTGCGGATCGACCATCCGGACGGTCTCGCCGACCCCGAGGAGTATCTGCACCGGCTGGACGAGGCGAGCAGCGGCTGCTGGACGGTGGTGGAGAAGATCCTCACCGGCAGCGAACGGCTTCCGCCGTCGTGGCCGGTCGCCGGGACGACCGGCTATGACGCGCTGCACCGGATCGACGGGGTCTTCACCGACGCTGACGGGTTCGGGGAACTGGTGGGCGTCTACCGGGACTTCACGGCTCCCGCCGGCGACCGGGGCGGCTACTGGGGCGCCACGGCGCGCCGCGCCGCGTACAAGGTGGTGACCCACGAACTCGTGGCGGAGACCGAGGCCCTCGCGCGGCTGGCGCAGCGGGTGTGCGCGGCGGACCCCGCCCTGCGCGACCACGCGCCCTGGGCGCTGCGCACGGCGATCCGGGAGCTGCTGGTGCGGATGCCGGTCTACCGCGCCTACCGCACGGGCGGGGAGGCGGTGCTCACGGCGGACCTCGCGCTGCGTGCCAAGGGGGCGTTCGCGGTCCCCGAGGAAGCGGACGCGGTGGATGTGGTCCGGGACCTGGCGCTGGGCCTCGGGGAGACCGGTCACGGCCCCGCGCAGTCCGCGTTCCGCGCCCGCTTCGCCCAGACCTCATCCGCGCTGCGGGCCAAGTCCGTCGAGGACACCGCCTTCTACCGGTATGCGCCGCTGCTGTCCGCCAACGAGGTGGGCGGGGATCCCGGGCACCCGGCGGTGAGCCCCGCGGACTTCCACGCCTACTGTGCCCGGATCGCCCGGGACTGGCCCGCCACGGGCACGGTGCTGTCCACGCATGACACCAAGCGCAGCGCGGATGTCCGGGCCAGGATCGCGGTGCTGTCCCAGTGCCCGGAACGCTGGCGGCAGTTGCTGGCCGAGTTGTCACCGGTGGCCGCGCCCGATCCTCATCTGGCCTGGGTGGCCTGGCAGACGGCGTTCGGCCTCGGGATCCCCCGTGCGGACCGGATCGGGCCCGCGCTGCTGAAGTCCGTGCGGGAGGCGGGCCTGCACACCAGCTGGACCGAGCCCGATCCGGGGTACGAGCGTGCGGTGGAGGAGTTCGTGGCGGCGGGGCCCACGGGGCCGCCGCTGTACACCCTGGCGGCGTTCACCCGAGGACTCGACGGGCACGTACGGGCGAACGCCCTGGGCTCCGCACTGGTCCAGCTCACCATGCCGGGGGTGCCAGAGCTGTACCAGGGCACCGAGCACCGGTATCTGGCCCTGGTCGACCCGGACAACCGGGAGCCGTTCCGGGAGCGCCCACCGGACGAGAAGGCGGCTCTCACCCGTACGGCGCTGGGGCTGCGGCGCCGTCGCCGCGAGGTGTTCGGCGCGCCGGGCGGGTATGCGCCGCTGGCGGCCACGGGGCCGGCGGCAGCCCACTGTCTGGCGTTCAGCCGGGCGGGGGAAGTGGTGGTGGCGGTGACCCGGCTCTCGCTGCGGCTTGAGGCGGGGGGTGGCTGGGGCGGGACCTCGCTGCCTCTTCCGGAGGGGCGCTGGGCCGATCTGCTGTGCCCTGGGCGGGAGTTCACGCGCGGGGACGGCGACCGGGGCGGCGTACCGCTGGCGGAGCTGTTCGCCGAGCGTCCGGTGGCGCTGCTGGAGCGGGTCGCGGGGAGCTGAGCCGGGCCGGTCGCCCGGAGCGGTCCGCGACCCGCCCCGCTCAGCCTGCCGCTTCTCCGGCGACCGGTTCCGTTCCTCCCATCCGGTCGGCCGGGCGGCGCCCCCTGGGCTGCTGCGGCTCCGGCAGGACCGGAGCCGGCGGCAGCGGAAGCCGCATCGGCTTACCGGCCGTCACGGTGAACAGCTCACCGTGGTGGAGCAGCGTGAGCGGCTCCCCCTCGACCAGGGTGTAGTGGGCCCCGGAGTGCCGGATGTCCACCCGCAGTGCGCGTCCCCGGATGAGCAGGGTGAACTTCACACCGGTCAGCGCCTCCGGCAGCCGCGGGGAGAACCCGAGGCAGCCCGGCTTCCCCTCCCCCGAGGTGTGGTGGTGACGCAGCCCGCCGAAGCCCATCACCAGGGCCATCCAGGTCCCCGCCAGGGAGGCGATGTGCAGCCCGTCGCGGGTGTTGTGCTCCAGGTTCTCCAGGTCCATCAGGGCGGCCTCGCCCAGATAGTCGTAGGCCAGCCTCAGGTGCCCGGTCTCCGCCGCGAGCACGGCCTGGCAGCATGCCGAGAGCGAGGAGTCCCGCACGGTCAGCGCCTCGTAGTAGGCGAAGTTGCGCGCCTTCTCCTCCGCCGTGAAGTCGTCCCCGCAGGTCGCCATGGCGAACACCAGGTCCGCCTGCTTGACCACCTGCTTGCGGTAGAGGTCGAAGTACGGGAAGTGCAGCAGCAGCGGATACTGCTCGGCGGTCGTGGCATCGAAGTCCCAGCGCTGGAAGCCGGTGAACCCGGCCGACTGCTCGTGCACCCCGAGCGTGTCGTTGTACGGCACGGCCATCCGGGCGGCGGCGTCGCGCCAGGCGGCCGTCTCCTCCTCGTCGACGCCCAGTTCCTCGGCCCGCTCGGGATGGCGGGTCGCCATCTCGGCCGCGACCCGCAGATTCCGCCGTGCCATCACGTTGGTGTACAGGTTGTCGCGGGCGATGGCGCTGTACTCGTCGGGGCCGGTGACACCGTCGATGTGGAAGACACCCTCCGCGTCATGGTGGCCCAGCGAGCGCCACAGCCGAGCGGTGTGCACCAGCAGTTCCAGGCCCGGACCGCGCTCGAACTCCTCGTCGCCCGTGGCGTTCACATAGCGCGCCACGGCGTACGCGATATCGGCGTTGACATGGAAGGCCGCCGTGCCGGCGGGCCAGTAGGCGGAGCACTCCGCACCGGTGATGGTGCGCCAGGGAAACGCGGCGCCCGCGAACCCGAGCTGATGGGCCCGGTCGCGGGCCGCTGGCAGGGTGGCGTGGCGCCAGCGCAGTACGGGGGCGACGGCCTGGGGTGCCGTGTAGGTGAGCATCGGCAGCACGAAGGACTCCACGTCCCAGAAGGAGTGTCCGTCGTATCCGGTGCCGGTCAGGCCCTTGGCGGGGATGGCCCGCTCCTCACCCCGCGCGGCGGCCTGGAGCACATGGAAGAGGGCGAAGCGCACCGCCTGCTGGATCTGCGCGTCACCGTCCACCTCGACGTCCGCGCAGGACCAGAAGTGGTCCAGATAGGCGCGCTGCTCGGCGAGCAGCCCCTCCCAGCCGGTGCTGCGGGCGGCGGCCACGGCCGCGTGGACCTGGTCCTGGAGTGCGGTCAGCGAGCGCTCCGCCGACCAGCCGTAGCCCACGAACTTCACCAGCCGCAGCCGCTTGCCGGGGGCCAGTGTGGCGGTCACCGTGACCCTGCTGACGTCCGGTTCGCTGTCGGCCGACCAGCTCGTCCCCTTGGGGCCCTCGATGATGTGGTCGGCGCCGACGGCCACCCGCTGGCCGCTGTTCCTGATCCGGTGCACCAGCCGCAGCCGGGTGTCCCGGGCGAAGTCCTCCTCGGACTCCAGCGGGGCGTCGATCGCGGCGGCGACCCGGGGGTCGCCGGTGTCGTGCGGGACCGCCTCGTTGGCGATGAGTTCCGACTGGACGGCGACGGTGGACTCGCCGTTCAGCACCTCCACCTCGTAGGCGACCGCGGCGATGGCCCGCTGGGTGAGGGACACCATCCGGTGCGAGGTGAAACGGACGGCGCGCCCGGCGGGCGTGGTCCACTCTGCGGTACGGCGCAGGACTCCGGTGCGGAAGTCCAGCACGCGTTCGTGGGCGGTCAGTTCGCCGTAGCGCAGATCGCAGGGGTGGTCGTCCACCAGCAGCCGGATGATCTTTCCGTCCGTGACGTTGATCAGCGTCTGGCCGGACTCGGGATAGCCGTATCCGGCCTCCGCGTAGGGAAGCGGATGGAGCTCGTGCACCCCGTTGAGATACGAGCCCGGCAGCCCGTGCGGCTCCCCTTCGTCCAGGTTGCCGCGCCATCCGACATGGCCGTTGGACAGGGCGAACACCGATTCGCTCTGGGCGAGTACGTCGAGGTTCAGCTCGGTCTCGCGCAGGCACCAGGGTTCGACGGCGAACGCGGAGTGGTTGATCATCGCGCCTCCAGCAGCTCGGAGAGGTCGTCGACGACGACGCCCGCGCCGTGCCGGCGCAACTCCTCGGCCTGCCCGGTCCGGTCGACGCCCACCACGAGTCCGAAGCCGCCGGCGCGCCCGGCCTCCACTCCGGCGAGCGCGTCCTCGAAGACCGCGGCCGTCTCCGGCTCGACACCGAGGGCGCGGGCCGCGGCCAGGTAGGTGTCCGGTGCGGGTTTGCCGCGAAGGCGGTGCTCCCGGACGGTGATCCCGTCGATGCGTTCCTCGAAGAGTTCCTCGATACCTGCGGCGATCAGCACATCGCGGCAGTTGGCACTGGACGAGACCACCGCACGGTGCAGACCGGCGTCCCGGGCGGCCCGTACATAGGCCACCGAACCCTCGTACGCCTCGACCCCCTGTTCGCGGATCCTGCGCAGCACCATCTCGTTCTTGCGGGTGCCCAGGCCGTTCACGGTCTCCTGGTCGGGCCCGTCGTCGGACGTGCCCTCCGGCAGTTCGACTCCGCGTGAGGCGAGGAAAGTACGGACCCCGTCCTCGCGGGGCAGGCCGTCCACGTACTGGTCGTAGTCGCGGACGGCGTCGAACGGCACGAAGGGTGCGCCCTCCCGCTCGGCGCGGGTGCGCAGATAGCCGTCGAACATCTCCTTCCACGCGGCGGCGTGCACCTTCGCGGTGCGGGTGAGCACGCCGTCGAGGTCGAACAGGCAGGTTCGTACGTGATCAGGAAGACCGAGCATGGATCCGAGGCTAAGGGCTGACGGGGCGGCCCAGGCGGATCAGCGCGCGGATGGCGTCACTGATGGTCCGGCAGACTCCAGTGGTACGGGGCGATCAGCCGGTTGATGCTCTCCGGACCCCAGGAGCCCGGGGCGTACGACTCCACCGGGCGCGGGTGCTCGAGGAGCGGGGCGGACGCCGCCCACAGGCGTTCGATCCCGTCGGCGCGGGTGAACAGCGACTGGTCGCCGAGCATCGCGTCCAGGATGAGGCGCTCATAGCCTTCGAGGGCGTACATCGCGTTGAAGGAGTCGGCGTAGTTGAACACCATCTCGGCCTCGTCCAGGCGCATCGCGGGGCCCGGCTCCTTCACCAGGAAGCGGATGGCGACCCTGCCGGGGTCGTTGAAGTCGATCACCAGCTCGTTGTTGCGGGGCTCCCCTGAGTCACGCGCGGTACGCGGGAACATCCTCAGGGCCGGTTCCCGGAATCCGAGGGTCACCACGTGCCGGCCCTCGGCGAGCGACTTGCCCGAGCGCAGATAGAACGGCACTCCGGCCCACCGCCAGTTGTCGAGTTCCACGCGCAGCGCCACGAAGGTCTCGGTGTCCGAGTGCGGGTCGACCCCGGGCTCGTCGCGGTAGCCCTCGTACTGGCCGCGGACGACATGCTCCGGGTCCAGCGGCCGCATGGTCTCGAAGACCTTGGTCTTCTCGTCGCGCAGGCACTTGGCGTTGAGGCTGGTGGGGGGCTCCATCGCCACGAACCCGAGCAGCTGGAAGAGATGGGTGACGATCATGTCCCGGAAGGTCCCGGTCCCTTCGAAGAACTGCGCGCGGCCCTCGATGCTGAGCTTCTCGGGTACGTCGATCTGCACATGGCTGATGTGGTCCCGGTTCCAGACGGGCTCGAGGAAGCCGTTGGCGAACCGCAGCGCGAGGATGTTGTCGACGGACTCCTTGCCGAGGAAGTGGTCGATGCGGAACACCCGTGATTCGGCGAAGACCGAGTGGATGGTGGCGTTGAGGGCCTCGGCCGATGCCAGGTCCGTGCCGAACGGTTTCTCCACGATGACCCGTCCGTTCTCGGCGAGACCGGTCGCGCCCAGCATCTCGATGACGGAGGGGAAGGCCTTCGGCGGCACGGCGAGGTGGAACAGGCGCCGCGGGGAGCCGCCGACGGCCTCCTCGGCCTCCCTGACGGCCGCGAGCAGCGGGCCGGGGTCATCGGGGTCCTCCGCCCCGAAGCTCAGGGCGTCCTCGAACCGCTGCCAGTCCTCACCCTCGGGCTTCGAGCGGCCGAACTCGGCGACCGCCTCGCGGGCCCTTTTGCGGAACTCGTCATCGCTGAGTGCCGCCTGGGACGGGGCGGAGCCGACGATCCGGTAGCGGGCCGGCATCAGACCGGCCTTGGCGAGGTGGAACAGGCCCGGCAGGAGCTTGCGCCGGGCGAGGTCGCCGGTCGCGCCGAACAACACGATGACATGGTCGTCGGGGACCGGGACGCCGTTGCCCGACTGGTGCACCCTCCGGCTGGCCGCCTCGCTCGCTTCCTGGTCCGTTTCCTGGACGTGTGCGGGACCGGACATCACTCACCCCGCCTTCTCGGCGTGACCGCCGAACTCGCCGCGCATCGCCGAGAGCACCTGGTCGGTGAACTCGCCGAGCCTGCGGGACTCGAACCGCTGGATCAGCGCCGCGGTGATCACCGGCGCCGGCACGCTCTCGTCCACCGCGGCCAGCACCGTCCAGCGGCCCTCGCCGGAGTCGGAGACCCGCCCGGTGAACTCGTCGAGGCCCGGAGAGCGGGCAAGTGCGTCGGCGATCAGATCGACCAGCCAGGAGCCGACCACCGAGCCGCGCCGCCACACCTCGGCGACCTCGCCCACGTCGATCGTGTACGGGTAGGCCTCGGGCTCGCGCAGGGGGGCGGTCTCGGCGTCGACGGTGCGGTTGGTGAGTCCCGCGTCCGCGTGCTTGATGATGCTGAGGCCCTCGGCGATGGCGGCCATCATTCCGTACTCGACCCCGTTGTGGACCATCTTCACGAAGTGGCCCGCCCCGTTGGGTCCGCAGTGCAGATAGCCCTCGGGCGCCGTGCCGTCGGTCCGGGTCCTGCCGGGCGTGGGCTCGGCGAGGCCCTTGCCGGGGGCGATGGTGCGGAAGACCGGGTCGAGCCGGGCCACGGCTTCGTCGTCGCCGCCGATCATCAGGCAGTAGCCGCGTTCCAGGCCCCAGACACCGCCCGAGGTCCCGCAGTCGACGTAGTGGATACCGCGAGGGGCCAGCTCCTGCGCCCGGGTCATGTCGTCCCGGTAGTACGAGTTGCCGCCGTCGATCACGGTGTCGTCGGTGTCGAGCAGCCCGGCGAGCTCGTCCAGGGTCTTCTGCACCACGCCGGCGGGCAGCATCAGCCAGACGTTGCGCGGCTGCTCCAGCTTGCCGACGAAGTCCTGGAGGGACGAGGCCGCCGTGGCGCCTTCCTTCTCGAGCTCCTTGACGGCCTTGGTGTCCAGGTCGAAGACGACGCAGTGATGGCCGTCGCGCATCAGCCGGCGCACCAGATTGGCGCCCATCCGGCCGAGGCCGATCATGCCGAGCTGCATGGGTGTGTCAGTGGTCATGGCCGACCCCGTTCTCGTGACCGCTCTGGTGACCGTTTCCGTGCCCGTTCTTGAGGGCGCGGTAGTGGCGGATGAGTGCGTTGGTGGACGAGTCGTGTCGCAGCTCCGGCTCCCGGTCGGCGGTGAGCTCCGGGATGATCTCGGCTGCCAGGACCTTGCCGAGCTCGACGCCCCACTGGTCGAAGGAGTCGATGTTCCAGACGGTGCCCTGCGTGAACACGTTGTGCTCGTAGAGCGCGACCAGCCGGCCCAGAACCCGCGGCGTGAGCTTCTCCGCCAGCAGCACGGTGGAGGGCCGGTTGCCCTCCATCACCCGGTGGGGCACGACCTCGGGGGCGGTGCCCTCCGCGCGTACCTCCTCCTCGGTGCGGCCGAAGGCGAGCGCCTGGGCCTGGGCGAAGATGTTGGACGACAGGATGTCGTGGTGGTCGCCCAGCGGGTTGAGGCTCTTGCCGAAGCCGATCAGGTCGACAGGGATCAGCCGGGTGCCCTGGTGCATCAGCTGGTAGAAGCTGTGCTGCCCGTTGGTGCCCGGCTCGCCCCAGTAGACGGGGCCGGTGTCGTAGTCCACCCGGTCGCCACCGAGGGTCACGTGCTTGCCGTTGGACTCCATGGTGAGCTGCTGGAGATACGCGGGGAAGCGGCTCAGATACTGCTCGTACGGCATCACGCCGACCGTCTGGGCGCCGAAGAAGTCCGCGTACCAGACCGCGAGCAGGCCCATCAGCACCGGCAGGTTCCGCTCCAGCGGGGCGGTCCGGAAGTGCTCGTCCATGTCGTGGAAACCGGCGAGCAGCTCGCGGAACAGCTCGGGCCCGATGGCCAGCATGGTCGACAGGCCGATGGCCGAGTCCATCGAGTAGCGTCCGCCGACCCAGTCCCAGAAGCCGAACATGTTGTCGGTGTCGATACCGAAGGCGGCGACCCGTTCGGCGTTGGTGGACACGGCGGCGAAGTGCCGGGCGACGGCCTCCTCACCGAGCCGGCCCACCAGCCAGTCCCGTGCCGAGTGGGCGTTGGTGAGGGTCTCCAGCGTGCCGAACGTCTTGGACGAGACGATGAACAGGGTCTCGTCGGCTGACAGGTCGCGCAGCGCCTCCACGAGATCGGTGGAGTCGACGTTGGAGACGAAGCGGAACGTCATGTCGCGGCTGGTGTAGTGGCGCAGCGCCTCGTAGGCCATCACCGGGCCCAGGTCGGAGCCGCCGATACCGATGTTGACGACATTGCGGATCGGCTTCCCGGTCGCGCCCCGCCACTGCCCCGAGCGCACCCGCTCGGTGAACGCGGCCATCCGGTCGAGCACGCCGTGGACCCCGGGTACGACGTCGGTGCCGTCGACGACCAGCGAGCTGCCCCGGGGCATGCGCAGGGCGATGTGCAGCACGCGCCGGTTCTCCGACACGTTGATGCGGTCCCCGCGGAACATCTCGTCCCGGTGGTGCTCAAGCCGGGACTCCCGTGCGAGGTCCAGCAGCAGACCCATGGTCTCGTCGGTCACCAGGTGCTTGGAGTAGTCGAGATACAGCCCGGCGGCCTCGGCGCACAGCCGCTCGCCGCGTCCGGGGTCATCGGCGAACAGCGACCGCAGATCGTGCGCGGCGACCTGCTCGTGGTGCCGTTCCAGCGCCTGCCATGCGGGGCGCTTGCGGAGCAGAGTGGCCGTCATCGGGTCATCGCCTCCTGCGGACGTGCGAGTACTTCACGCGCTGCCTCGGCCACCCGCTCGGGAGTGAAGCCGAACTTGGTCAGCAGTTGTTTGAGGGGTGCGGAGGCGCCGAAGGTGTGCATACCGATGAGCGCGCCGCCGTCGCCGACATAGCGGTCCCAGCCGAAAGTCGACGCCTGCTCGATGCCGACCCGTGCGGTGACGTGCGGCGGCAGCACCTGGTCGCGGTACTCCCTGGGCTGACGGTCGAACAGCTCCCAGCAGGGCATGCTGACCACGCGGGCCTGGATGCCCTCGGCCGCCAGCTCTTCCCGCGCCGACAGTGCGAGGTGCACCTCCGAGCCGGTGGCCAGCAGGATCACGTCGGGCTCGCCCGACGGCGCGTCGGCCAGTACGTAGGCGCCCAGGGCCACTCCGGACGCGGCGGCGAGCCGGGACCGGTCGAGAGTGGGGAGCGCCTGGCGGGAGAGCACCAGCGCCGCGGGCTCATGGCGCAGTCCGGCGACCAGCCGCCAGGTCTCGGTGACCTCGCCGGCGTCGCAGGGCCGGAACACCAGGAGTCCCGGCATCGCCCTCAGTCCGGCGATCTGCTCGACCGGCTGGTGGGTGGGGCCGTCCTCGCCGACGCCGATGGAGTCATGGGTGAAGATGTGCACGACCGGGATCTCCATCAGCGCGGACAGCCGGATGGCGGCCTTGGCGTAGTCGGAGAAGATCAGGAACCCGGACCAGTACGACCGCAGTTTGGTCAGGGCCATCCCGTTGGCCACGGCTGCCGAGGCGTGCTCCCGTACGCCCAGGTGGAGATTGCGTCCGTACGGCTCGTCCGGCTCGGAGTCCCCCGCTCCCTCGAAGGTGAGCCGGGTCTTGGTGGACGGGGCCAGGTCCGCGGACCCGCCGACGATCCAGGGCACCCGCTCGGCGAGGGCGTTGAGCACCTGGCCGGACGACTCCCGGGTGGCCAGACCCTTGGGGTCGGCGGGGAAGTCGGGGAGCTTGCTGTCCCAGCCGTTCGGCAGTTCGCGGCGCTGCATGCGCTGGATCTCGTCGGCGAGCCCGGGCCAGGCCGCGCGATAGGCCTCGAACCGCTTCTCCCAGATACCGCGCAGCTCGGCGCCGCGGGCGCCGATGCCCTGCTCGAAGCGGGTACGGACCTCGTCGGGGACCCAGAACTCGCGGTCCTCGGGCAGTCCGAGGAAACGCTTGGCCGTGCGTACGCCCTCGGGTCCCAGAGGCGATCCATGGGCCTTCGGCGAGTCCTCCACGGGCGAGCCGTAGCCGATGTGACTGTGCACCAGGATCAACGTGGGGCGCTCGGACTCGGTCCGGAAGGTGTGGAAGGCGCGGTCCACGGCGTCCAGGTCGTTGGCGTCGGCGACGGTGGTCACGTTCCAGCCGTACGCGAGGAAGCGGGCGGCCACGTCCTCGGTGAAGGCGATACCGGTGTGTCCCTCGATGGTCACCCGGTTGGAGTCGTAGATCCAGCACAGGTTCGCCAGTTGCTGGTGTCCGGCGAGGGAGGCGGCTTCGGAGGCGATGCCCTCCATCATGCAGCCGTCACCGGCGAGCGCGTACACGTCGAAGTCGAAGAGCGGCAAGTCGTCGCGGTTGTAGCGGGCGGCCAGCCAGCGCCCCGCCATCGCCATGCCGACGGAGGTGGCTACGCCCTGGCCCAGCGGCCCGGTCGTGGTCTCCACGCCGCTGGTCCACCGGTACTCGGGGTGTCCGGGGCAGCGTGAGCCGAGCTGCCGGAAAGACTTCAGGTCGTCGAGGGTGACCGCGGGGCGCCCGAGCACCTCGTAGTCGGGGTCGACCGCCCGTACCCCGGTCAGGTGCAGCAGGGACCAGAGCAGTGTGGAGGCATGGCCTTCGGAGAGCACGAAGCGGTCCCGGTTCGGCCAGACCGGGTTCGCGGGGTCGAACCTCAGATACCGCTGCCAGAGCGTGTACGCGACGGGCGCGATGCCCATCGGCGTGCCCGGGTGCCCGGATGCGGCCTTCTCCACGGCGTCCATGCACAGGCCGCGGATGGTGTTCACCGACAGCGTGTCCAGGTCGATGTCCAGCGTGGTCATATGCGCTCCCGTTTCCGGCAGGTACGGCGGGTACCCGGGCTCGGCGGACTGGTGCGGGGCCGGTGGGCGGTCGGGACGCCCGGCGACCCACGTCCGGGCGCTCCCCGCCCGCCGCATGCCACGGACGATCCTCATGCCAGCCTGGCCGGAAAGTCCGATTCGGTGCTCACCCGCGAGGGGTGAACGGGGCTGCGGGCGTAGGCCCTCCTCAGGTGGGTGTCAGGCGTGCGGTACGACGGCCACCGGGCAGGCGGCGTGGTGGAGCACGGCGTGCGCGATGGAACCGGTGTGGGACCCTTTGGCGGCCCGGCGCCGGCCCACGACCACCAGGGCGGCGTCCGCCGCCGAATCCACGAGCCGGTCGGCGGGACGGCCGCCGGGGGCGGCGTCCTCGGTCACCTCGACCTGCGGGAACTTGTCCCGGTAGGGGCGTACGAGTGCCGCCAGCTCGGTCTCCCGCTCACCGCGTACCTCGGCTTCACGGTGGTGGAAGGCGGGGGCGTGCCAGGTGTGCAGGACGTGAAGCGGGGCACTGTGCTTCGCCGCGAAGTCGAAGGCGAACTCCAGCAGCTCACCACCGTCGTCGCCGTGTCCGACGTCGAGACCCACGACGATCTCGCCGTGCTCGGCGCGGCCTTCCTTGCCGTAGCCCGGACGCACCAGCACCACGGGGCGCTTGGCGTCCGCCACGACCTCCTGTCCGACCGAGCCCACGATGAAACCGGAGGCGCTGCCGAGCGCGGACGACCCGAGCACCAGCAGTTCCGAGTCGGAGCCCACATCCACCAGCAGCCTGGCGGGAGCGTCCTCGGTCTCCTCCGGGGACGTGCTGATCCCCGGCCTGCGGGTATGGGCCCGCTGCTCGGCCGCGGCCAGCAGGCCGCGGTCCTCCTCGCCCTGTGCCTCGCGCGTCGGCTTCACGGCCTGGAGGCGGTGCTCCTGCCAGCGCGACGCGTACACCAGGCGAAGGCCAGTGCCCCGCAGCGCGGCCTCGTCGGCCGCCCAGTCGATGGCCGCCATGCTCTCGCCGGAACCGTCCACTCCCACAGCGATGGGTAGGGACATGGTGGTCCTCCTTGCCTCGGGGCACGTGCGCAGAGCCGTCACGGACCACCGCGCACGAGGACGCCTCAGAACGAAGCTACCGAGGAGTGCCGGGTGCCGCGATTCAGAGCGTCACGTACAGTGAGTGAGGGCCGCCCGGCCCCCGACCCGGGCAGGGAGCAGCGGGTGCAGGCGGCTCAGCGGGCGGCGAGGCGGAAGCTCATCCGCCCGAAACCCACCACATCCCCGGCCTGGACCACGACCGTGCCGGTGACCCTGCGGTCATTGACCGTGGTGCCGTTGGTGGAGCCGAGGTCGCGCAGCACCCACAGCCCGCCGCGCTGCGTCAGTTCGGCGTGCAGCCGGGAGACCGACTCATGGCTCAGCCGCAGCCCGTTGGACGGGTCCCGGCCGATTCGCAGGGGATACGGTCCGGGCTCGGGCAGGAGCAGCGGGGGCAGCTTCTCCGCCTGCCAGGCGCGGCCGAGCCGCACGGAGAAGGCGGAGACCCTGCCGACCGCGCCGAACAGCTTCTTCGCCAGCCGCCCTTCGCTGCGCAGATCGGCGGTGAGCGCCCGCAGTTCATCGGGGCTGCTCGCAGCGAGGGCCAGCTCCACCCGCCGTACGAACGTGTCGTGCGAGAGCCTGCCCTGGACCGCGCCCTCCCGGAGTCTGACCAGCGCACGGTCCCGGTCCGCGTCCGAGACGCGGGCAGGATATGTCTGGAACTCGAAGGAGGACGTCACACAGGTGATTGTCGGGCCGGATGCCCCGAGGTGTCCAGAAGCACCGGCCGGGCGGCCGACCGGGTGCCCGGCGGGATGTCGCGGCCGTATGGCAGGCCCGGTCAGTGCCGGGATCGCTGGGCGCGGATCATGTCCCGGTACCACGTGTAGGACGCCTTCGGGGTGCGTTCGAGGGTCTCGTAGTCGACGTGGACCAGTCCGAAGCGCTGTGAAGCGCCCTCGACCCACTCGATGTTGTCGGTCAGCGACCAGACGAAGTAGCCGCGTACGTCCACACCCTCCTCGATCGCACCGTGCAGTGCGCGCAGATGGCCGTCCAGAAAGGCGATGCGACGGCCGTCGTCGAGCCCGTCGTACGAACAGCCGTTCTCGGTGATGTGCACGGGCGGCAGCCGGTCCCCGTAGCGCTCCTTCAGCATGAGGAGGAGTTCACGCAGCCCGTCGGGGACCACGGGCCAGCCGAAGTGGGTGCGTTGCGCCCCTTCGATCTCGCGGAGCCCGAAGGGGAGCCCTTCGGGCATGCCGAGACCGGCGTACGAGCCCAGGGCCTCCGGTGCCGGGCCTCCGACCAGCATGGGGCTGTAGTAGTTGATGCCGTACCAGTCCAGGGGCTGGGAGATCAGGGCGAGGTCGTCGGCGACCGGACCGGGCATCAGGCCGTCGAAGCCCTCGGGGTAGCGGCCCGTCAGCAGCGGGTCGGCGAAGAGCCAGTTGGTGAGGGTGTCGTAGATCTCGGCGCCGGCGCGGTCCTCCTCGCTGTCGCTCGCGGCCCGTACGGGCGAGTGGGAGACCGCGAGGCCTATGGCGCCCGCGCCCGCCGCGCGCAGGGCCTGAACGGCGAGGCCGTGAGCGAGCAGCTGGTG
Organism: Streptomyces sp. NPDC019396; assembly: GCF_040632375.1. Lineage (NCBI taxonomy): Bacteria > Bacillati > Actinomycetota > Actinomycetes > Kitasatosporales > Streptomycetaceae > Streptomyces > Streptomyces sp. NPDC019396. The sequence goes on along the minus strand of NZ_JBEYBS010000016.1, from coordinate 130,618 downwards.
GTGGGCGGCGGGCAGGGCGTCGAAAAGGAGCTGCTTCCCGGGCGCGTGCTCCCCGAGCGCATAGCCGAGCAGGGTGACTTCGGCCGGTTCGTTGATGGTGATCCACATGGGGACGCGGTCGGCGAGGCGTTCGGCGACGACGGCGGCGTAGTCGGCGAAGCGGGCGGCGGTGTCCCGGTTCAGCCAGCCGCCCGCCTCGTCGAGGGGCAGCGGGGTGTCCCAGTGGTAGAGGGTCGGCGCGGGGGTGATGCCGTGGGCGCACAGTTCGTCGACGAGGCGGTCGTAGAAGCCCAGCCCGGCCGGGTTGACCGGACCGCTGCCGCCGGGGATCACCCGGGGCCAGCTGACGGAGAAGCGGAAGGCGCCCGCGCCGAGCCCGGCGAGCAGGGCGACATCCTCGCGGTAGCGCTCACGGAAGCCGGTGCCCCGGGCGGCGTCGGCGCCGTCCTTGATACGGCCGGGCTGTGCGGCGAAGGCGTCCCAGCCGGACGGGCCCTTGCCGTCGGTGTCGGTGGCGCCCTCGGTCTGGAAGGCGGAGGCGGACGCTCCCCAGAGGAATCCCGGTGGGAAGGCGGGCAGCGCGGTGGCGAGCGGCGCAGTCGCGGGCGGCGGTACGGGCTGCGATGTCATGGCCGGGACCCTAGTACCGGCGAGTAGCCCTCCTCCAGACCCCGGGACTTGCCAGGATGGCTGCGAGTCCCACCGATACGGAGCTGACGGACCAACGGATCACCGTACTGACGGACCGACACGACAGGGGAAACGCCAGTGCTGTTCGAGGTGTGGGCGCCGCGCGCCCAGGACCGGGTCGTGCTGTGGCTGGACGACGCGCGGCAACCGATGCGACGCGATCCCGAGCGAAAGGGCTGGTGGACAGCGGAGGCCGACGCGGTCGACGGCACGCGCTACGGCTTCCTGCTGGATGACGGCCCGCTGCTGCCGGACCCGCGGTCACGTCGCCAGCCCGACGGACCTGATGCGCCGAGCGCGGTGGTCGCCCCGGACGCGTACGTCTGGAGCAGCGACGACTGGCCGGGGCGCGGACTCACGGGTGCGGTGCTGTACGAGCTGCATGTGGGCACCTGCACGCGGGAGGGCACGCTGGACGCCGCGGCGGAGCGGCTGCCCGAGCTGGTGGACCTCGGCATCACCCATGTGGAGCTGATGCCGGTGTGCCCCTTCCCCGGGGTGCACGGTTGGGGGTACGACGGGGTAGCACCCTGGGCCGTACACGAGCCGTACGGCGGGCCCGCCGCCCTCAAGCGCTTCGTCGACACTGCGCACGGTCTGGGGCTCGGGGTGGTCCTGGACGTGGTCCACAACCATCTGGGGCCCTCGGGCAACCATCTGCCCTCCTTCGGCCCGTATCTCACGGACACCCATCACACCCCGTGGGGCTCGGCGATCAACCTGGACGCCCCCGGCTCGGACGAGGTGCGCGCCTATCTGGTGGGCAGCGCGGTGGCCTGGCTGCGTGACTACCGGATGGACGGGCTGCGGCTGGACGCGGTCCACGCCCTCGTCGACAACCGTGCGCTGACGTTCCTGGAGGAGTTGTCTGCCGCGGTGGACGCCTTCGGCGCCGATGTACACCGCCCGGTGTTCCTCATCGCCGAGTCGGACCTGTGCGATCCCCGTACGACCACACCGCGCGAGGAGGGCGGGCTCGGGCTGCACGCCCAGTGGAACGACGACTTCCACCATTCCCTGCACACCGCCCTGACCGGCGATTCCCGCGGATACTACGCGGACTTCGCCCGCGCCCCGCTGGCCGCGCTCGCCAAGACGTTCGGACACGTCTTCTTCCACGACGGGACCTACTCGGCCTTCCGGGGCCGGACCCACGGGCGTCCGGTCGAGCTGAGCCGCACCCCGGCGCACCGCTTCCTGGGCTATGCCCAGACCCATGACCAGATCGGCAACCGCGCGATGGGCGACCGGCTGTCCGCGCGGCTCTCCCCCGGTCTGCTGGCGTGCGCGGCGGCGCTGGTTCTGACGGCGCCGTTCACTCCCATGCTGTTCATGGGTGAGGAGTGGGGGGCCTCCACGCCCTGGCAGTACTTCACCGACCACACCGACCCCGAGCTGGCGGAGGCCGTGCGGCAGGGCCGGCGGCGGGAGTTCGCCGGGCACGGCTGGTCGGCGGACGACATCCCGGACCCGCAGGACCCGGCGACCCGGGAGCGCTCCTGCCTGGACCGCACCGAGCGGGAGCGCGAGCCGCACGCCCGGCTGCTGGCCTGGTACCGCGAGCTGATCGCCCTGCGCCGATCCCAGCCGGACCTCTCCGACCCCGATCTGGCGGCGGTACGGATCGCCTACGACGAGGAGGCGCGGTGGTTCGTGTTCCGCCGCGGTGACCTCAGGGTCGCGGTCAATCTCGGCGAGACCCCGGCCGTGATCCCGCTGGGCGGCGGCCCGGCCCGGGTGCTCGCGGTGTGGAACGGGGTGCGGGCACCGGGGCCTGACGGAACGCTGGAACTGCCGGGCGAGTCATGTGTGGTGCTCGCGGACGAGTGAGCAGCGAGGCCTATGCGACGATCGCCAGCTCGCGCGGGGTGTTGTTGAAACGCCGTCCGCCGCTCTCCGTGACGGTGACGATGTCCTCGATCCGCACACCGAAGCGCCCCGGCAGATAGATCCCCGGCTCGATCGAGAAGCACATGCCGGGCACCAGCGGTTGCTCCTCGCCCTCGATCAGGTAAGGCGGCTCGTGGGTGGTGACGCCGATGCCGTGACCGGTGCGGTGGATGAAGTACGCGCCGTATCCGGCCGCCTCGATGACCGCGCGGGCGGCCCGGTCGACGTCCTGGCACAGCGCCCCGGGACGAACGGCGTCGAACCCGGCCTGCTGCGCGGCGCGCACCACCTCGTGGACCCGCAGTTCCTCGGCGGTCGGTTCACCGACGTGGACGGTGCGGGTGGTGTCGGAGCCGTAGCCGTGCTTCAGACCTCCGAAGTCCAGTACGACCATGTCGCCCTGCCCGATGACACGCTCGCCCGCTTCGTGGTGGGGATTGGCGCCGTTGGGGCCGGAACCGACGACGGTGAAGTCCACCTGGGAGTGCCCGAACCGCAGTAGCAGCGCGGCGAGGTCGGCGGCCACCTCGCTTTCCCGGCGTCCGGAGAAGCGGACCTCGAGGATCTCCCCGTACGCCTCGTCGGCGGCGGCTCCCGCGGCCTCCAGCCGGGCCAGTTCAGCGGCGTCCTTGACCGCCCGCAGCATGGGCAGGGCTTCGGTGAGCGCCACGAAGGAGCTGCCCGGGAGCCGCCGTTGCAGTCCGAGCAGATGCATGGCCCAGGTGTTGTCGCTGACCCCGTAGCGCCCCTCGCTCTCCAGCAGTGCCCCGGCGACGGCGTGCGAGTCCTGGCCGTCCGTCCAGTCCCGCAGGGTGAGCGCGGCGGCGCCGGCCGCGTGTTCGGCGTCGGGAGCCTCAAGGGTCGGCACCACCAGCACGGGATCCCGGCCGTCGGCGAGGTGGAGGAGGGTGAGCCGTTCGGTGGACACCGGCTGGTAGCCGGTCAGATGGACCAGGTCGGGTCCCGGGGCCACGAGCAGCCCGTCAAGTCCGGCCTCGGCGGCGGAGCGCGCGGCGCGGGCCATCCGGGCCCGGTAGTCCTCGGCGGTGAAGGGCTCGGGCGGAGTGTTCATGGCGGGCACGGCGGGCATGGGCTCCTCATCGGCGGCTGGGCTGTCGGGCCGGACGGCCCTTGATCAACCTGAGGGCCCCCGCGGTGATTTTCAAGAGCGCCGCGGCTCGGCCACCCGAACTTCCGGCGCCCTGAGATGCGTTGCAGTACGGCCGGCCCGCACACGTCGCTCGGCCGGCCGCACAGGTGTCACGGCATCCGGGCAGGCCCGGCCGGCCGTCAGTTCGCCGTGGGGTACGGCACGCGTGCGAGGAGCCCGGTGAGGTCGCGTGTGGTGGACCCGGCGATGTTCTTGACGACGTCCTTGATCTCTCCGGCGAGGCCGGGGGCGACCTTGCCTTCCACGAGACGGTCGTACTTGCTGACCGCGTCGTCCCAGGTGAAGGGGCGGCACGGCAGCCCGGGATAGTCGTCGACACCGTGCGTGAGGACGCTGCCGTCCTGGAGACGGACGGTGAGGTGTGCCGGCATCAGCTCGGGGTAGGCACGCGTGAAGTCCTGACCCGGTTTGACGACGACCTTGGTCAGCAGGTGCTGTACGTCGTCCCGCCCGATGCGCTCCGGGAGGAACTGTGCGGGCATCACGTCCCCGTCGAGGAGCGCTACGGCGAGCAGGTAGGGGAGGCTGTGGTCGGCCTGTTCCTTCGTCGTGATGGTCGTGGCCGCACCCCCGTACAGCCCCCCGCCGGTGAAATCGAAGGTGATCTGGGGTACGACCGCCTCGATGGAGACGATCTGCGCGGGGTCGAGCGGCTGCCGCCCGCGCAGTTCGACCATGCAGTGGATCGCCGACTGCGTGTGGATCTCGGCGTTGTACCGCTTGATGGCACTCGTGGCGATGCCTTCGTACTTCTCGTTCGCCCAGTCGACCTCGATGGGCCGGTGCAGCAGATTGTCGATGCCGTTCGGGCCCTCGATGATGGCGAGCGGGCCCTCGACCCCACGACGGGCGAGGAACAGCGCGTTCATCGCGGCGAACGCGGACTGAGCCGAGGCGAGCCCCTTCCACTGGGACAGGGGCTTCGCCCGGATGTTGGCGAACGACGCTCCACTGGCACCGGCCATGGCCATCGCGTGGGCGAGCTGTTCCGCTTCCATACCGAGGAGCCGACCTGCCGCGGCGGGGACCGAGAAGGCGAGCTGCGCGGTGTGGTCGAACCCTCTCGTCATGAAGTTGGCGTGGTCGACGAGCCTGGACTGGATGGTGTAGCTGACGGCGAGCCCCAGCATGAACTCCCGGCCGCTCGCGTCGGCGAGATCCGCTGCGGTGAGCACACCGCCGAAGTTGTCGGCGGTGTGGCAGGTCTCCGTCGGTGCGAGGAAGTTCTCCATGATGTCGACGTAACGCACCAGCGCCGTGTGCCAGAACGACGCGTACACCGGGTTCGATGTCCCACCCGCGATGAGCCGGCAGGCCCCGCCGTCGGCGAAGTCACGCACCTGTGCGCGGCAGGCGTTGACCGGTGGGGCGCCGAGAGCGGCGAGGGAGCAGGCGACACAGTCGAGAACATGGGTCGGCAGCTGCTCGACGGAGGTCTTCGAGAGGTCCTCGTAACGCGCGCGGTGCGCGTAGGCGGCGATCTCTTCCACCACGGTGGGCTTCGTGTCGACTGCGCTGGCGGGGGCGGCCATGGAATCTCCTCGCGGACTCGGACAGTCAGGGCGGTGCGCGTTCGAGCACGCCGCTGCGGCCGAATACCGGGACGAACGGGAGTCCGACAGCCGTCGAGCGCGCCGAACGGCATGATGTCCCCGCATTCTTGCGTCACCGCCCGCCGGGAACGGTGCTTCCGATCCGCCCGTCGTGCCACGCCACTCGCATGGCGCAGCACGACGTGCGGCGCTCAGTCCTCGCCCGGCCGCCGGCCGACGAGCCTTTCCAGCAGCTCCTGGAAGTCGCCGTCCACGACGATCCGCAGCCCTTCGCCGTCCTCGGTGCGATCACTGAGCTGGGTGAGCGTGCCGTGGCGCCACCAGTAGACGTACGGGGTGATGGCACCGGGCGTGTCGGCATACCCGGAAGCGGCGAAGGCCGCCATGCCGTTGAGCGACGGGATGATGCCGGCGTCACGGATGACGTGGAACGCGACCTGGTGCCGGAAGGGCAGCGCGACCAGCGCGCCGTCGGGGGTGATGTGCTGTCCGGTGACCTGTTGGACGAGCGTGTCGAGCGCCAGGACACGGCTGGCGGTGTAGAACGAGTCGCCGACCACCACGTCGAAGCGCAGGCCACCGGCGTCCTCGACGAGTTCGTGGCCCTCCACCGGGAGGCCCCGGAGGTTCTCCATCGCGCGTTGCCTGAGCTCCTCGACCTTCCCGAGCGGCGCCAGGGCCTCGTCGGTGAGCATCATGACGCTCTCGGGGAGATCGAGGGCGAGCACCTCGCACAGCCCGGGGGCGAGGTGGCGGGCATATCCGAAGGTCTTGGGATCGAGGCCGTCCGAGCCGATCACCCTCGGGTAGAGCTGGGCGCGGATCTGCTCCGGCGGCAGCGTGTCCAGGGCCGACGGCGCGTCCATGGTGCGCAGCACCAGGGCGACATGCCCGCGGATCACTTCGGGCCACACCCGAGGGCCGCGCTCGTCGTTGTGGCAGACGGCCGCGAGGTTGCCGAGCCCGAACTGGCGTCCGGAGCTGTCGGTCACCACATCGGAGTAGACGGTGACCTCGAGGCCCTGTTCGGCGAACGCCTCCCGGACCTGGCTGCGGAAGCGCGCGGCCTCTCCGACCGAGAGGAAGGTGAACTCCTCGTCGCGGGGCACGTCGTCCCCGTCCCGCTTCGGTCCTCGCCGGAACAGCCCCACATCAGCCCCCGCTCATCCTGTGGTCCTCGGTTTCCCGCGTGTGCTCTGGTTTCGAGCCTACCGACCACCCTGCCGGGAGCGCTCTCCGGGTGCCCGCGCCCGCCGCCCCTGATCAGCCCCGTTCAGTCCATCCGTACGGTCAGATGGGCCCGGTGCCTGCCGTGCGCGACCAGCCGGGCGTTGGCCTCGTCGGAGTCCGCCACCCAGCGCTCGGCGTACGGGCGTTCCTTGCCGAAACGCACATGGCGGTCGACAAGCCTGGGCACCCGCAGCCGCTCGTCGAGCTCCAGGTACCAGACCTCGTCCAGGAGACTGCGGATCCGGGCCCAGGCACCCTCGTCGTGGAGCAGGTAGTTGCCCTCCGTGATGACGAGCGGGACGCCCGGGCCGACCGGGATGCTGCCCGCCACGGGCTCCTCGATCTCGCGTGCGAATGCGGGCGCGTACACCGTGCTGCCCTCCTCGGCGCCCCGCAGCCGGGCCAGCAGCGCGGTGTACCCGGCGGCGTCGAAGGTGTCGGGCGCGCCCTTGCGGGCCGCCCGCCCCAGCCGTTCCAGCTCCGCCTGCGCCAGATGGAACCCGTCCATGGGTACGAGCACGGCGAGCCCGTCCAGCCGCGCCACGAGCTCCCCGGCGAGGGTCGACTTACCGGCCCCAGGCGGCCCGGCGATCCCGAGGATCCGGCGCGCACCCGGCCTTGCGAGTCGGCCTGCCCGGGCGGTGAGCTGCTCGATCGAGGGGTCCATGGCAGGCATTGTGCGGGTGTCCGGGGATACTGGGCGCCCCCGGCGCCCGCCCCGGGCGTCCCCGGCTTCCCCCGGCAAGGAGTGCCGCTCATGCCCACCCCGCAGCGCCGTATCGCCCTGGCCGCACTGGTCGTCCGCGACTACGACGAGGCCATCGCCTTCTACCGCGACGCCCTCGGTTTCGCCCTCGTCGAGGACACGGACCGGGGCGGCGGCTCGCGCTGGGTGGTCGTCCGCCCCGGGGACGGCGGCGGCACCGATCTGCTGCTCGCAAAGGCCGCCGGCGAGGCACAGCTCGCTGCCGTCGGCGCCCAGACCGGTGGCCGGGTCGGCTTCTTCCTGTACACAGACGACTTCGCCCGCGACCACGCCCGGATGGCAGCCGCAGGGGTGCGCTTCCTGGAGGAGCCCCGACATGAGCCGTACGGCTCGGTGGCCGTGTTCGAGGACCTCTACGGCAACCGGTGGGATCTGCTCCAGCCCGCGTGAGCCGCCCGAGCGCGTGAGGTGTGGGAGGCGTGGGAGGCGAGCTGACGAGACGTCTCAGCGCCTGCCGGTCACGGACGTACGTTCGACCGCTCGTCACGTCGCGAACTCCGGCGCGCCAGGCTCCGGATCTCACGTCCGCCGCGCTCTGCGGCCATTCGGCGGCAGGCTGGTTGCGGGTGTGTCAGACCTGACATGGGATCGGGTGCATGCACATACCCGGAGCGATTTCCGGCCGCGGGCGTTGTGCCGTGGTCACCCTCGCGGCGGTGCTCTGCACGGCGATGCACACCCCGGCCCACGCCCCGATGCGCACCCCGCCGGCACGCTCCCTGGCCGGAGGACCGGTCCCTCCTCCCGCTGCCGACGCGTCCGCTCTGGAATGGACCCCCTGCGCCGAAGCCCCCGGTTTCGAGTGCGCCACCGCCCGTGTGCCGCTCGACCACCGCGCTCCGGGCGGGCGCACGATCGAACTGGCCGTCATCAAGCGGCAGGCGACGGGTCCCGGGCGGCGTGTCGGCACGCTCTTCTACAACCCCGGAGGCCCCGGTGGCCCGGGGACGGAGGATCTGCCGCTGTCCTACGAGGCCTTCCCCGAGGAAGTGCGCCGCCGCTTCGACATCGTGAGCTGGGACCCGCGCGGTGTCGGATCGAGCACCGCCGTGCGGTGCTTCGACACCCCTCAGGAAGCCTATGAGTGGGCAGCCGGGAGCCCCGGCGGCTTCCCGGTCGACGCGAAGGAACGCGAAGTCTGGTTCGACGGGTACGCCGAGCTGGCCAGGCGTTGTGAGAAGCGGGACCCCGAGCTGCTGCGGCATGTCTCCACCGCCGACACGGCCCGCGACCTCGACCGGCTGCGGGAGGCCGTGGGCGAGGTGCGGCTCAGCTTCCTCGGGGTGTCCTACGGGACGCTGCTGGGCGCCACGTACGCCAACCTGTTCCCCGACCGGGTCCGCGCCATGGTCCTGGACGCCAACCTCGACCCCGAGGCCTGGTTCAACCACGGCGCGAAGAGCGACCCCCTGCTGACCACCTTCCAGCGCACGGAATCCGATCTGGGCGCCGCCGCGACCCTGCGGCAGTTCCTCGACCTCTGCGGGCGTACGGACACCGAGCGCTGCGCCTTCTCCGCTGGCGGCCCGGACGCGACCCGCGTCAAGTACGAACATCTGCTGCGGCGTCTCGAACGGCGGCCCCAGGACGGCTGGACCTATGCCGCCGCCGTCGGCACCACGTTCGAACACCTCTACACCGTCCACCCCCAGTGGGCCGAGCTCGCGGACACCCTCGAGGAGCTCTGGCAGGGGCGCATCCCGGAGGAGTCCCCGGCCGCGCCCGCCCCGTTGCCGTACCCCGGCTTCGAACAGATAGAGGCGATACGGTGCTCCGAGAGCCCCAATCCCAAGGACCCGCTGCGCTACCGGTCCCTCGCGGACTTCGGCCATGCCCGCGCCGGGGACCTGGGACGCCTCATCCCCTGGTCGACCTCGGCCTGCGCCGTGTGGCCCACGACGGCTGCCGACCCGTACACGGGTCCGTGGAACCGTCCCACCCCACCGCTCCTGGTGGTCAACTCCACCTTCGACCCGGTCACCCCGCACCAGGGGGCCCTGGCCATGACACGCGAACTGGCCAACGCCCGTCTGCTCACCATCAAGGGCTACGGGCACACCGCGCTCGCGAACCCCAGCATCTGCGCGGACGAGTACGAGAGCCGCTACCTCGTCGACGGTGTCCTGCCCCCGCCCGGCACCCTCTGCGCACAGGACTTCCCCCCTTTCACCCCCGTCGAGCCCGAGGGCGGCATCGACACGGGCGGCGGCGGACTCGCCGGAGCGGACTCGAGACCACCGGCTTCGTAGCCCCTCAAGCCCGCCTCCCGTGCGTGCTAGCGTCCCCGGGCAACGACCGGCCGCACCTGGGGAGCACGGCCGGGCCTGGGGGGAGAGCCATCGTGACCACCGTGGAACCGGACAGCCCGACGACGGCCGGTACCCGGGCAAGCCTGCCCTCCGTCGCGTACGGGCACCGGAGCACGCGCACCAAGGACGCACTCGTCGGCACCTGGCGGCTGCTGCGCGACCCGGTGACCATCACCGTGATCACCGCGGGTCTGCTGCATCTGCTGTGGTTCCGGTTCGTCGCCAACAGCGGGGGTGACATAGCGGCCCAGGACGCATGGGCCGGGTTCGTCGGACGGCATCCCGGGTCCGCGTACAACTTCGCCTGGTACGGCGGGATGCACCCGATGTCGTACAGCGTCGTCTCGTCCTATCTGATGGCGGCAGCCGGCGTGCGGACGACGATCGTGGTCTCCGGGACGCTGTGCGCGGGGCTGCTGGCGTTCGTCCTCACCCGCTGCGGCGGAGTGCGCCGTCCGCTGCCGCCGGCCCTGTGGGGTGCGGTGGCGCTCGTCTGCAATGCCGCGTCCGGCCGGGCCACGTTCGGGCTGGGGCTCCTGTTCGGGCTCGCCGTGGTGGGCGTGCTGTTCCGGGGTGGAAACGACGGCCGGGCGGCCCCTCCCGTGCGGCGAAGGCGCCTGCGGGGCGCCGCCGTGGTGCTGTTCTCGCTGCTCGCGACGGCCTCCAGTCCGGTGGCGGGGCTGTTCCTGGGGGTCCTCGGTGCCGCGCTGTTCCTGCGCGGGCGGCGGGCAGCGGGCTGTGCGGCGGCACTGCCGCCGATAGCCGTGGTCGGTGCGTCGGCCCTGCTGTTCCCGTTCGAGGGGATACAGCCCCTGGCGTTCGGCACGGTGGTGCAGCCCCTCCTGTACACGCTGGCCGTGCTGCTGACGGCGCCTCCGCGGTGGCGCACCGTACGGACCGGGGCGGCGGTCTACGCCATCGGGATCACCCTGACCTGGCTGGTTCCCTCGCAGGTGGGCAGCAATGTGGAACGGCTGGCGCTGCTCTTCGCCGGTACGGCGCTGCTGGCCGCGGCCGGCGAGCGCACTGCCGTCCGGCGGTCGCTGCGTCTGCCACGGCTCCTGGTGGCGGGGCTGGCGTTCGCCGGGCTGCTCACCTGGACGGTCAACAAGACGGTGTCGGACATCAGGCTCACCACTCCCGCCACGGCCTGGGCGAGCGGGCTCACGCCGCTGGTCGAACAGCTGCGGAGCGTCGACGCCGTACGCGGCCGGGTCGAGGTCGTCCCGCAACGCAGCCACCGGGAGGCGTCGGCGCTCACCCCGTATGTGAACCTGGCACGCGGCTGGAACCGCCAGGCGGACATGCAGCGCAACGCGCTCTTCTACGACGGCACACTCGACGCCACCAACTACCGTGCCTGGCTGGAGCGGTGGGCGGTGCGCTACGTGGTGCTCCCGACGGGTGGCCGACCGGACATCGGAGCCGAGCAGGAGACGGAGCTGGTCTCGGCAGGCCTGCCCTATCTGACCGAGGTGTGGTCGGACGCGGGGTGGCGGCTGTTCCGGGTGACGGATCCCACACCTCTCGCCGGGCCCTCCGCGACCGTCGTACACGCCGGCGAGAGCGGGACGGCCCTGACCGTGGACTCGCCCGGCCAGGTGCTGGTCCGGATTCCGTGGTCGCCCTGGCTGTCGCTGGTGGACGCGGACGGCAGGCGTCTGGAGGGAGACGCGCGGCACGAGGGCTGCCTGGCCGAGGCGGACGGCTGGACCCGCCTGACGGCTCCGCGGGCGGGCGTCTACCGGATCGCCGCGCCCTACGGCGTGGCACGTGGCACGCGCTGCCCGCAGTGACGACCGATCGGATGACGGCCGGGACGACCCGGCCTCGGCCGCCTCGCCTGCCAAGGACTCTGACCAGGGAAGTTCCCTGGCCAGAGCCACAGACTCGGGCTTAGTCGCCAGCCGGCTCCAACCGCAGCGAGATCGAGTTGATGCAGTACCGCTGGTCCGTCGGGGTGGCGTAGCCCTCGCCCTCGAAAACGTGCCCGAGGTGCGAGCCGCAGCGCCCGCAGCGCACCTCGGTGCGCACCATGCCGTGGGAGCGGTCCTCAATCAGCTCCACCGCGTCCGAGTCCTTCGGGTCGTAGAAGGACGGCCAGCCGCAGTGCGACTCGAACTTGGTGCCGGAGGTGAAGAGATCGGCACCGCACGCCCGGCAGGAGTAGACACCGTTGGTCTTGGTGTCCGTGTACTCCCCGCGGAACGCGGGCTCGGTCCCGCCCTCGCGGAGCACCGCGTACTCCGCCGGGGTCAGCTCCGCGCGCCACTGCTCGTCCGGCTTCTCGACGTCGTACGCCATGCTCGCTCTCCCTCGCTTGGGACCGTGGACGGCCTCAGTCAGACAGGTGGGCCAGGATCCGCGGACCGAGGTCCGTGACGTCTCCGGCGCCCATGGTGAGAACGAGATCACCGGGTGCGGCCATTCCCGCGATCAGGCCGGGAACGGCGTTCTTGTCGGACACGGAGGTCACCCGGGCGCCCGCCGCGGTCGCGGCATCGGTGATCAGCGCGCTGGTGATGCCCGGGATCGGGTCCTCGCGGGCCGGGTAGATGTCGAGGACCAGGGAGGCGTCGGCGAGGGCGAGCGCCTGGCCCATCTCGCTGCCGAGCTCCTGGGTACGGGAGAAGAGGTGGGGCTGGAAGACCACGAGCAGCCTGCGTTCGCCCGCGGCGGCGCGCATGGCCTCGAGGTCGGCGGTCATCTCGGTGGGGTGATGGGCGTATGAATCGATGACCTGGACACCCGCCGCCTCGCCCTTGAGCTGGAGGCGGCGGCCCACACCGGTGTACGCGGTGAGGGCGGCGGCCAGTTCGGCGGGGGCGATCCCCATCCGTGCGCCGGCGGCGAGGGCGGCCGCCGCGTTGTGGGCGTAGTGGCGGCCGGGGACGGAGACGGTGAAGGTGATCTCGCCGCCGTCCGCTCCGCCGCCCGTAGCGGTGCCTTCCGCCAGGGAGACGGTGACCTCACTGGTCATGCCGTTCGGCCGGATCGCGAGGATCCGCACATCGGCGGCCTCGTCCTCACCCACCCGCACGATGGCCAGGTCCTCGCGCGCGGCGACCCGTGCGGCCAGCTCCCGGGCTCCGGAGTGCTCCCCGACGACCAGGGTGCCGCCCTGCGGGATCTTGGCGACGAACGCCTCGAAGGACTCGTAGATCTCGTCCATGGAGGCGTAGTTGGCATGGTGGTCGAGCTCGACGTTGAGGACGATCGCGACATCGGGGTCGTACTTCTGAAAGCTGCGGTCGCTCTCGTCGGCCTCGGCGACGAAGATCTCGCCCGCACCGTGCCGGGCGTTCGTGCCGGGCCCCGCCAGGTCGCCGCCGATCGCGTACGAGGGGTCGAGGCCCAGCTCGCTGAGGGCCACCGCCAGCATGGAGGTCGTGGTGGTCTTGCCGTGGGTACCGGCCACGGCGATGGTGCCGGCGCCGTGCATCAGGGAGGCGAGGGCGTCGGAGCGGTGCACGACGGGGACGCCGAGCTCGGCGGCGCGGGCGAGCTCGGGGTTGTCGGCGCGGATGGCGCTGGAGACCACCACACAGGAGGCGTCGTCGGCGAGGTGCTCGGCGGCGTGCCCGATGTGCACGGTCACTCCGAGCGCGCGCAGGGCTTCGGCGGTGGCCGACTCCCTGGCGTCACTGCCCGCGACCTTGGCACCACGCTGGGCGAGGATCTTGGCGATCCCGGACATTCCGGCGCCGCCGATGCCGATGAAGTGCGGCCGTTCCATGGCGTGGGGGATGCCGGGTGCCATCTGTGTGTCTCCCAGAGTGCGGTCAGAGTGCGGTGTCGTACGAGAGCCCAGCCTATTCGCTGTGTGCGAAGAGCTTGAGCACCGGTACACCGACCTTGTGACGGGCCCGGGACGCCCAGTCGCGGTGGAAGAACTCCTCCACGTAGTGCGGCGCGGTCAGCACGATCACCTCGTCGGCCCCGGACTCGTCCACGACGGCCTTGAGCTTGTCCAGCGGGTGGTCCTCGACGATCTGGCCGACGGCCTCGCTCCCTGCCGCCCGCAGCACCGCGAGCGAGTGTTCGAGGGCGCGCTCGGCGGGCTTTCTCGCCTCCTTGCCCTCGGGTTCGTCCCCTTCTCTGACGGCTTCCTTCAGCTCCCCCATCGCGACGTCGTCGATGGCGCGCAGCAGAAAGTCCGCCTGGTCGCCGCGGGGCTGCATGAGCACGATGAACGAGACGGCCTCGTCCCCGTGCAGAGTGGTGACGAAATCCACGTCGGTGGACGTGAGGGGCTTCTCGATCATCAATACGCTTGTGAACACGTCGGGCGCCCTTCTGCGTTCTGTGTTGCCGCCTTCGGCCTTCCGCGGAAACCATCCTTCCCCGTGCTCGCACGGGGTCCGTGAGTAATAGTGCCCGCCCGGGGCAAACCGGAACGAAAAACGCCGACCGCCTATCCGATCCGGCGGTAGCTGCTGAACAGGAACCCGTCCTCCTCCAGCAGCGACGCCAGACCGAAGCGCCGCGGCACCGGCACCGAAGGCCCGCCCGCGATCCGCTGGGCGTCCCCCGCCGTCAGCATCGGGGACACGGTCAGGCACAGCTCGTCCAGCGCACCGGACGCGATGAACTGACCCAGCAGCCGCGGGCCGCCCTCGGTGAGCAGCCGCCGCAGCCCTCGGTCCGCCAGTGCCCGTACGGCACGGGCGGGGTCGACACCCGGGCCGTCCCCCGCGACCACCACCTCCGCGCCCGCCGCACGGGCCCTCTCGATCCGCTCGGGCGACGCCGCGGCCCCGGTCAGCACCAGGGTCGGCACCAGCGGCGAGGCGTAGAGGGGCAGGCTGAAATCCAGATCGAGGCTGGCGCTGACCACGGCCACCGCCGGGGCGGGCCCCTGCCCGGCGGCGGCCCTGCGCTCGGCGAAGGCATCCCGGGCCCGGGCGGGGCGGTAACCCTCCTGGCGTACCGTTTCCGCGCCGACGACCACCGCATCGGCCAGCGCCCTCAGGGTGCCGAAGATCCGCATGTCCATCGCCGAGGACAGCGGCTGCGAGCGCCCCTCGTGCTGGGCTGCGCCGTCCAGGGACGCGACCATGTTGCCCCGCAGCCACACACCGTCCCCGCGGGAACACTCACCGGGGTACGCGTACGCGTCGGCGAGCTCGTCGAGGCTCCATTCACGGTCGGCCATGTCGGCGGCCGCGGCTGTCGGGTCGGTCACAGGGAACAGACGTCGCATGCCGTGCAGTCTGGCACGGCCCGTAGAGTGGGTAGCTGTGTCCACCAGCCCCATAACCGAAGCGGCCCCTGTTTCCCTGTGCGCCCGCGAGCCCCGTGTCCCCGCCGACCGCCTGGTCGCGGAGATGGTGCCGCCGCCGCGCTTCGACGCGGTCCGCTTCGACACCTATGTGCCCGACCCCCGCCAAGCCAGCCAGAGCGAGGCGGTCACGGTCCTGAGCACGTTCGCCGCAGGTCTGGGCGGGGCGCACGCCTCCGGAGCGGGCAAACGGCGCTGGTTCGCGAAGAAGCCCGCCGCCCCGGCCGCACCGCGCGGGGTCTATCTGGACGGCGGCTACGGGGTCGGCAAGACCCATCTGCTCGCCTCGCTGTGGCACGCGACGCCCGCCGAACCGGCGTTCAAGGCCTTCGGCACCTTCGTCGAGCTGACCAATCTGGTCGGCGCGCTCGGCTTCCAGCAGACGGTGAGTACGCTCAGCGGGCACCGTCTGCTGTGCATCGACGAGTTCGAGCTGGACGACCCGGGTGACACGGTGCTGGTGTCCACCCTGCTCGGCAAACTGGTGGACGCGGGCGTGGCGCTCGCGGCCACGTCGAACACCCTGCCGGGGAAGCTCGGTGAGGGCCGGTTCGCCGCCGCCGACTTCCTGCGGGAGATCCAGGGTCTCTCCGCGCACTTCAGGCCGCTCCGGATCGACGGCGACGACTACCGCCACCGCGGGCTTCCCGAAGCCCCGCCCCCCTTCACGGACGAGCAGGTCGCCAAGGCCGCACACGCCGCCGAAGGCGCCTCGCTCGATGCCTTCCCCAGCCTGCTCGAACATCTGGCACGGGTCCACCCGAGCCGTTACGGAGCACTGACGGACGGGGTGCGTGCCGTGTGCCTTACCGGTGTGCAGCCGGTGCCGGACCAGTCGACGGCGCTGCGCCTCGTCGTACTCGCCGACCGGTTGTACGACCGCGAGGTGCCCGTGCTGGCGTCGGGTCTGCCGTTCGACAGGCTGTTCAGTGACGAGATGCTGAACGGCGGGTACCGGAAGAAGTACTTCCGGGCCATCTCGCGGCTCACCGCACTGGCCAGGGACGCCAAGGGGCTTGTCGACCGGTAGGTTCCAGTAGGTTGGGCCCAGTTGGACCTATTCACTGGTTTGAGAAGGGACCCATCATGGCCACCACGCGTCAGGCCCACACCGTCTGGGAGGGCGAGCTGCTCAAGGGCTCGGGCGTCGTCACCTTCGACTCGTCCGGCATCGGCGACTTCCCCGTCTCGTGGCCGTCGCGCGCCGAGCAGGCGAACGGCAAGACCAGCCCCGAGGAGCTGATCGCCGGCGCCCACTCGAGCTGCTACTCCATGGCTCTCTCCCACGGCCTCAGCGGCGCGGGCACCCCGCCCACCCGCCTGGAGACCAAGGCTGACGTCACCTTCCAGCCCGGCGAGGGCATCACCGGTATCCACCTGACGGTCACCGGCGAGGTCCCCGGCATCGACGAGGCCGCCTTCCAGGCCGCCGCCGAAAACGCCAAGAAGAACTGCCCGGTGAGCCAGGCGCTCACGGGCACGACCATCACGCTGAGCGCCAAGCTGGCGTAACGCACCGCACACGCGTACACGGAAGAGCGGCCCCGGGCATCCGCAGAGCCAGGGGCCGCTCTTCCTTTGCCGTGCCTCAGCCGTGCTGCTGGACCGCACCGCCGTCACCGGCACCGGCGTCATCGCCATCACCGTTGCCGGGGTCCGCACCGGCCGTGGCACCGGCGTCGCCGGCCCCTCCGTCGCCGGCGGCACCGCCATCGAGGGCACCACCGTCACCGGCACCGGCGTCCGCCGCGCCGTCACCGATGCCGCCGTTCTCGGCACCGGCGTTCTCGGCACCGGCATCCGCGGCGCCACCGTCACCAGCGCCGCCGTCACCGGCGCCGATCTGGGCGCCGACCGCGGCCAGCGCCGTGGTCACCGGCTGGAAGAAGGTTTCGCCGCCCTGGGTGCAGTCACCGCTACCGCCCGAGGTGAGCCCGATCGCGTCACCCTCCCTGGTGAACAGCGCACCTCCGCTGTCCCCCGGCTCCGCGCAGACATTGGTCTGGATGAGCCCGCTGACCGTGCCCTCCGGGTAGTTCACCGTCGCGTCGAGCCCGGTGACCTGCCCGTCGTTCAGCCCCGTGGTGCTGCCCATACGGAACACCTGCTGGCCCACGGCCGCTTCGGCTGCCTGCTTGATCTCCACCTGCTGCCCGTTGCCCAGGTCGACCGAGCTGGCCGCCTGCGTGTTGGGGTCGTCGTACGTGACGAGCGCGAAGTCGCCCTCGCCGGGGAAGACCGCCTCCTGGACCGTGCCGATCGGGGCGCCGCCCTGCTGATCGGACCACTGCTCGGCCGCCACACCGCAGTGACCGGCGGTGAGGAAGCCGGGCTGGCCGTCCTGCGTGGTGACGTTGAAGCCCAGCGAGCAGCGGGAACCGCCGCCGAAGATGGCGTCGCCGCCCTCGACGAAGGGCTTGAACAGACCGGAGGACTTCTTGATCCGGGCCATTCCGTCGCCGAGCGAGCCGACGGCCGACTCCAGCTTGTCCCACCGCGAACCGGTGACCGTCCGGTCCGCGGTCACCAGCACCTGGTTGGTGCGCGGGTCGATGGACCATGCCGAACCCGGCACGGCGGCCTTCTGGGAGAGCGACTCGGTGGCCGACTTGAGCGACGCCGCGCTGTTGCGGACGCTCCTGGCGACCGCGCCCGCCTTCTCCACCCGCTCGTTCACCTTGTCGTCGTCGCCGACGACATTGACGACGAGCTGCTGCTTTCCCGTGTCGTAGTAGGCGCCGCCGTAGGAATCACCGAGTTGCTTTCCCAGCTGCTGGAGCAGTTCCGAAGCCGATGCGGCGCTCATCTTTCTGGGCGCGTCCGACGGTTCCCCCGCGCCGGACTGCGAAGCGTTGGCATTCGGCAGCAGTATGGCCGCTGCAGCGATGCCCACCGCTCCGGCTCCAGCGAGAATGGCCTTCCGCTTGGGTATTCGCCTGTGACTCAACTCTTCGCCTCCTGGGGGTGTTACGGACTTGGGTCGCCGAGGGGGACGACCGGGGACGCGTCCGGCCCTTCATACGGACGGAGGCACTCGTTCCGTTCACCAGTGCGCACAGAAAATCTTTTTGACGGTGCATCAGAACTTGCTGTTCAGGACCTCGGCAGCTGATCGTGGACTTTCCGCGAGCAGCCGGCAGTGACCGGTGTTCCGGCAGCGTCCGCCGATTTCCCGGGCTGGCAGACTGGGCAGGTGAACACCAGCAGCTCCCCCGACAGTCCCTTCCGCCACGAACGGACCGCACGCGACGAAGCCCCTCAGTTCGTGCTCCCTCTGGTGGCCCGGATCGAGAAGGCCGCTCCGCCGTCCCGCACCGACGCGCTGGAGACCGCGGCGCGTGCGGTGCTCGTGATGCTCAGCGACGAGCGGTCGCTCGGCGACGGCGAGTGGGCGCAGGCGATGCGGGACTGGCAGGACGCCCGGATCCGTAAGGTGGTGCGGAGGGCGCGCGGCGCCGAGTGGCGCAAGGCGTCGGCACTGCCCGGGATCACGGTGACGGGCGAGCGCGCGCAGGTGCGGGTGTTCCCTCCGGTGCCGCTGGACGGCTGGCCCAAGGAGCTGGTGAAGCTCCAGGTGTCGGGTACGGAGCTGGAAGACCCCATGGCCCCCGCAAGAGCCGAGAACCCGGATCAGCCGGGCGTCCCCGCCGAGGCCGCCGGCGCGGCGGTGATCTGGCTCAGCCCCGAGCTGAGCATGTCGACGGGCAAGGAGATGGCCCAGGTCGGGCACGGGGCCCAGCTTCTCTGGTGGGACATGCGCGAGTCCGAGCAGACCGCGTGGCGCGCCGCAGGCTTCCCGCTGACCGTGCGGACCGCGCACCCCGAGCACTGGGCCCGCCTCACCGCGAGCGGTTTGCCGACCGTGCGGGACGCCGGTTTCACGGAGATCGCCCCCGGCTCGGTCACGGTCGTGGCAAGCCATCCGCAACTCGTCTGAAGCCCGTTGAACAGAACCCGCCCCCGCTGCGTACCCACCAGTACTGCGAGACGCAGATACGCACAACCGCTGGGGAGGAACACTTGCTGCGGCGCATCAACGGGACAGCACTCATCATCGCGGCTCTGGTCGCAACGGTGGGCGCACTCGCGTTTCCCGTCTGGTCCTACGCGGACCGCTCCGGCACGGGGCAGGCCAATCTGAACGCGTCATCCGTCGCGACCCAGTGGGGCCCCCTGACCGCGACCGACCGCGACTTCCTGGTCAAGGTCCGCCTCGCCGGGCTCTGGGAGCTCCCCGCGGGCCAGCAGGCGATCGAGCGCGCGCCCAGCAAGGCCATCAAGGAGGCCGGTGACCACCTCATCGTCGGTCACACCGACCTCGACGCGCGGTCCCGTGACGTGGCGGCCAAGCTCGGCGTCGAGCTGCCGAACCAGCCCAACGAGCAGCAGCAGGGCTGGCTGCGGGAGCTGTCGGCGGCGAGCGGCCAGGAATACGAGTACAAGTTCGCGAACCTGCTGCGCAACGCGCACGGCAAGGTCTTCGCCCTGATCGCCCAGGTCCGCCACACCACCCGCAACATGCTGATCCGGCAGCTCGCGAGCGACGCCAACCAGACCGTGCTGGACCACATCACCATGCTGGAGGCCACCGGCAAGGTGGACTTCGACGCGATCGCCAACGAGGCGGCCACCGGCGCCACGGCGAGCCCGACCGGCCCACCGCCGCCGGACGGCAACCTTCCGCCGGCTCCGGCCCCGGTCAGCCCGCAGAACCCCGGCGAGGCCACGTCCAAGCCGTCGACCCAGCCGGGTGCGCCGACGGCTGTCAACACCAACCGGCCGGCGCCGGGCACCCAGCAGT
Source organism: Streptomyces sp. NPDC019396 (assembly GCF_040632375.1). Classification (NCBI taxonomy): domain Bacteria; kingdom Bacillati; phylum Actinomycetota; class Actinomycetes; order Kitasatosporales; family Streptomycetaceae; genus Streptomyces; species Streptomyces sp. NPDC019396. The sequence continues at coordinate 110,927 of NZ_JBEYBS010000016.1, read as the reverse complement.
AGCCGTCCCTCCCCGAAGCCGGGGTTCCGGACGCCTCACGCGTCCGGAACCTCAAATGAAGCTCTGAACGTCCCCTCCTCTGGATTCGGCGCGGTCCGGCCGGGCCATGACCCCTGCACACGCAGAGGAGGGGGACGCATGAAGAGGATCGAGAGGCTCGGCACCGGCATCGGCTGGCGCCCGGAGATAGCGGAGGCCGTCGAGCGGCTGCCCGGGCTCGACTGGGTCGAGGTCGTGGCGGAGAACGTCTGCCCCGGCCATCTGCCCGACTCCCTCGTACGTCTGCGCGAGCGGGGTGTCACGGTCGTCCCGCACGGGGTCGCACTGGGCATCGGCGGCGCCGGACGCCCCGACCCGGGGCGTCTTTCGGCGCTGGCAGAGCGGGCCGAGGCACTCGGGTCCCCGCTGGTGACGGAGCACATCGCGTTCGTGCGCGCCGGAGGCCCGCTCACCGCGTCGCCCGGCCTGGAGGCCGGGCACCTGCTGCCCGTGCCCCGCACCCGGGACGCCCTGGCCGTGCTCTGTGAGAACGTGCGCATCGCCCAGGACTCCCTTCCGGTGCCGCTGGCCCTCGAGAACATCGCCGCGCTGGTCTCCTGGCCCGGCGAGGAGCTGACGGAGGGGCAGTTCCTGGCCGAGCTCGTGGACCGCACGGGCGTCCGACTGCTCGTCGACGTCGCCAATCTGCACACCAACCACGTCAACCGCGGCGAGGACCCGCTGGCCGCACTCGACGAGATGCCCGTCGAAGCCATCGCCTACGTCCATGTCGCCGGCGGTCTCGAAAAGGACGGGGTCTGGCACGACACCCACGCCCATCCGGTGCCGCGGCCGGTCCTCGACATCCTCGCGGAGCTGCGCCGCCGCACCGACCCGCCAGGGGTGCTGCTCGAGCGGGACGACGACTTCCCTCCGCCCGACGAGCTGGCCGGGGAGCTGACCGCGATCCGGCAGACCCTGGAGTCGGCGGCGGCGGACGCACCAGCGGCTCCCGTACGCGGTGTCCGGCCCGCGCGCCCGGCATCCGCCGCGACGGAGGAGGCGGCACGTGAGCGGCTCGGGCTGGCGCAGGCGGCCCTGCTGTCCGCGCTGGTCGCGGGTACGCCCGCGCCGGAGGGCTTCGACGCGCAGCGGCTGTGGGTACAGAGCCGGGCCCTCGCCGCCAAGCGCTCCGATGTGGTGGCGAAGGTGGCTCCGGAGCTGCCGCAGATCCTCGGCAGCGGCTACCGGTCCGCATTCGTCGCCTACGCGCGGAACCGGCCCATGAGCAGCGGGTACCACAGGGATGCGCTGGACTTCGCCGAGCACCTGCTGATCGCGGGACACCCGCAGGACCCGGCCGCCCGACGGCGGCTCACGCACTGGTGGCAGGACAGGGCGGGCGCCCGCCCGCCGCGCCGCACGACCCGGATCGTACGGGCGGCCCGTGCCGCCCTCGTCAGGAGGTGACTCCCCATGATGCTGAACATCCTCGCGATACTGGTGAATCTCGCCGTGGCCCTCTCATCGGCGCTGCTGATCAGGGGACTCGCCCGGTCCCGTGGCCGCGGCGCGGTCGGCCACCTGCACGACGTCATGGAAGCGGCCTTCCTGAACGGCGGCCCCGCCCGTGTCGTCGACACGGCGCTGGCCACCATGACGACCAGCGGCCGGATCACCATCGGCGGCCCGGGGATCCTCGCGGTGCGGCAGCCCGTGGCCTATCACCCGGTGGAACAGGCGATCCTCCATGAGGCGTCCGCGGCACCGAGCGGAGCGCTGCACACCCTGCGGCTGGGAGTGATGCGCGGTCCCGCCGTGCAGGCGATCGGTGACGGACTCGCCGCACGCGGTCTGATGGTGGCGCCCCGTCTGCTGCGCCCCTTGCGGCGCTGGGCGGGAATACAGACGGTCTGCTGCTTCCTGCTGTTCCCGGGTGGAATCGTGGTGATGGCGCTCCAGTACACGGCCTTCGAGAGGTACGCGCACTCGTTTCCGTTCTTCGTGGCGATCCTGCCCGCGATCTTCGGAGGATTTCTCGTCGGGGCCGTCTGTGCGGCGAAGGCCGGCCGCAAGGTGACAGCGGCGGGCCGGCGGGCCGCGTCCGAGTACCGGCGGGCCCACGCACGAACCACCGACACGGCACATGCGGTGGCGCTGAACGGACTGCGCGCGCTGCCCGACCCCGTGCTCCAGGGTCAGTTGACGACGGCTGCCCGGCTGGTGCGGACCGGGCACGGCCGGTCCTCCGCGGACGGCGGGGCTGTGCCCGTGCTGATCGGGGCGGATGTGCTGTGGTGCGCCTCGACCCCCGACGGAGGGGGTTCGGGCGGCGGAGGCTGTGGCGGCGCGAGCGGCGGTTCCTGCGGCGGGAGCGGCGGGTGCAGCAGTGGCTGCGGGAGCTCGTCCGGTGGCGGGTCCAGCTGCGGAAGCTCGTCCGGCGGGTCGAGTTGCGGAAGCAGCAGCTCAAGCTGCGGCGGCGGTTCGAGCTGTGGTGGTGGCGGCGGTGGTGACTAGGGCGTGTCCGGGCCTGACAGGGCTGCCCCTGACTGACGCATCGGGGTCATTGACGCCGACACCGGACAGTGGTGCTTTACAAGCCCCTCCCCTGCGGTGATCTTCGTGCCACGCGGCGGTACGAAGGGAAACACGATGAGCGTACGAGTGTGGCGCGGAGTATTCGGCTCCCTGGTCCTGTCGGCCCTCCTCGCCACACCGGCCGGCGGAGCCACCTTCCCCGGGGTAGCCGCCGGGGAAGGCACCGGGCAAGGCAGCCGCGTCCGGGCCAACCCGCTCGAGGACGCCGGTGTGCTCACCGCCGCCGCCCGCGCGGGCACCGCGGGGATCGGCTTCGGGCCCTGCGCCGCCGTCGAGGAGCTCCCCTCGTACGTCGAATGCGGAACGGTCGATGTCCCGGTCGACTACGCCAGACCGCTGGACCGTCAGATCCCGCTCACCGTCAGCCGGGTCAGGGCCGGTGGCCCGGCCGCCGCGCGCCAGGGCGCGCTGGTCTACAACCCGGGCGGCCCCGGTGGCTCGGCCATGTACTTCCCCAAGGCCTCCCGGTGGCCCGAGTGGAAGCGGATCGCAGAGGCGTACGACCTGGTCGGTTACGCCCCTCGCGGAGTCGGGCGGTCCGCTCCGCTGTCCTGCCAGGACCCGGCCGACTTCACCAAGTCCCCCACACAGGCCCCGACCGCGCCCTCCGCGCCGTACAAGCAGGAGCGGATCGCCCGCGCCAAGGCCTACGCCCGTGGCTGTGCCCGCAACGGCGGCGCGGATCTGCGGCATATCAACTCCCTCAACAACGCCCGCGATCTGGAGGTCCTCCGGGCGGCGCTCGGCGAGGACAAGCTGACGTATGCCGGGTCCTCGTACGGGACGTATCTGGGGGCGCTGCACGCTGTGCTCTTCCCCGGGCATGTGCGGCGCATGGTGCTGGACTCGGCGGTCGACCCGTCGCCGGACAAGATCTGGTACCGCAACAACCTCGAGCAGTCGCTGGCTTTCGAGGGCCGTTGGGCGGACTTCCGCGCCTGGGTGGCCCGGCATGACGCCACCTACGGCCTGGGCACGACCGCGGCCGGGGTCCAGCACAGCTACGAGCTGGCCCGGGCCCGGCTCGCGCATGAACCGGCCGGGGGCAAGGTGGGTCCTGAGCAACTGCGGTCGGCTTTCCTCCAGGCCGCCTATTTCGACGACTACTGGCCGCGCCGGGCCGCGGCCCTCGCCAAGTATCTGAAGGGCGACCCGAGTGCGCTGATCGCGGTGGCCGCGCCGGATCCGGAGGAGGCCGTGGAGGAGGAGAACGGCAACGCCGTCTACACGGCCGTCGAGTGCAACGACGCGCCGTGGCCCACGGACTGGAAGGTGTGGGACCGGGACAACACCGCACTGGCGCGTCGGGCCCCGTTCGAGACCTGGGCCAATGTGTGGATGAACCTGCCGTGTGCCTACTGGCCCGCACCCCGGCAGCGGCCGCTGGACGTGCGCGCGGCCCCGGGTGTGCTGCCGCCGCTGCTGATCCTGGCGGCCGAGCGGGACGCGGCGACACCGTACGAGGGTTCGCTGGAGCTGCACCGGCGGCTCGGCGGCTCGGTGCTGGTCACCGAGCAGGACGCCGGTTCGCACGGCATCGTGGGCGGCTCCAACGCCTGTGTGAACGGCCATGTGGACGCGTATCTGCTGGAGGGCAGGACGCCGGTGCGGCGCGCATCATGCGCGCCGCACCCGCAGCCGGACCCGGTGTCTTTGGACCAGCGCGCGGTGGAGCGTGAGCGCGCTCTGCCGCCCGCTGTCTGATCTTCCGGGTCAATGGGGGTGGGCCGCCCGGCGGAACGGCTCACCCCAAGTCATCAGGGTGCCCCGGCTACCACGGGAACACTCTGGTCCATGGGAACGCCCCTGGCCATGGGACATCCTCGGTCGTTCGGCAGCGCTCAGGCCAGCCCGGCCACCAGCTCCGCCACGCTCTTGCGCCGCCCGGTGTAGAACGGGGTCTCCTCACGGACGTGCATCCGCGCCTCGGAGGCCCGCAGATGGCGCATCAGGTCGACGATGCGGTACAGCTCGTCGGCCTCGAAGGCGAGCATCCACTCGTAGTCGCCGAGCGAGAAGGATGCGACCGTGTTGGCGCGCACGTCCGGGTAGCCGCGGGCCATCTTGCCGTGGTCCGCGAGCATACGGCGGCGGTCCTCGTCGGGCAGCAGGTACCAGTCGTACGAGCGCACGAACGGGTACACCGAGACGTAGTTGCGGGGCGTCTCGTCGGCGAGGAACGCCGGGATGTGCGACTTGTTGAACTCGGCGGGGCGGTGCAGGGCCATGTTCGACCACACCGGCTCGAGGGCACGGCCGAGGCGCGTGCGGCGGAAGAGGTTGTAGGCCTCCTGGAGCTGGTCCGCGGTCTCCGCGTGCCACCAGATCATCAGGTCGGCGTCGGCGCGCAGTCCGGACACGTCGTACGTGCCGCGAACGGTGACGTCCTTGGCTGCGAGCTGGTCGAACAGCTCCTGGACCTCCTCGGCGTAGCCGACCCGGTCCTCGGGCAGTACGTCGCGCAGCCGGAAGACTGACCACAGGGTGTAGCGGATGACCTCGTTGAGGTCCTTCGCCTTCTTACCGGCGTTCGGGATCTTTTCGGGCGCACTCATAGGGCTATTCTCGCCCGTCCCGGGCAGTGCCCCGCACCAGGGGTGCCGTGGCGATGATCTCTTCCGCGGCGCGCCGCCCGCTGCCGATGCAGGCGGGGATGCCCACACCGTCGTACGCCGCCCCGCACACCCGCAGCCCGGGGAGCTTCGCCACCGCGTCACGGATACGGGCGACCCGGCCCAGGTGGCCGACCGGATACTGCGGCAGACCGCCCGTCCAGCGGGTGACCTCGGTGGCGACCGGCCGGGCGGCGAGTCCGGTGGCCTCGCCGAGATCGGTCAGCGAGACGTCCACGAGCTCGGAGTCCTCGCGGTGCAGCGGCTCCTCGTCGCCGTAGCGGCCCACGGAGGTGCGCAGAACGAACACGTCAGGTGCTCCGTCCGCGACCCAGCTCCATTTCCGGGCCGAGAAGGTCGACGCCTTGATCGTACGACCGTCGACGGGCGGTACGAGGAACCCCGAGCCGTCCGGGAGCTGTCCGGTCAGGTCGGAGCGGCGGAAGGCGAGGGTGATCAGCGCCATCGAGGCGTACTCGACGGTGGCGAGCTCGGCGGAGGCCGCCGGGGACTCGGCGGCTAGCAGGGTGGACGCCGGTCCGGCAGGGGTGGCGAGCACCACCGCGTCTGCGGTGAGCTGCCGCGCTTCGGTGCGGATCAGCCAGTGCTCTGTGGTGCGGGCGAGGCCCAGCACCGGGATCCCGCTGAGGATCTCGCCGCCCTGGGCCCGTACGGCGTCGGCGACGGCGGACGGCAGCGTGCCGACACCACCGTCGATGCCCATGAAGACGGGGCCCGTCTCCTGCCGCTGGGCGGCCCGGCGCTGGATCGCCTGGACCGCGTCGTGGAGGGAGCCGCCCGCGTCCCTGGCCGCTTCGAAGAGCTGGGGGACTGCGGCGCGCATGGAGATCCGGTACGCGTCACCCGCGTACACCCCGCCGAGCAGTGGCTCGACCAGCCGGTCCACCACCTCGCGGCCGAGCCGCTGGGCGGCGAACTCGCCGATGGCCACGTCGTCGCCGAGGTCGGCGGGGGGCAGCTCGCGCTCCCGTTCGATGCGGGCGAGGCCCTCGGCGGAAAGCAGCCCGCTCAGTGCGTCGGCGCTGCCCGGCACGCCCATCACATGCCCCTTGGGCATCGGGCGCAGCGCGCCGCGGGTCCATACGGACGCGGTGGTCGTGGCGGGTGCCTGGAGCCGGTCGCCGAGACCCACGGCGCGGGCCAGGTCCACGGCTTCCGGACGGCGGGCGAGCATCGACTCGGCGCCGAGGTCGACGGGTGCGCCGGCGATCTCGCCGACCAGGAGCTTGCCGCCCAGCCGGTCGGACGCTTCCAGCAGGGTCACCCGGACGCCCGTGGACAGCAGCCGGTGGGCGGCGGCGAGCCCGGCGATCCCGCCGCCGATGACGACGACATGGACCGGCTCCCCCGCAGGTGTGCCCATGTCCGTATACGTCCCGGTGTCCGCGTTCATGCGTCCACTCTCTCAAACCGCCTGCCGGGGACCGTAACGAGTCCCGACCGTGACCGCTTCGGGACCATGGAACGGCAACCCGTTCCCCCGTCCGGCACGTCGAACCGTCAGCCAGTCAACACCACCCTGGGGGACGACATGCGTGTACGGCGTCATATGTTCGCGGCGGCACTGCTGACCGCCGCACTCGCGCTCGCGGGCTGTAGCGCGTCCGGCAGCGGCTCGGCCGCGGACGCGAAGTCGGCGGGGAGGCCGGGTGCGGCCGAGGCGGCGGTCGGTGGCGGTCCGGCGGCCGACTCCGGATACGCCGCCGCCTCACCCGCTCCGGGCTCACGGCAGAGCGGGGCGGAGAAGAAGCCCGTGGCTGCGGGCACGCACATCATCCGCACGGCCGGGCTGTCCGTGGAGGTGAAGGACGCCACCAAGGCGCTGGCGCGGATCCGTACGACCGTCGAGGCCGCGGGCGGGCATGTCGCGGACGAGACGACCGAGCGCGTCGACGACACGCGTGTGACCTCGCACATCGTGCTGCGCGTGCCCCAGGAGCGGTACGCCTCGCTGCTCACCGAGCTCGAGGGCTCGGGCAAGCTGCTCTCGCGCAAGGCGGACGCCAAGGACGTCACCGACCAGGTGGTCGATGTGGCGAGCCGGATCGCCACCCAGCGGGCGAGTGTGGCCCGGGTGCGGGCGCTGATGGATCGGGCGGAGGAGCTCGCCGACGTGGTCACGCTGGAGGGGGAGCTGAGCAGGCGTCAGTCCGAGCTGGAGTCCCTGCTGGCCCAGCAGGCGTCGTTGAAGGACCGTACGGCGATGGCGACGATCACCCTGGAGTTGTCCGAGCCGGCCGGCACGGAGCCCCTGGCCGATGACGAGGACCCCGGATTCCTGGACGCGCTGAAGGGCGGTTGGGGGGCACTGGCCGCGACGGTGCACTGGATCGGTCTCGTCCTCGGTGCGGTGGCGCCCTTCGCTGCGGTGCTCGCGGCGGTGTACGCGGTGTGGCGCTGGCTGATCCGGCCGCTGCGGATGCGGCGGCGTGCCGCTGCCGCACCCGGGCAGCCGAAGCAGCCCGAGCGGACGCAGCAGGCTGAACGGGACTGAACGGCCTTCCGCCCGTAGCGTGTTCCGCATGGAACGACTGGTGGTCATCGGCGGCGACGCGGCAGGCATGTCGGCCGCGTCGCAGGCCCGCAGGCTCAGGGGTCCACAGGAGCTGGAGATCGTCGCCTTCGAGCGGTCCCACTTCGCCTCGTACTCCGCGTGCGGGATTCCGTACTGGGTCGGCGGCGACGTACCCGGACGTGACGAACTGATCGCGCGCACCCCCGATGAGCACCGGGCGCGCGCGATCGATCTGCGGATGCGCACCGAGGTGGTGGAGCTCGACCTCCAGCCGCGGGGCTCTGCCACCCGCGGTGGTCGGGTCAGATCCCGTGACCTGGAGTCGGGTGCCGAGTCGTGGACGGACTTCGACAAGCTCGTCATCGCGACCGGCGCCCGGCCGGTGCGCCCGTCGCTGCCGGGCATCGACGCGCCCGGGGTGCACGGTGTCCAGACCCTGGACGACGGGCAGGCGCTCCTCGACACCCTGTCCCGGTCCTCAGGGGGGCGGGCCGTGGTCGTCGGCGCCGGGTACATCGGTGTCGAGATGGCCGAGGCGCTGCTGAAGCACGGCTACGAGGTGACCGTGGTCAACCGGGGCGAGCAGCCCATGGCCACACTCGACCCCGACATGGGCCGGCTGGTGCACAAGGCGATGGACGGGCTCGGCATCACGACCGTCAACGACTCCCCCGTCACGGGCATCCTCACCGGGCCCGACGGCCGGGTGCGCGCGGTCGGCACCGAGGACGCCGAGTATCCCGCCGACGTGGTCGTGCTCGGCATCGGCGTGGAGCCCGAGACGGCCCTGGCGGGTGCGGCGGGCCTGCCGCTGGGGGTCCACGGGGGCCTGCTCACCGATCTCGCGATGCGGGTGCGTGGCTACGAGCAGGTCTGGGCGGGCGGTGACTGTGTCGAGGTGCTGGACCTCGTCTCGGGCCGCGAGCGGCATGTGCCGCTCGGTACACACGCCAACAAGCACGGCCAGGTCATCGGCGCGGGCGTCGGCGGGGGTTATGCGACGTTCCCCGGGGTCGTCGGCACCGCCGTCAGCAAGGTCTGCGATCTGGAGATCGCCCGCACCGGGCTGCGCGAGAAGGACGCCCGCGCGGTGGGGCTGCGCCATGTGACGGTGACGGTCGAGTCGACGAGCCGCGCGGGCTACTTCCCCGGCGCGGCGCCGATGACGGTCAAGATGCTCGCCGAGCACCGGACGGGACGGCTGCTGGGTGTGCAGATCGTGGGCCGCGAAGGCGCCGCGAAGCGGGTGGACATCGCGGCGGTCGCCCTCACGGCCGGAATGACGGTGGAGCAGATGACATCCCTCGACCTGGGCTACGCCCCGCCCTTCTCCCCGGTCTGGGACCCCGTTCTGGTCGCCGCGCGCAAGGCGGTGGCAGCGGTCCGGGAGGCCGGTGTCTGACCCCGGCCCGATGTCGGCGGCGGCCGCCTGCCCGGGCACGGGTGCAGGCGGCCGCCGCCGGGGCTCAGGGCGCGGTCCGCCGGGAGGCGTCCTCACGGTGGCGTCCGGGCTCGGCGAGGGCGTGCTTCAGCCCCCGCTTCAGCGACCGGGCCAGTGGTTTCTCCACCAGGCGGTGCACCAGGTAGGCGAGCAGCAGCATGCCGCCCACGAGCATCCCGATCAGCGGATACGCCGGTACGTGCGGCTCCAGCACGCCGATGATCTCCCAGCCGATGTTCTGGTGCAGCAGGTACAGCGGGTAGGTGGCGGCGCCGGCGTACGCCAGCCAGCGCCAGTTCATCCAGGACAGCTTCCCGGTGGCGACGAGGCCCATCAGGGCGAAGCACACCACGAGGACCGCCACGACCGGCCAGAACGGGACCGGGTCGTCGAAGTAGCCGAGCGTTCGGCTCCAGGTGGCGCGTGCGGACGGCACGGCCGCGCCGAAGCACACGAGCACGATCCCGGTGAGCAGCAGCGTCGGCCGGAACCGGTACATGAGGTAGAACGCCATTCCGGCGATGAAGTACCAGCAGTGCTGCGGCATGATCATGAGACGCAGGGCTTCGTCACCGGACTTGCTGAACGCGATGCCCGCCACGGCCCACACGCAGCAGAAGACCACGACGCGCTTGTAGGACAGGCCCCACCAGGCCACGAGCGCGAACAGCAGGTAGAAGCGGAGCTCCGCGAAGAGGGTCCAGTAGACCCCGTCGACCATGCGGATCCCGAGCGGCTCGTGAAGCATGGTCAGGTTGGTCAGGACGTCCGGCCACGGAAGCGGATCCTGGCCGCCCGGCACCAGCAGCAGCACCGCGGTGGTGACGAGCACGGCGAGCCAGTAAGCCGGGTAGAGCCGGGTCACCCGGGAGACGAAGAAGTCCCCCACCGACCGGCCCCAGCAGCTCATGCAGATGACGAAGCCACTGATCAGAAAGAACAGTTCCACCCCGAGCCAGCCGTAGGCGGCGAACGGGAAGGCGGACGGGAACTTGACCTGGCCGGAGGCCGACCAGCCCCCTCCTCGCGCCATGTAGTGGTAGGCCACCACCATCAGGGCGGCGAGCAGCCGCAGGCCGTCCAGCGCGTTGATCCGTCCCGGCCGGGATGCCGGTATGTGCGGCGGCGCCGGATCCTGTCGTTGGCGCGGCAGGGCGAGCGTCGAAGTATCTTGCGGCACGTCGGGACGATCCCCTCGCTCTAGCGCGCGGTCTGGGTGTGGACGTGCTCCACAAGCCGGGTCAGCACGTCCGGGTCCGTGGTGGGCAGGACGCCATGGCCCAAGTTGAAGACATGTCCGTCAAGCCCGGCCGCGGCGTCCAGTACCTCGCGGGCTTTCGCCTCGATCGCCTCGGGCGAGGAGAACAGCACCGCGGGGTCCAGATTGCCCTGGAGCGCCTTGCCGGGGCCGACACGGCGGGCGGCCTCGTCCAGCGGGACCCGCCAGTCGACACCGACGACATCCGCGCCCGCCTCGCCCATCAGGCCCAGCAGCTCGCCGGTGCCGACGCCGAAGTGGATGCGGGGGACCCCGTAGCCCTGGACGGCCTGGAACACCTTGACGGACGCGGGCATGACCGAGCGCCGGTAGTCGGCGGGGGCGAGGGCGCCGACCCAGGAGTCGAAGAGCTGCACGGCGCTCGCCCCGGCCTCGATCTGCACCTTCAGGAAGGCCGCGGTGATGTCGGCGAGCCGGTCGAGCAGGTCGGCCCACAGCTCCGGGTCGCCGTACATCAGGGCCTTGGTGTGCTCGTGGTTGCGGGACGGGCCGCCCTCCACGAGGTAGCTGGCGAGGGTGAAGGGCGCGCCGGCGAAGCCGATGAGCGGGGTGGCACCGAGCTCAGCGGTGAGCATGCCCATGGCCTCGGTGACATACGCGACATCGCCGGGCGTCAGCTCGCGCAGCCGGGCGAGGTCCTCACGGCGGCGGATCGGCTCGGCGACGACCGGGCCGACGCCCGGCTTGATGTCGAGGTCGATCCCGATGGCCTTGAGCGGTACGACGATGTCGCTGAAGTAGATCGCGGCGTCGACCTTGTGCCGGCGCACCGGCTGGAGCGTGATCTCGGTGACCAGTTCCGGCCGCATGCAGGACTCCAGCATCGGAATGCCCTCGCGCACCTTCAGATACTCGGGCAGCGAGCGTCCCGCCTGGCGCATGAACCAGACCGGGGTGTGCGGCACCGGCTCACGTCTGCACGCCCGGATGAAGGCGGAGTCACGGGTGGCGGAGGCCGCCGGGCTCGCGGACCGGGTGGCATCCGGGGCGGCGGGAGTCGTGGGAAGGTCGTTGGCGCTCACGCCCAGAATCTTCGCATGTGGGCGCGAGCAGCACGCCCGGCCGGGTGTCCTCCCTGCGCACGGCCCGCGTTCCGCTTACTCTTCCCCGCATGGCTGCGGCTCAGGGACAGTTCTCCGATCATTCCGACGACGCGGAGCGGAATGCCGTCCCGCGGGCGTTCCGCCAGGCGGTGGACGCGTTCACGGCCGCCCGGCTGAGGCCGGAGATCGAGGTGGAACACACCCGCCCGCCGCAGCGGCTCGCACCGCACGCGTACGCCCTGGAGGCGGCGGTCGTCTCCGACGGCGAGGATCTCGCGGACGGCCGGCTCGTACTGCTGCACGACCCCTCGGGACACGAGGCGTGGAAGGGCACGTTCCGACTGGTCACTCTCGTGCGTGCGGAGCTGGAGCCGGAGATGGCGGCTGATCCGCTGCTGCCCGAGGTGTGCTGGTCGTGGCTGACGGGCGCCCTGGAGGCGCGCGGCCTGTTCCACGGCGAGGCGGGCGGCACGGTCACCCGGGCGGGATCTCACTACTTCGGAGCCCTGGCGGAGCGCCACGCGGCGACCCAGATCGAGATCCGTGCGTCCTGGACCCCGCTCGAGGGCCGCGACGGCGTCCCGGACACAGCCGCGCACCTCGCAGCCTGGTGCGACCTCCTGTGCCAGGTCGCGGGCCTCCCCCCGACGGGCCCCGACACCTCCTCAGGCGTGGTCTCCCTCCCCCAGCGCCGCGGCCCCCACGCGCGGTAGGCCCCTGCATCCACCACGCGGACGCGACACCGGCCGCGCCGGCGCACGCCCAAGAGCCCGCCCGGCACCGCACAACACCGCGCAGATGTCCGAATTGCCGGAATTGTTACTCACCAAATCGTGATCATTCTCTAAAGGCGCGCGAGATTGCTGCCGAAGAGGTGGTGACCCTTCAAGCACGGTTCGCCCCGGCTTCATCCCCGAGCCGGCTCCGTCCCCCCACCCTTCCAGGAGGCCTGGTGTCCGTTCTCCTCGAGCAGCCCGCAAGCCTGGTCGCCTACCGCCCGAACAAGCCGACGGCCATGGTCGTCGTGGCCGACCCGCGCGTCCGTTCCACCGTGACCCGCCACCTGTGGGCCCTCGGAGTACGTGACGTCATCGAGGCGTCGTCCATCGCGGAGGCCCGCCCCCGCGTCGGCAACCCACGCGACATCTGCGTGGCCGACGTCCACCTGCCCGACGGCTCCGGGCTGACCCTGCTGTCCGAGACGCGTGCGGCGGGCTGGCCCAACGGCCTCGCGCTCTCCGCCGCCGATGACATCGGCGCCGTGCGCAACGCCCTGGCGGGCGGGGTCAAGGGCTATGTCGTCACCGGCACCCGCACGAACCTCGGACATCCCACCCGTCCCGGTGCCGCGCCCATCGGCTCGGCAGCCGCCCGGCTGCACCGCCGTCCCCCCGGCGCCCCGAGCCACCCCGGCGGCTACCGCGAACTGTCCGGGCGGGAGGTGGAGGTGCTCCGGCTCGTCGCCGAGGGCCAGTCCAACAAGGCGATCGGCGTATCGATGGGCCTTTCGGCCCTGACCGTGAAGAGCCATCTCGCCCGCATCGCACGCAAGCTCGGCACCGGCGACCGGGCCGGAATGGTGGCCGTGGCACTGCGTACCGGCATCATCCACTGAGTCATCCGCAAAGGGCTGCCGCCCGCCGACGGAACGTTCCGTCGGCGGGCGGCTTCCGTTCACAGATACCCTTGACAGGTGACCGACGCCCAAGAGACCGCAGCAGCGCCAGACCTGCGTACCCCCGGGGGCGGCCCCCCGGATGACGGCCTCGCGGTCGACGGGGCGCCGATCCCCCTGTTGGAGCCGCGCGAGGGTGTTCCCCCGGTGGTCGCGGCACCCGAGGACCTCGCGTCCGTCATCGCCTTGTTCGCCACCGGGAGCGGACCCGTGGCCGTGGACGCCGAGCGCGCTTCGGGCTACCGGTACGGCCAGCGGGCGTACCTCGTCCAGCTGCGCAGGGAAGGCGCGGGCACGGCGCTGATCGACCCGGTCGGCTGCGGCGATCTCTCCGGACTCGGCGAGGCACTGGCCGGTACCGAGTGGATCCTGCACGCCGCCACACAGGATCTGCCCTGTCTGCGCGAAATAGGCATGGTGCCGACCCGGCTCTTCGACACCGAGCTGGCCGGGCGGCTCGCGGGCTTCCCGCGCGTGGGCCTCGGCGCCATGGTCGAGTCGGTGCTCGGCTACGCGCTGGAGAAGGGCCACTCGGCCGTGGACTGGTCGATCCGGCCCCTGCCGGAGCCCTGGCTGCGGTACGCGGCCCTGGACGTGGAGCTGCTGGTCGACCTGCGGGACGCGCTGGAGAAGGAGCTCGACCGGCAGGGGAAGCTGGAGTGGGCCCAGCAGGAGTTCGAGGCGATCGCCTCCGCCCCGCCGGCCCCTCCGCGCAAGGACCCCTGGCGCCGCACCTCGGGAATGCACAAGGTGCGGCGGCGCCGGCAGATGGCGGTCGTACGGGAGTTGTGGACGGCGCGAGACAAGGTCGCGCAGCGGCGGGACGTCTCACCCGGCAAGGTGCTGAGCGACTCGGCGATCATCGAGGCGGCCCTCGCCGTGCCGGTGAACGTGCAGGCGCTGACCGCGCTGCCCGGCTTCGGGCACCGGATGGGGCGGCGTGCGCTGGAGCAGTGGCAGGCGGCGGTGGACCGGGCCCTGGACCTGCCGGACGCGGATCTGCCGCAGCCGGGGCAGCCGGTGGCCGGACCGCCGCCCCCGCGCTCCTGGGCGGACAAGGACCCCGCCGCGGCGGCCCGCCTGTCGGCGGCCCGTACAGCGGTCTCGGCCCTCGCGGAGCGGCTGAACCTGCCCCAGGAGAACCTGATCACCCCCGACACGGTGCGGCGGGTCTGCTGGGAGCCTCCGGTCGCCGCGCCCGAAGAGGTGTCGTCGGCGCTGCGCGCGTTCGGCGCGCGTGAGTGGCAGATCGAGCAGGTGACCCCGCTGCTGACCCGGGCGCTCTCGGCAGCGCCCTGAAACAGCTCGGGGCTTTCCCCGGACGGGGTCCGGGGGAAGTGCGAGGGACGGACACCCTGACCGACCAGACGGGGGGCGGCACATCTCGAGACCCGCCTGTCACATGGCTACGCGGCTCCACAGGACGCCGCCACCCGGTGTGACCTTCGCCGCTCCCCGCTCCAGGTGTGGGCAACCCAGTTACCCACAAGTAGCATGAGGGCAAGCGCGCGCTTAGCCGCGCACGCAGCAGTGCCACCCCGCACCCTGGAGGAGAGCCATCGTGCCTCGTACCGTCAGGGACGTCGTCTTCGTCGACGGCGTCCGCACCCCGTTCGGCAAGGCGGGCCCGAAGGGCATCTACCACGAGACCCGCGCCGACGATCTCGTCGTGAAGGCCATCCGGGAGCTGCTGCGCCGCAACCCGGACCTCGACCCCAAGAAGATCGACGAGGTCGCCATCGCCGCGACCACGCAGATCGGTGACCAGGGCCTGACCATCGGCCGCACCGCCGGCATCCTCGCGGGGCTGCCGCAGTCCGTGCCCGGCTACTCCATCGACCGCATGTGCGCGGGCGCGCTGACCGCCGTCACCGCGGTCGCGGGCAGCGTGGCCTTCGGTGCCTACGACATCGCCATCGCCGGCGGTGTCGAGCACATGGGCCGCCACCCGATGGGCGAGGGCGTCGACCCGAACCCGCGCTTCGTGTCGGAGAAGCTCGTCGACCAGTCGGCCCTGTTCATGGGCATGACGGCGGAGAACCTGCACGACCGCTACCCCTCCATCACCAAGCAGCGCGCCGACGAGTACGCCGTGCGCTCGCAGGAAAAGGCCGCCAAGGCCTACGCCAACGGCAAGATCCAGCAGGACCTGGTGCCGGTCTCCGTCCGCCGCACCAACCCGGATGCCGGCGAGACCGGCTGGGGCCTGGTCACCGCCGACGAGCCGATGCGCCCGGGCACCACGCTGGACAACCTGACCGGCCTGAAGACGCCGTTCCGCGTCCACGGCCGCGTCACCGCCGGTAACGCGGCGGGCCTGAACGACGGCGCCACCGCCTCGCTCATCGCCTCCGAGGACTTCGCCCGCGAGAACAACCTCCCGGTCAAGATGCGCCTCGTCTCGTACTCCTTCGCGGGTGTCGAGCCCGAGGTCATGGGTTACGGCCCCATCCCGGCCACGGAGAAGGCCCTCGCGCAGGCCGGCCTGTCCATCGAGGACATCGGCCTGTTCGAGATCAACGAGGCCTTCGCCGTCCAGGTCCTGGCCTTCCTCGAGCACTACGGCATCGCCGACGACGACGCGCGCGTCAACCAGTACGGCGGCGCCATCGCCTTCGGTCACCCCCTCGCCTCCTCCGGCGTCCGTCTGATGACGCAGCTGGCCCGCCAGTTCGAGGAGCAGCCGGAGGTCCGCTACGGCCTCACCACGATGTGCGTCGGCTTCGGCATGGGCGCCACCGTGATCTGGGAGAACCCGCACCACAAGGACGCCGGAGGCAACAAGTGAGCACCACCGCTGAGCTCCTGAAGGGCGCGGCCGAGCTGTTCCCGGACGAGGTCGTCACCCAGGCGCACGTACGCCACCTCGACCTCCCCGGCGGCGCCGGAAAGTTCGCCCTCATCACGCTGGACAACGGCTTCGACCACACCAAGCCGACCACCTTCGGCCCGCAGTCGCTCGCGAACCTGAACCTCGCGATCGACCAGGTCGAGAAGGAGGCGTCCGAGGGCGCCATCGTCGGTGTCGGCATCACCGGCAAGCCGTTCATCTTCGCCGTCGGCGCCGACCTCAAGGGCGTCGAACTGCTGAAGCAGCACTCCGACGCGCTCGCGATCGGCAAGGGCGGCCACGACGTCTTCAAGCGTCTGTCCGCGCTCGCCGTCCCGACCTTCGCGTACTACAACGGCGCGGCGATGGGCGGCGGTGTCGAGGTCGGCCTGCACTGCTCGTACCGCACGGTCTCGCAGGCCCTGCCGGCCTTCTCGCTGCCCGAGGTCTTCCTCGGTCTGGTCCCCGGCTGGGGCGGCTGCGCGATCCTGCCGAACCTGATCGGTGCGGACAAGGCCGTCTCGGTGATCATCGAGAACTCGCTCAACCAGAACAAGCAGCTCAAGGGCAAGCAGGTCTTCGAGCTCGGCATCGCCGACGCGATCTTCGAGGGCGCCGACTTCCTGGAGCAGTCGCTGATCTGGACCGCGTCCGTCCTCAAGGGCGAGATCGCGGTGGAGCGCGCCGAGATCGACCGCGCTGAGGGCTGGGACCAGGCCGTCGCCCGCGGCCGTTTCATCGCCGACTCCAAGGTGCACGGTGCGGCCCCGGCCGCGTACCGGGCCCTCGACATCATCGAGGCGGCCAAGGACGGCGACCTCCAGAAGGGCTTCGACGCCGAGGACGCCGCGCTCGCCGACCTGATCATGGGTGGCGAACTGCGCTCCGGCATCTACGCCTTCAACCTGGTGCAGAAGCGTGCCAAGCGCCCGGCCGGTGCCCCGGACAAGAGCCTGGCCCGCCCGGTCACCAAGGTCGGTGTCGTCGGCGCCGGTCTGATGGCCTCCCAGCTGGCGCTGCTCTTCCTGCGCCGCCTCGAGGTCCCGGTCGTCCTGACCGACATCGACCAGGAGCGCGTCGACAAGGGTGTGGGCTACGTCCACGCCGAGATCGAGAAGCTGCTGGGCAAGGGCCGCGTCAACCAGGACAAGGCCAACCGCCTCAAGGCGCTGGTGAGCGGTGTCCTGGACAAGGCCGAGGGCTTCGCGGACGCTGACTTCATCATCGAGGCCGTGTTCGAGGAGATGTCCGTCAAGCAGAAGGTGTTCGCGGAGGTCGAGGCCGTCGCCCCGGCGCACGCGATCCTCGCCACGAACACCTCCTCGCTGTCGGTCTCGGAGATGGCCTCCAAGCTCCAGCACCCGGAGCGTGTGGTCGGCTTCCACTTCTTCAACCCGGTCGCGATCCTGCCGCTGCTGGAGATCGTCCGCGGGGAGAAGACGGACGACGCCTCCCTCGCCACCGCCTTCGGTGTCGCGAAGAAGCTGAAGAAGACCGCGGTCCTCACCAAGGACGCCCCGGCGTTCGTCGTGAACCGCATCCTGACCCGCTTCATGGGCGAGATCCAGAACGTCATCGACGAGGGCACCCCGGTGGCCACCGCCGAGAAGGCCATCGAGCCGCTCGGTCTGCCGATGTCGCCGCTGGTTCTGCTCGAGCTGGTCGGTCCGGCCATCGGCCTGCATGTCTCCGAGACCCTCAACCGCGCCTTCCCGGAGCGCTTCACGGTCTCCGCGAACCTGGCCGCGGTCGTCAAGGCCGGCAAGCGCGGCTTCTACGTCTACGACTCGGGCAAGCCCGAGCTGGACCCGGAGGTCGCCGCCCTCCTCAAGCAGGGCGACAACGTCCTGACGGAGGAGCAGGTCCGCGACCGCGTCCTGGACGCGGTGGCACAGGAGATCGGTCTGATGCTGGAGGAGGGTGTCGTCGCCGAGGCACAGGACATCGACCTCTGCCTGATCACGGGCGCCGGCTGGCCCTTCCACCTGGGCGGCATCACGCCGTACCTGGACCGCGAAGGTGTCTCGCAGCGCGTGAACGGCAAGCCGTTCCTGGCGCAGGGCGTCGCGAGCGTCCCCGCGTAGGGCGCACCACGCAACGGCGAACGGGCCGTACGGGATTCCGGTCCCGTACGGCCCGTTCGTGCTGTCCCGTGCGTGCTGTCCGGTGCGTGCGGAAGACGGAACGGCGGCCGTACCCGGGCTTCCCGGGTACGGCCGCCGTGCTGCCGAGCGGCCCCGTCCTACAGGCGCTTCGCGCTGCGCAGGGCGATCGCGTAATAGCCGTTGCCGTCGAGCCGTGAGGCGCCGCCCGTGTCACCGATGGTGGGGCCGTTCACTTCCTCCCGGCTGGAGATGAACATCTTGTGGCCGTCCCCGTCATGGCCCAGGTACATGCCCACGTGGTCGAGCCGGTCCGCGGTGCGGGCGTCCAGCTTGAAGAAGACCAGGTCGCCCGGCTGGAGCACATCGATGGACTTCGGCCGGTCCGTGGCGGCCACGCCCTTCAGCGGGATGATGTCGGCGCCCAGCTTGGAGCGGGCCATACCGTTGGCGCTGCGCGGCAGGCCGTCTCCGGTGGTGTCGGACGAGGCGAGCGGGTAGCGGGCGCGGTAGCCCCACACCAGCCGCATGTAGCCCGAGCAGTCCACGGCACGGGCACGCTTGGCCTCGGCCTGCTGACTGGTGCCGTCGCGGAAGGTGTACGGAATGCCGAGGTAGTCGTAGAAGTCCGACAGTTCCTCGCGCAGGTCGTTGCCCGCGCTGCCGTTCGGATTCAGCGGGCCGAAGCTCGCGTCACCGCTGTAGGGGGTGCCTTCGTCGTCCTTCTTGACCGGAGCGCCCTGGATGTACTCGAAGGCCGTCGCGAAGACGTCCTCCTTGTCGCTCCCGTAGTTCTCCTTGAACCAGTCCTTGAACCACTGCTCTTTCTCGGCGCCCTTGCGCCAGGGCTCCGGCATCAGCCGTACCCAGTCGTCCGTCTTCACCCGGGACGTGGTGTTGGCGGACTCGGCGAAGGTACGGCTCGCGCCCTTCAGGGTGGCGGTGCGGGCCTTGTCGGTGAACGTGGCGAGCACCTGGCCCTTCTCGCCGCGGAGCACCGAGCGGTCCGGGTTCTTCAGCCGCTCCCAGGTCTCCTTGCCGCTGACCTTGCTGCTGGCCCCACCTCCCGCCGGTGTGTCGGTGACGGTCTGGATCGCCGGCGCCTTGGCCTGCTCGTCCTTGCGCAGCTCGACGGTCAGATACGCGCTGCTTCCGAGCAGCGCGATCACGATCGCCGCGTGCAGCACGCGGTTGGTCTTCTTCTTCGCTGTCATGGATCGGCTCCGGTGGGCGGTCAGGCGGACGGCATGAAGCCGAGGAGGATCCCGGCGGTGAGGACGACATAGGCCATGAGCGTCACCGAGCCGGTGGCCATCATCGTGGCGCCCTTGGGCTGGCGCACGAGCTGGTAGGCGATCAGGCCGGGGACGATGAAGCCGAGGGTCTGGTTGCTGTACATCAGCGGGAACTCGAGCGACAGCACGATCATCACCGTGGCCTGGAGCATCACACCGGTGAGCACCACGGCGGCGAACAGCCGCTTGCCGTAGAGGATCACGTAGCGCTGGAGCACCAGGGTGCAGACGTAGGTGAGGACCGTGACGGCGACCACCATCGCGGCGCGCTGGAGGTCCTCCACCAGTGTGAGCGCCAGCCAGCCGGGGGTGATCATGCCGCCGGGCGACAGATTGGTCGTCAGGTAGCAGATCAGTGAGAAGAGCAGCCCGAGGGCGATGCCGACCGCGGCGATCTCGGGGGTGAGGACGGAGGGGATCAACGGGGCTCTCCTGAGCTGTACCACTGGTTGGTTTCGTCGGTGGGGGGCGCGGGGGATGTCGGGGCCACGCGGGGCTCGAACATCCCGCGGGCCCTGTCGTGCTGGGTCACATCGCTCTGGTGTCCACCGTGGTGCCCGGCCGGGTCGTAGGCCGCTTCGCCGTAACCGGCGTCGCGCTGGACGGCATCGTGGTGGGCCGTGTCGTGGTGACCGGCTCCGCCGTAGTGCCCCCCGTCGTGGGCCGCGCCCTGGTACCCGCCCGCGTTCGGCCCTCCGTAGGGCGCCGCGCCCTGCGGGGGGCCGTAGGGCACGCCGCCGCGCTGTGCGGGCACGTGCGGCCGCTGGCCGTAGCGGCTCTCGTACGCCTCCGAGTACTGCTGGTACGGGTCCAGGTGGGGGGCGTACAGCTGCATCGTGTCGATGTGCTCCACGACCTGAGCCGCCGGGCCTTCCTCCGCCGCTTCCTGGGCAGGAGCCGGCTGCTGCGGGGTGGGAGCCGCGCTCTCGTCGGCGGGGAGCTCGGCGAGGTGCTCGAGGAGCACCTCGCCCTGCCCGTGGATGTTGCCGATGGCGACGAGGGACGAGTCGGGGCCGAGGTGGCCGAGGAGCTCGTGCATGAACTCCTCGCCGTCGCGCCCGTCGCCGCCCAGGTCGACGGCGCGGTCGCGCCACTCGGCGGGAATCGCGTCGATGGCGCTCTTGGCCGGGTGACCGATGACGAACACCTTGTCCGGCTGAAGGTCGGGCACGATCTGGCCCATCTGGCCGTTGCGCTCGACGCGGTCGGGGCGGCAGTTGATGACCACGTTCAGCGGGCGGCTGATCGCACCGAGGTCGAGCAGCTGGTTGATGTTCATCAGCGTCGACTCGGGGTCGTTGGCCGCGAAGACGTTGGCGAAGCGCAGCTTCTTGTCGTCCTCCGTGACATACCGCTCGACGGAGAGGACACCGGGGTCCGGGGGCGCGTCGTACATGCCCTGGAGCGCGGTCTTGCGCTCCACACCGAGCAGATCGGCGACGACCAGCGCGATCGCCACGTTCTCCTTGAAGGTGAACCAGCTGAAGCCGCGCAGCTCCTCGTCGGTGACCATCTCGGGGTCCGCGTAGATCAGCTTGCAGTCGCGCTTGTCCGCCTCTTCCTGGAGGACGTGGAAGCGGTCCTTCTCAGCGGTGACGCAGATACCGCCGTGCGGCATCGAACGGGAGAGCGAGCGGCCGATGTCGTCCAGGGTCGGGCCCATCTCGGCGACATGGTCCTCACGGACGTTGCACAGCACGCCGATCGTGGAGCGGATCAGCTTGGACTGGTTGATCTCCTGGAGGGCGGGCATGACCGCCATGCACTCCATGACCAGCGCGTCCGGGTTGTACGCGGCCGCGCGGCGGACGATACCGATCTGCTCGACGACGTTGGCGATGCCGAACTTGCGGTAGACCGGCTCCTCGGTGGCATCGGGGTGGATGAAGCGGGCGGCCGTGCCGGTGGTCTTGGCTACCGTGGTCAGACCGCCGCCGCGCAGCGCCCCGGCGCAGAGCCGGGTGATGGAGGACTTGCCGCGGATCCCGTTGACCAGGACCCGGGTCGGGATGTTCTCCAGGTTGACGAAGTGCCTGCGCTGCTCGACGATCCCCGCGATCAGCAGGATGCCGCTGCACACCACCAGCACGGTGTAGAGGAAGAGCACGGTGGTCAGTTCCTTCCGGCGAGGGACGTCTTGCCGTCGCGCTTGCGCTGCTGGACCGGCAGCTGCTGCCGGATCAGCTCGAAGCTGCGGACGACGGCGCCGACCTCGTCGTGGTGACGGGGGTACAGAACGGTGCGGCGGTCGCCGTCCGCCAGTGCCTCCGCCTGGCCGACAAGGGCGCGCAACGGGCGTACGACGATGATGTAGAGCCAGCCCAGGCAGGCGGTAGCCGCCGTGACGCCGAGCAGACCCGCGAGCACCGTGCGGTTCTGGAGGTTGTATTCGGGGATCGCGAGTCCGGACGCCGGCTGCCAGCTCACGACCGTCCACCCGAGGGACTTGGCCGCGCCACCGCCGTCGAAGGGGGCCGCGGCGGCGATCTGGACGGTGCCTCCGTCGCTGTACCGGATGGCCCTGGGGTCCAGGTCGTCCTCCTTGGAACCCTTGGCGTTCTTGGCGCCCTTGGCGTCGGCGGACTGCTTGTTGACCCGCTCCACCAGGGATGTGAGCCGGTTGTTCGGCAGGTCCTGGAAGGCCAGGAAGCCGCTGTTGCCCGCGATGACCCTGGACTTCGCGTCGACGACGCGGACCACGCCGAGCCCCGGACGCGTGACCAGCGAGTTCAGGAACTCGATGCGGAACTCGCCGACCACGGCAGCACCCTTGCGGCCCGAGATCTCGGCCGTTCCGACGACCACCGGCTCCTTGCCCTGGTCGCCGAGCAGCCGGATGGGCTCCTTGGTGGACGGGCCCTTGCCCGCCGGGTTGTGCGGCTCCGTACCGGTCCTGGCGAGGACGCTGCCGCCCGCGTCGAGGACGTAGAGCGAGTCGTACCGCGGGTGCTCGGACATCGTGCGCTGGAGGACCTTGGTCATGGCGGCGGGTTCGGTCTGCTCGCCGATGAGCGCGGCGACCGACGCGAGGTCCGCGTGGCCCTCGTTGAGGCCCCGGCGCACCCGGTCGTTGAGGGTGTCGGTGCGCTCGCGCTGGTCGCGGACGATCTGCTTCGGCACGGAGACCGAGTCACCAGCGCGGTTGAACAGCAGCATGAGCGGGGCGCACCAGGCCAGCAGCAGCACTCCGCAGACGACGAGCAGCGTACGGGCGCTGAGCCGGGTCCGGCGGCGCGCCGGTGGCTCGGCCGGCTCGCCGATGAGCTGGCGGCGCAGCAGCTCCAGCGCGGCGCCGATCCGCGCACCCTCGCCGTACCTGGGCGAGGTGACCTGGCGGGTGAGATCGCCGCGGGTGAGGCGGCGGCTCTCCAGGAAGAGCCGGATCAGCGGGCGCTGCACGGTGCCGATCAGCACGGCCACGGTGAGGCCGCCGATGGCGAGCAGCGCACCCGCCGCGAGCAGGCCGAAGACCGGCTTGCTGACCGCGGTGGTGTCCTCGGTGACACCGACCATGGCGACGACACGCAGCCCGAGCCCGGTGGCAGCGGTCGACTCACCGGCCTGGGCACCGGCGAGGGTCGCGTAACCGGCGATGGCGCGGTCGTCGAGGTAGCGCTCGCCGATGAGGCTACCGCTGACCCCCGGGAAGCCTCCGGAGCCGGGCTCCTTGGCCTTGAGCGGGTGCTCGTCGGCCTTGACGGCAGCGGTCGCGGCGAGCGCCTTGAGCTGCTTGCCGGAGTTGGTGATCTCCTTGCGCTTGGCCTGGGTCTTGGCCTGCTCGAGCTCGGGGATGCCGTCCTGGCTCAGCACCTGCCCCTGCTGATCGATGACCGCGATGGCGCGGGAGTTGCCGAGGCTGACGCCGGGGACCTTCAGTCCGCTGGAGGCGACCAGCAGCTTCTGGGACTCACCCGGCCAGTTCAGCACGGCGAGGGCGAGCAGACGGGTCTCGCCGTTCTGGAGGCGGACCAGCCGGGGGGTGAGGCCGTTCTCGTCGCCGAGCTTGCCTCGGTCGATCGCAGTCAGCGGCACGTTCTCGCCGCGGGCGGCGAGCAGTTTGCCCGACTTGATCTCGACGACGGCGGTGCCGAGCCACTTCTGGTAGACGTTGCCGATCTTGTCGAGTACGGAGTCGGCCGACACGGGGTCGCCGGCGTTGAAAAGTCCTGCCGTGCGCGTGAGGTCGGTCACGCTCTCGTCGATGGAGGCGCGCAGGGCGATGGCGCCGTCCTCGGCGAAGTGCTGCTGGGAGGTCAGAACGGCTTTGGGGACGCGCTCGTTGGTGACGCGACCCAGGGAGAGGGCGGTGATGCCCGCCAGGACAAGAAGCAAAACTGACAAGACTGCTATAGGTGGACGTATGCCACCCAACAGGGACATGTCAGCCCTTCGGCGGACCTTATGCCGCCGCTTCGTGGGCGAAGCGGCCAAGGCGGGGCTCCTCTCCTGGAAACCATCGCAACGGGACGAACATCAGCCGCACCCGTAACAGATCAGGGGTGGGTGAGCACGCGGCGTACTGCGCACTGCTGTGCGAGCCACACATCAGACCGGTGCAAGGGAACTTGAGTTGTACGAATTCGGGGAATGTGATCAAGGCCACCAGGGGCCGGGCGGGCAATCAGTCCGGAGGCCACTCCCGCGACACCGGCGTGCCCATACCCTCACCAGGACCGAGCAGTACGCCCTCCGCGCACCGCCGCACCGACGGCCGCCTGGACGCCGCACGGCCGTGGCGGGCAGCTCCCGGCAACGGCTCGGGTGCGACGCCGCCCGGCAACACGGGCAACAGCGACCAGCGCGAAAAACGTTTCATCACCTGGATATCTTTATACAGCTATGACCACTAACCGGACCAAGACGGTAACAATTGCGGCAACTATCACTGTCGCCGTGGCGGTTGCCGCCGCACTCACCGGGCTCCTGATGAGTCTGATCCATGGCCCCGGCTCGACAGAGAGTACGCGGCCGGGCACCGACGACACCAACCGCAGTGCCGACGGGCCGGTGAATCTCGGCCAGCGCGTCACGGACTACACCTCGCGTTTCGGCGAGGACAGCGGCTACCGCAGACCGGGCAGCCGTGACCGGCGGATCGTCGCCCAGGGCGTGGCCCAGCTCCTCGACGGACAGCGCGCCCAGGCCGAGAAGACACTCGGCGACGTGGACTTCACCATCCGCACCCTCACCGACAGCGTCTCGGGACGGCGGTACGCGGAGATCTCCGACCGCTCGGAGGACTCACCGGCCCCCCGGGGCTGGGGACGGGTCTACGTCGACCTCACGACACCCGCGCGCTGGTCCGTACAGGTGCCGCACCCGGTGGCCGACCAGCGCACCGAGGACCTCGGCGTACGCGTGCTGCGCGGCACCCCGGGGGGCGTGCTGGTGGTCGCCGGTGCCCACCGCAGGGCCGGAAACGGCGACGCGGCCGATGTGGCGCACCGCACCGACAGCGTCTTCGACGCGATCTGCGCGGAACTCACCGAGCGCGGACTGCCCGCCATCCAGCTGCACGGCTACGCGGACGACTCGGCTCGCGGATACGACGTCATCGCCTCCGCGGGCAGCGGAGCACAGGCCCAGCGGGAGGGCCGTACCCTCGCCGACGCCCTTCGCGCTCGCGATTTCGCGGTGTGCAGGGCCTGGACCCGGGACTGTCCGCTCGAAGGCCGCAGCAACGTCCAGGGGCGCAAGGCCGAGAAGGAGGACGTGCCGTTCCTCCATGTCGAGTTCAGCAACAGCGTCCGGAGGTCGACCGAGGACGCGACCAGGGCGGTCGAGGCGATCAACACCGTCATCGCGGACTGGTCGGAGGGCCGCACGCAGGAGTGAGCCGGGCCCAGGCTCCGGGTGCCGCCGCGTTCAGGAGTCACCCGGAGCGCGGCCCGGAGGCTGCGAGCCCTCTCAGCTGGTGCGGATGACCGTCCAGGGCTCCATCGCCAGGCCGGACTCCGCCTTCTGCCGCGTCACACGCAGCGAGCCGTCCGCGCCCAGTGCCGCCAGCACCACCCGGCCGTTGCCGTCGATCGCGAGCGCGGGGACGCCGACGCACGGGTCGCCGGTGCTGGTCCACGCCGCGCCCGCCGACTCGTCCTCCGTCGGGTACGCGGCGAGGGCCGCCCGCCCGTCCTTGCCGCGCTGGGCCAGGATCGTGCAGTCGACACCGTCCACCGGGGTGCGCAGCATCGCGACCGGCCCCGTACCGCCGTCGCCGCCCAGGGAAACCGGGGTCATCCCCTCGCGCCACACATGCACCGCCCCCGTGGCGGCGTCACGCCACGCGTGGCTCAGCCGCTCCCGGCCGGTGCGCTCGGAGCTCATCGAGCTCTCGGCGACGCGGTTCTTGACATCGTCGGCGCGCTGGAACTTCACGCCAGGGGTCTCCTGGACCCAGCGCATGACGATCTCGGCGGTCGGCGCGAGGACCTCCATGTGCCCGTGGTCGGTGAGCGAGGCAGAGGGCACGCCGAGCATGTCGCTGCCCTTGAAGTCCGCCCATTTGTTCCACTTGCCGTTCGGCACCTGGGCCCGCCCGCAGACGCCGCCGCCCGCGTTGCGCACGAAGACGTGCAGGGAGCCCTCAGCGTCGACCACGGCTGCCGGAAGACCTATGCGCGCCGCGAGCTCGCGGTCCTGGTAGGGGGTGCCCAGGGCGTACCACTCCCGCATGGGGCGGCCGGACTGGTACTGGATGGCCTGCACGACATCCGTGGCGACCTGGCCGCCCGCCAGCGGCGTACGGCGCAGCCCGACGAGCTGGACGTACCCGTCGGAACCCTGGGCGATCGCCAGGTAGGGCAGGATGCCGGGCGCCGGGAACCGCTCGGGCCCGATCCAGTCGTCCGCACCGGCCTGCGTCTCTGTCCAGCGCAGGACGCAGTCGGCACCCGGCGCGTAGGCGGTGAGCCGGCCGTCCTTGCCGCGCAGCAGCCAGTCGGCGGTCGGCGGCAGCGAGGCGTCGGTCGGCAGCGACAGCGACGAGTCGACCGTGCGGCCGCTGCGGCGCGACTGGTTCCCGGGTTCTCGGGTCTCGCCCGTGCGCCGCTTCGACCCTCGCACCGACCGCAGTGCCATCGCCCGTTGCCACCTTTCCCAAGCGCCGTGCGGGCGCGTGATTCACGTGACGATAACACCTGGCGAAGCCCGCGATTCGCGGCGATCACCGGTCCGGTGAGGGCCCGGTCACCGGTCCGGTGAGGGCCCGGTCTCGGGACCGGTGAGCGGTCCACGTGTACTGGTCACGAGTGTCAGCAACCCTCGTGACCAGTGCACCTAGAACCTGGCGTCCCTGCCCTCCTTGCCGAGGCGGCTGTGGCGGCGGCCGTAGAGGAAGTACACGGCCACTCCGATCACCATCCAGACAGCGAACCGGAACCAGGTCTCACCCGGAAGGTTGAGCATCAGCCACACGGTGGCCGCGACCGAGACGATCGGCAGCATCGGCACCCAGGGCGTGCGGAACGAACGGGGCAGGTCGGGGCGGGTGCGGCGCAGGACGATCACGCCGATGGCCACGAGCACGAAGGCGAAGAGGGTTCCGATGTTCACCAGGGTCGCGAGCTCGTTGATGCTGGTGAAGCCGGCGACGATGGCGATGATCACACCGAGCAGGATGGTCGGGCGGTACGGGGTGCGGAACCGCGGGTGGGTGATCGAGAAGAAGCGCGGCAGCAGCCCGTCACGGCTCATGGCGAAGAACACCCGGGTCTGGCCCAGCAGCAGGATCAGACACACGGTGGTGAGACCGACGGCGGCACCGAAACTGATGATCCCGGCGTAGAACGGGTGCCCGACGGACTTGAAGGCATCGGCCAGTGGCGCGCTCACCGAAAGCTGGCTGTAGTGCTGCATCCCGGTGACCACGATCGAGACGGCGACGTACAGCACGGTACAGATGAGCAGCGAACCGATGATGCCCCGCGGCATGTCGCGCTGCGGGTTCTTGGTCTCCTCGGCGGCGGTGGCCACCACGTCGAAGCCGATGAAGGCGAAGAAGACGACGGACGCGGCGGTGAAGATGCCCATGACACCGAAGTTGCTCGGTTCATAGCCGAACAACAGCTGGACCAGCGGCGCGTCCCAGCCCGAGATCCCTCCGGGCGGGACCTGCGACGGCGGGATGAACGGCTTGTAGTTGTCCCCCACGATGAAGAACAGGCCCGCGATGATCACGATCATGACCACGGTCACCTTGATGGCCACCACGATCGCGGTGATCCGGGCGGACAGCTTCATGCCGACGACGAGGATCACCGTCAGCACGAGCACCAGCAGGAAGGCGAGGATGTCGAAGGTGCCGCCCGGCACGTCGGGCCCTTCCAGTACCGCTGGTAGATGCCAGCCGGCGTTGTCGATCAGCGAGCGCACATAGCCGGACCAGCCGACCGCCACCACCGCCGTCCCCAGGGCGAACTCCAGCACCAGGTCCCAGCCGATGATCCAGGCCACGAGCTCGCCGAGCGAGGCGTACGCGAACGTGTACGCCGAACCGGCCACCGGGACGGTGGAGGCGAACTCCGCGTAGCAGAGGGCGGCCAGCGCGCACACGACACCGGCGACGACAAAGGCGAGCGCGGTGGCCGGGCCTGCGTTCTCCTTGGCCACCTTGCCCGTGAGCACGAAGATGCCCGTGCCGATGATGACGCCGACACCGAAGACGGTCAGATCCCAGGCGGAGAGGGATTTCTTGAGCGCGTGCTCAGGCTCCTCGGTGTCCCGGATCGACTGCTCGACCGTTTTCGTCCGAAACAATCCGGGATCTGGCGACTTCTGATCCGTACTCACCGGCGTACCTCCGTACCCATGGCTGTATGCCCATGATCGAGAGGGGTACGGACCCTCGCCCGCGCTGATGCGCCGTTTCACACGAAAGGGCCGGTCGAACCCCTTTCGGGTGGTCCGACCGGCCCAACCTTCCGGCGTCAGTCGCGGGCGGGCTCGCGCGTCTCGACCGGGTCCTCGTCGAGGCGCCCGTCGAGCCTGGCGACCAGGCCGGTGACCTGGCGGGCGATGTCCGGGGCGGTCAGACCGATCTCGGCCAGCACCTCCTTGCGGGAGGCGTGGTCGAGGAAGCGGGGCGGGATACCGAAGTCCCGCAGCGGCAGGTCGACGCCCGCGTCACGCAGCGCCTGGGAGACGGCGGCGCCCACACCGCCCACCCGGATGTTGTCCTCGACGGTGACCACGACCCGGTGCTTCTCGGCGAGCGGGGCGAGTGCCTCGTCGACCGGCTTGACCCAGCGCGGGTCGACGACGGTCGTGGAGATGCCCTGCTTGTCGAGCAGATCCGCGATCTCGAGCGACATCGGGGCGAGCGCGCCGACCGAGACCAGCAGCACGTCGGGGCGCTCGGCGCGCGGCTCGCGCAGCACGTCCATGCCACCGACCCGCCCCACGGCCTGGACCGCGGGGCCGACCGCGCCCTTGGAGAAACGCACCACCGTGGGCGCGTCCTCGACCTCGACGGCCTCACGCAGCTGGGCGCGCACCTGGTCGGCGTCGCGCGGAGCGGCGATCCGCAGTCCCGGGACGACCTGGAGGATCGACATGTCCCACATGCCGTTGTGCGAGGCGCCGTCCGTGCCGGTGACGCCCGCGCGGTCCAGCACGAAGGTCACCCCGCACTTGTGCAGCGCCACATCCATCAGCACCTGGTCGAAGGCGCGGTTCAGGAAGGTCGCGTAGACCGCGAAGACCGGGTGCAGACCACCGGTGGCGAGACCCGCCGCGGAGACCGCGCCGTGCTGCTCGGCGATGCCGACGTCATAGACCCGTTCGGGGAACGCCTTGGCGAACTTGTCCAGGCCGACTGGCTGGAGCATCGCTGCGGTGATCGCGACGATGTCCTCGCGCTCCTTTCCGAGCGCGACCATCTCCTCGCCGAAGACGGACGTCCAGTCCAGTCCGGAACTGGCGATCGGCAGACCGGTGTCGGGGTGGATCTTGCCGACTGCGTGGAAGCGGTCCGCCTCGTCCTGGAGGGCCGGCTGGTAGCCGCGGCCCTTCTCGGTGAGGCAGTGCACGATGACCGGGCCGCCGAACCGCTTGGCCCGCGTGAGCGCGGACTCCAGGGCGGCGATGTCATGACCGTCGATCGGGCCGACGTACTTCAGGCCCAGGTCCTCGAACATGCCCTGCGGGGCGATGAAGTCCTTGAGGCCCTTCTTGGCGCCGTGCAGGGTCTCGTAGAGCGGCCTGCCGAGGACGGGGGTGCGCTCGAGGATCTCCTTGCCGCGGGCGAGGAAGCGCTCGTAGCCGTCGGTGGTGCGCAGCGTCGCCAGGTGGTTGGCCAGGCCGCCGATGGTCGGGGCGTAGGACCGCTCGTTGTCGTTGACGACGATGACGAGCGGACGGTCCTTCGCGTCCGCGATGTTGTTCAGCGCCTCCCAGGCCATGCCTCCCGTGAGGGCGCCGTCGCCGATCACGGCGACGACGTGGTCGTCCTTCTTCAGGACCTCGTTGGCCTTGGCGAGACCGTCGGCCCAGCCGAGCACCGTCGACGCGTGCGAGTTCTCGATGACGTCGTGCTCGGACTCGGAGCGTGCCGGGTAGCCGGAGAGGCCGCCCTTCATCTTGAGCTTCGAGAAGTCCTGGCGGCCGGTCAGCAGCTTGTGCACATAGCTCTGGTGGCCCGTGTCCCAGAGGACCTTGTCCCTCGGGGACTCGAAGACCCTGTGCAGGGCGATGGTCAGTTCGACCACACCGAGGTTGGGGCCGAGGTGACCGCCGGTCTTGGACACGGCGTCGACGAGAAACGTCCGGATCTCTGCGGCCAGCTGGTCGAGCTGCTCCGGGCTGAGCCGGTCCAGATCCCGAGGTCCCTTGATACGGGTAAGCAATGCCACCCGTGCCTCCTTGCGTGTGAGCTGGTCGAGCATGCCGATCCGCCGAGTCTAGTGTTCCGCCCTCGGCGGCAGTCATCGGGCGGTGTGTTGCGCGTCCTTCCATCGGTGAGCCTGTCCCCGGACGGGTGAGCCGGGTCACGGACGGGCTATCGCTACCCGCGCCCGTGGATGAACACGCGGAAGTGCCCGGCACCAGTTCCGGTGCCGGGCACTGTGTGAGCCGCGTTACGCGCGGCCCGCGGTCTTCTGCGTCTTGCGCGTGACCGAGTCGATCACGACGGTGGCGAGCAGCACACCGCCGGTGATCATGTAGACCACCGGGGTCCTGATGCCCTCGAGCGCGAGGCCGTACTGGATCGCGACGATCACCAGGGCGCCGAGGAGCGCGTTCCAGGTCCGGCCGCGTCCACCGAAGAGGCTGGTGCCGCCGATGACGGCCGCGGCGATGACGTTCATCAGCAGGTCGCCCGTACCAGCGCTCTGGTTGGCCGCCGCGATCTTGGAGGCCCAGAACAGGCCGCCGACCGCCGCGAAGAAGCCGGAGAGGGCGAAGACCGAGATCCGGACCGCGGCGACGTTGATGCCGGCCCGTCGGGCGGCTTCGACGCTGCCGCCGAGCGCGAAGATCTTGCGGCCGTAGGCGGTGCGGCGGAGTACGAAGTCCGTGATCACCAGAATGGCGAGGAACAGGACGAACGCCAGCGGCAGGCCCTTGTACTGGTTGAACATGAACGCCGCCCCGAAGGCGATGACGGCCAGCAGCACCGTGCGCAGCACGACGTCGGACAGCGGCCGGGACGGGACGCCGACGGCCTCACGGCGGCGGTTGCCCACGAAGGACGTCACGAAGAACACCACGACCGCGGCGGTCGCCAGTCCGTAGCCGGCCGCGATGTCGGAGAAGAAGTACGTGGTCAGCTGGCCGACGGCGCCCTCGCTGTCAAGGTTGACAGTGCCCTGGTCGCCGAGGAGCTGGAGCATGAAGCCCAGCCAGAACAGCAGACCGGCGAGCGTCACGGCGAATGCCGGAGCACCGATCTTCGCGAAGAAGAAGCCGTGGAGCGCGCCGATCGCGGCGCCGCTGGCGAGGGCCACGAAGACCGCGAGCCATTCGTTCATCCCGTGCGTCACGGCCATGACTGCGACGATCGCTCCCGAGACACCGCTGACCGAGCCGACCGAGAGGTCGATCTCGCCGAGGAGCAGCACGAAGATGATGCCCACGGCCATCGTGCCCGTGCCCACCATGGTCACGGCGATGTCCGAGATGTTCTTCGCGGAGAGGAACTCGGAGTTCAGGCTCTGGAAGACCACGGCGATGATGATCAGGCCGATCACGACCGGGATGGAGCCCAGGTCTCCGGCGTGCAGCTTGCGCTTGAACTCCGAGAGGTAGCCCGCGATGCCCTGCTCGCGTACCAGCAGCCGGGGGTCGACCGCGGTGACCGCGTCGTGCGCGGCGTCCGGGTTCACTACCTGGTGTCCGCCGACACCCTGGGCGGAGGTCTTGTCGATGCTCACTTCTGCGCCTCCGTGGTGCGCGCCGCACGACGGGTCACGGCGTTGTCCGTGGCGCCGGTGATGGCGGAGATGATCTCTTCCTGCGAGGTGGACTTGACGTCGAAGACGCCGTTGTTCCGGCCGAGCCGGAGCACGGCCACCTTGTCCGCGACAGCCTTCACATCGGCCATGTTGTGGCTGATGAGGATGACCGCGTGGCCGCGCTCACGCAGCCGCTCCACGAGGTCGAGCACCTGGGCGGTCTGCTCGACACCGAGTGCGGCGGTGGGCTCGTCGAGGATCACGAGCTTGGGCTGGCCGAGCATCGAGCGGGCGATGGCCACGGTCTGGCGCTGACCACCCGAGAGCGAGGCGATCGGGATACGGACGCTGGGGATGCGGATCGACAGCGTGCTCAGCAGCTCACGGGAGCGGCGCTCCATCTCGACCTCGTCGAGGACACCGCGCTTGCGCAGCTCCCGACCGAGGTAGAGGTTGCCGACGACGTCGATGTTGTCGCACAGCGCGAGGTCCTGGTAGACGGTCGCGATGCCCAGGTTCTGGGCGTCGTGCGGCTTGTCGATCGCCACGGGCCGGCCCTCCCACTCGATGACGCCGTCATCGATGGGGTGCACCCCTGCGATCGTCTTGACCAGCGTGGACTTACCGGCGCCGTTGTCACCTACGAGGGCGACCACCTCGCCGGAGTGGACCTCAAGCTCTACGTCGGTGAGCGCCTGGACGGCACCGAACCGCTTGGAGACCCCGCGCAACGCCAGCACGGGCGTAGCGAACACGTGAACCATCTCCTTCGCCGCCTGACCGGCGGTGCTGCCGCGCCCCCGGCAGCGGCCAGGTGGTGCGGTGGGTCGAGCAGAATCGAGTTGTCGGAAGCCGGAAGCGAGCAGAAGCGTTTCTGTCCGGTGCCCCGCCCCGAAAGCGGGGCTGGACTGGGGCGGGGCACCGGACAGGCTTCCGGCGGTCCCTGGGGTCCCTGGCCTGGACGCTGGCGGATCCAGGTCCCTGGCCGGGACTCCCGTGGGACCTACTTCAGGCCGGCCGCGTCACACGCGGCCTTGTACTTCCCGGCGCAGATCTCGTCGATGGTGTAGACGCCGTCCTTGACCACGGTGTCCTTGATGTTGTCCTTGGTCAGCGAGACGACCGGGACGAGCACCGCGGGGATGCCGCTGTTGGTGGGGCTGTCGACCCGAGCGGTCTCCACGCTCCCGAGCTTCTCACCCTTGGCGAGCTTCACGGCCATCTCGGCGGCGGCGGCGGCCTCCGGCGCGTACGGCTTGTAGACGCTCATGAACTGCTCGCCCGCGACGATCCGCTGCACACCGGCAAGCTCGGCGTCCTGGCCGGTGACCGGCGGAAGCTTGGTGAAGCCGCCCGCCTTCAGGGCGGTGATGATGCCGCCCGCCATGCCGTCGTTCGCGGAGTAGACGCCGATGATCTTTTCCTTGCCGAGGGCCGAGATCGCGGCCTCCATGTTGGCGTTGGCGTTCTCGGGCTTCCACTCCTTGGTGTCGTACTCCTTGCCGATGTTGACCTTGCCCTCGAGCTCGGCCTTCGCGCCCTTCTTGAAGAGGGCGGCGTTCGGGTCGGTGATGGCGCCGTTCATCATGACGATCTGGCCGCTCTTGGCCTTGTCGCCCAGCGCGTCCAGGAGCGCCTTGCCCTGGACGTGGCCGACCTCTTCGTTGTCGAAGGAGGTGTACGCGTCGATCGGGCCCTCGGCGAGGCGGTCGAAGGCGACGACCGGAATACCGGCCTCCTTGGCCTTCTTCACGCTGCCGGCGATCGCCTTGGAGTCGACCGCGTCGATGATCAGCGCGTCCACCTTGTTGGTGATCATCGTCTCGACCTGCTGGGTCTGGAGCGTCGCGTCCTGCTTGGCGTTCGCGTAGACGACCTCGGCCTTGCCGCTGGTGAGCTCGCTGATCTTCTTCTCGATGAGCGGCTTGTCGAACTTCTCGTAGCGGGCGGTCTGGTTCTCCGGGAGGAGGAGACCGATCTTGAGGTCGTCGCCCTTCTTCTCGCCGGCGCTGTTGGCGTTCTCACCGGACTCCTTCGCGCTGCCACAGGCGGCGAGGGACACGGCCATGGCGGTGGCGGCGACAGCCACGGCGGCACGACGCATCTGCGTGTTCATTTAGAAACCTCCCTGACGAGGCCGCGTCGCGCGGCCGAGGTGGCTGGAAGTCAACTCGGGCGCCTCGCCGTCGTCAAGGAGTAAATCCTTAACGAGATGACAACGGTGCCATTCGTTATCTAAGTGAAGGCGGGCGCCCCGGCGAGAAGCGCACCGCCAGACCCGGCGGATCCATCCAGAAGTGTCGAATCACCCATCTCGCTGAGCACGAGTGCCAGCGCCCCCAGCACCTCGGCCCGACTGCCGAGCGCCCCGGGCAGTACGGAGAGCTGGCGAGCCGCGCTGGGAATCGCGTATCGGGAGACCGACTCCCTGATCGGCGCAAGCACCAATTCTCCCGCTTCGGCGAGATTTCCGCCCAGCACCACCCTGGACGGATTGAGCAGATTGCACAGGTTCGCCACCCCGCTGCCGATGTGCCGGCCCACGTCGGCGATCACCCTGCGGCAGCCCGGATCGCCCTCGCGGGCGAGCTGGACGACCCGGTCCATCGTCAAGTCCTGGCCGTGGCTGGGCTGGAGCAGCGGAAGCACATACCGGGCGGACGCGAAGGTCTCCAGGCAGCCCCGGTTGCCGCAGCGGCAGACAGGGCCCGACTCGTCCAGCGTGATATGCCCGATCTCGCCGGCCGTACCGCCCGGTCCCCGGTAGATCTGGCCGTTAATGACCAGCCCCGCGCCCACACCGCTCGCCACCTTGATGTAGGCGAGGTCCTTGACTCCCCGGCCGCTCCCCCAGACCAGCTCTCCGAGCGCACCGAGATTGGCGTCGTTGTCGACGTACACGGGCACACCCAGCCGCCGCGCGAGCTCCTCGCTGGGGTTTATCCCGGTCCAGCCCGGCAGGATCGAGGTCGAGCCCAGCGTCCCGGACTCGACGTCTATCGGCCCCGGCACACCGAGCCCGACCCCGATCACCTTGTCCTCACCGATCCCGGTGCTCGCGATCAGCCGTTTGACCAGCACTTCCGCCCGTCCGAAGCCCTGCTCGGACGAGGCATCGACATCGAGTGGCTCGGACTCCTCCGCCAGCACCTGGTGCGCGAGGTTGCCCACGGCGACCCGCAGATGGGTGTGCCCGAAGTCCACGCCGATCACGATCCCGGCGTCCCCGCTCAGCGAGACGCTCCGGGCCCGCCGCCCGCCCGCCGAGGTCGGGGTCACCTCGACCGTGCCGCCGTCCTTCAGCTCACGAACGATGTTGGAGACCGTGGCGGCGGACAGACCGGTCGCTCTCGCGATCTCGGCCTGGGTGAGCGAACCGGCCATACGCACGGCACGTACGACCCGCTCAAGATTGGCCCGATGCAGAGATGTCTGCGAACCCGGAGTCTCCATCGACCCACACACTCCCGCTCATTACTCCAACATGTGAACTCTAAGGGGAGCCTTTAGGGCCGCCCCCCGTCAAGACCTGAGCGCGCACGGACGGCCGCCGGATGGAGTGGGCCCCCGCGCGCGGGCGGGCGGCGTGTGGAGTGAGCCCCCGTCCACGGGCGGGCGCCGGAGGGAGTGCCCGGCGGGGAGAGGGCGGGCGCCGGAGGGAGTGCCCGGCGGGGAGAGGCCCCCGTCCGTCTGCCTCGGGGCGGCGGACGGACGGGGCAGGCTACTTCAGCGCCCCCGCCGTCAGCCCCGCGACCACCTGCCGCTGGAAGACGACATACGCGGCCAGCACCGGCAGCATCGCCATCACCAGGCCCGCGAACAGGCCCGACCAGTCGCCCTTGTACCCCTGGCTGACGGCCAGCTGCACCAGGCCCTGGGAGAGCACCTTCTGGTCCTGATCGGTGTTCAGCACCGTCGGCAGCATGTACTGGTTCCACTGCCCCAGGAAGTTGAAGATCCCCACGCTGATCAGTCCGGGCTTGGCCATGGGCAGCATGACCTGGAAGAACGTCCGGGTGTGCGAGGCCCCGTCGATCAGGGCAGCCTCCGCCACCGAGGTCGGCAGGGTGCGGAAGAAGGCGGTCAGGAAGAACACGGTGAACGGCAGCGAGTACGCGATGTACACCAGGATCAGACCGTGGATCGTGTTCAGGAGCTGGATGTTGTTCATCACGTAGAACAGCGGGACCAGCGCCAGCATGATCGGGAAGCTCATTCCCCCGATGAAGAGGAAGTAGATGAAGCGGTTGCCCGGGAAGTCGAACCGGGCGAGGACATACGCCGCCATCGAACCGAGCAGCAGGGTGCCCGCGAGGGAGCCGGCGACCACCAGCACGGTGTTCAGGAAGTAGTCGCTCATATGGGCCTGGCTCCAGGCCCGGGACCAGTTCTCGAAGTGGAGCCGATCGGGCAGCGACCACGGTGAGCTGAAGATCGCGTTGTCGTCCTTGAAGGAGGTCATCACGGCCCACAGCAGTGGCATGACGACCATGAAGGCCCACACGATCAGCATGCCGTGCGAGAAGACGTTGAGGACCCTGCCCTCGCCGCCTCGCCGCTTCCGCTTCGGGTGCGTGCCGGGGTGACCGGGCCGGCCGGTCTTCACCACCTGCGGCAGGGCCGAGCCTGCGGCGCCGGCGGCAGAGGATTCCGAGGTTTCGGTGGTCTTCATGTCAGTACTCCAGGCGCTCGCGCCGGCCCAGCTTCATCACGGCGGCGGCGAACGCCAGCGTGACGACCAGCAGGGCGACGCCGATCGTGGTCGCGTAGGCCGCCGCACCGTCGCGGAACGCCGACTGGTACACGTACAGCACCATCACCGTGGTCGAGTAGTCGGGGCCGCCCGGCCCCGTGGTCATGATCTGCACCACCGCGAAGGACTCCGCGCCGAGCGCGAGGATGCCCATGTAGACCCAGCCCGACTGGATGGTGTCCCACAGCAGCGGCAGGGTGATGCGGAAGAAGGTGGTGATCCGGCTCGCGCCGTCCAGCAGTGCCGCCTCGTAGAAGTCCCTCGGGATGGAGGCCATGCCCGCCGAGAACAGGACCACGAAGAAGCCGACCGTGGACCAGACGAGGACGGCCATCACACACCACAGGGCGAGGTCCGGGTCGCCCAGCCACAGCGGCTGGACACCGTCGAGGCCGACCGCC
This sequence comes from Streptomyces sp. NPDC019396, assembly GCF_040632375.1. Lineage (NCBI taxonomy): Bacteria > Bacillati > Actinomycetota > Actinomycetes > Kitasatosporales > Streptomycetaceae > Streptomyces > Streptomyces sp. NPDC019396. The sequence continues at coordinate 73,994 of NZ_JBEYBS010000016.1, read as the reverse complement.
ATGAGTGCGGAGTTGATCGCCCCGCTCTCGGGGTTGTACGCGAACTGGAAGAGCAGGGCGACGATCGCGATCGACAGCACCTGAGGGAAGAAGTAGGCGATCTTGTAGAAGGAGGAGCCCCGCACTCCGGAGACCGCGGCTCCCCTCCGGTGCCGCCCGCCGACATTGATCATGAAGGCGAAGAACAGGGCGAGGCCGATGGTCACCACCGGAAGCAGCAGCGCGAACAGCAGGCTGTGCTGGAGCGACTTCCAGAAGACCTCGTCGTCCCACAGCCGGGCGTAGTTGTCGAAGCCGACCATGGTGAAGTCCGGGCTCAGACCGGTCCAGTCCGTGAAGGAGTAGAAGATGGACTGGACGAACGGCCAGATGACGAAGAGCGCGTACAGCGCCAGGGGGGCCGCCAGGAACCCCACGATGAAGCGGTACTTGCCGTGCTGCATGGTTACCGACCCCGATCCTCCGGACTGTGCCGCCGCTGGTGCCGCGTGCTTCCGGGGGCGCACCCCAGGTCGTACCCCTGGTCACGCCCCCGGGAGCACGGGTCGCTCACTGGTGCTTGTACTTCTTGATGGACGAGTCCTGGGCCGCCTTGTCGGCGTATCCCTGGATCTTGCTGATCGCCTCGGCGGGGGTGAGCCGTCCGGCCATCATCTCGCCGAGGCCCGCCACGCCGATCTGCTCCTTCTGGAGCTTGACGTACCAGTCCTGGAGGCGCGGGTTGACAACGTTCTCACCGGCCGTCGCGAGCGCCGCGACACCCGATTTCAGACCCGGTGTCAGCTCGATTCCGTCGGTGCCGCCGTTGAACGCGGTGAGCGACTTGACCTGCTGGGTGAAGTTCCTCGACGACGCCTCGCTGAGCATGATGCGCAGCTGCTCCATGCCTCCCTCGACGTTCTTCGCCTTCGCCGGGACGATGAAGGGTTCACCCCCTGAGGCCCAGATGGTGCCGAACGGCATCTTGTCCGATGCGTCGAGGCCGGACGGCGCGGCGACGGCGAGGTTGAAGTCCTTCGGCATGGTGCTGGCAGCCTCGTTCTCCACCCACGAGCCGTTGGGGATGAACAGCGCCTTGCCCTTGGTCCAGGCGGTCTGGGACTGGATGTGGTCCAGGCCCGGGGTGCCCTTGAGGATGTAGCCCTTCTTGTAGAGCTCGTAGTAGGCCTCGAACGCGGCCTTGACGGCCGGATGCTTCCAGGCGTTGGGCTCCAGGTTGTCGATGGAGTCCAGCACATCCCGGCCACCGATCTTGGCGATGAACGGGTAGAGCGAGAACGGCAGGTAGTACGGGTGCTTGCCGGCGTAGGTCCAGCCGGCGATGCCCTGCTTCTTCGCCTTCTCGCACAGGGCGAGCATGTCGTCCCAGGTCTCGGGGTACTGCGCGTCGAGCCTGTCCAGCGCGGTCTGCGAGTACCAGACGCCGTAGACGGTGTAGGCGTAGTAGAGGATCCACACGGGCGCGCCGTCGAACTGGCCCATCTCGACGATGCCGGGGCGCAGGGTGTCGCGGACCTTCTTGGCCGGGTTGTCGAACGAGGGTGCGTCGAGCAACGGGGTGAGGTCGGCGAGCTGCTTCTTGCCGACGAGCACGCCCATGTCCATCTGCTCGGCGCCGGAGTTGTCGATGAGGTCGGGTGGGGTGCCGCCGTTGAACCGGGGCTGGAGCTCGGACTGGATCTTCTGGGTGGCCTTGTGGGTGACCTGGGGGGCCTTCGGGAAGGCCGCGTTGTACTTCTTCTCCGCGTCGACGGCGTACTGCTGGCCGAAGCCGCCGTCGAAGATGACCACCTCGAGGGGGGCGGTCTCGTTGACGCCGAGCGGGTTGACCTTGGTGACCTTGCCCTTCTCGACCTTGGAGCCGCCGGCACCGCCGGCGCCGCTCGCGCAGGCCGACAGCAGGCCCATCGCCGGAAGGGCTACCAGGCCGAGTGCCGCAGAGCGTTTGATCAGATCGCGGCGGTCGAAACCGCCGTTCGGGTGGCCGGAGGTGGATCCCATGCTCAAGTCCTCGCCTTCTCCAGGACTCAGGCGGTGTACCGGTCGCCCGTCTCATCGTCTGAGCGAAGGGCCCCGCCACCGCGGTCTTTTGCTGAAGCTGGGTCGTGCAGGGGTTCAGTGAGGCGCGGCGGGAACGGGAAGGGCTCCCGGCTCGCCGCCGCGGGGGTACGGACGTTCGGGAGGCGGACGCCGACAGGTATAGTCCACTTGCGGTCGGCTGAGCAAGATCGAAAACAAGGTTGGCCGCCAGACTTTCCCGAGTTGAGATCTCACGGATACGGAAGCACCGCCCGAGCCCTTCCTCTCTGCCGCCGTTTCCACCCCTCATCCATGCGCGATCAAGAATCTCATCGAAACGGCCGATTCCGAACCTGCCACACCGTCAACACCCTTGACACCGTGCGGCACTTGCCTCCCTACTGGAGCCTGCGCAAGAGATCTGACAACGTTGTCCACCCATGTGGTCCAACAGGGTCAGGCGCGGTCCGGATTCGCTTCGGCGGGAGGAAAAGCCTCGGTATGCGGCCCAGATCCAGCCCTCGGCACAGACGACTCCGCACGGCCGCCCTGGTGGTGGCCGGTTCCCTGCTGATGGTGACGGGCCAGTCCGCCGCCGTCGCCGTTCCGGTCCGGGCGCCTTCTCAACCAGGGCCCCCTGAAACGGAGTTCACCACCTCCTTCGAAGCGGACGAAGAGCAGCCCGACTGGCGCAACACCGTGGAGACGGGACCAGGTGGAGCCAAGCGGTCATCCGGTGTGGACGGCGGATTCGCCTCCGGAATTCCGGGCAATGTGACGGACCAGGTCACCGGGCTTCGCGTCAGCGACGAAAACAGTGGCGGCGGTGAGGTCAAGGAGAATCTGGTCGACCTCCAGCCCTCGACCAAATGGCTGGGTTTCCGGACCACCGCGTGGATCGAATTCGACATGGACGCCCCGGTCAAGGTGGTCACCTATGCGCTGACCTCGGCCAACGACTTCGCCGCGCGCGACCCCAGGGACTGGACGCTCAAGGGCTCGGCGGACGGCAGGGACTGGAAGACCCTCGACTCCCGCACGGGGGAGAGCTTCGACAAACGCCTCCAGACCCGGCCGTACGACATCGACGCCGCCACCACAGCCGTGTACTCCCACTACCGGCTGGAGATCACCGCGAACAACGGCGCGTCCGACGCCACCCAGCTGGCCGATGTCCAGTTCTCCGACGGCGACACCGGCACCCCGGTGCCCGAGGACATGCGCAGCCTGGTCGACCGGGGCCCCGGGGGCTCGCCCACGGCGAAGGCGAACGCGGGCTTCACCGGCAAGCGGGCACTGAGGTACGCGGGCACCCACAAGGCCGACGCACGGGCGTACTCGTACAACAAGATCTTCGACGTCGACACGGTCGTGCGGGGGGACACGGAGCTGTCTTACCGGGTCTTCCCCTCGATGGCGGAGACGGATCTCAAGTACCCCGCCACCCATGTGTCCGTCGACCTCGCGTTCACCGACGGCACCTATCTGAGTGACCTCCGGGCGGTGGACTCGCACGGTGGCCTGCTGACGCCGCAGGGCCAGGGCGCGGCCAAGCGGCTCTACGCCAACCAGTGGAACCAGGTCGCCTCCCGGATCGGCTCCGTCGCGGCCGGCAGGACGGTGGACCGGATCCTGGTGGCGTACGACTCCCCCGCCGGCCCGGCGAGGTTCCAGGGCTGGATCGACGACATCAGGCTCGCCCCCGAGGCGCTCCCGGAGCGGCCCGGACGGTTGTCCGACTATGTCTCCACCGTCCGCGGGACCAACTCCAGCGGCTCGTTCTCTCGCGGCAACACCTTCCCGGCGACCGCGGTGCCGCACGGCTTCAACTTCTGGACACCGGTCACCAACGCGGGCTCGCTGAGCTGGCTGTACGAGTACGCCCGGGCCAACAACACCGACAACCTGCCCACCATCCAGGCGTTCAGCGCCAGCCATGAACCGAGCCCCTGGATGGGCGACCGGCAGACCTTCCAGCTCATGCCGTCGGCAGCCACCGGGACACCCGACACCTCGCGCACCGCCCGGGCCCTCCCCTTCCGCCACGAGAAGGAGACCGCGCGTGCGCACTACTACGGGGTGACGTTCGAGAACGGGCTCAAGACCGAGATCGCCCCTGCGGACCACGCCGCGATGATGCGGTTCACCTACCCGGACGAGCAGGCATCGGTGCTGTTCGACAACGTCACCGAGCAGGCCGGGCTCACCCTCGACGCCGGTACCAGCTCCTTCACCGGCTACTCCGACGTCAAGAGCGGCCTTTCCACAGGAGCGACCCGGCTGTTCGTGTACGGAGTGTTCGACGCGCCCGTCACCGGGTCCTCGTCGGCAGGTGTCAAGGGACATCTGCGCTTCGACGCCGGTGCGGACCGCACCGTCACACTGCGGATCGCGACCTCGCTCATCAGCGTCGACCAGGCGAAGCGGAACCTGGTCCAGGAGATCCCTGCTTCGGCCGACTTCGACCGGGTCAGGGACCGTGCGCAGGACGCCTGGGACGCCATCCTCGGCCGCGTCCGGGTCGAGGGCGCCACCCACGACCAGCTGGTGACGCTCTACTCCTCGCTCTACCGGCTGTACCTCTACCCCAACTCCGGCTTCGAGAAGGCCGGCGGAAAGGACGTGTACGCCAGTCCCTTCTCACCGCAGACCGGCCCGGACACCCCGACCCACACCGGCGCGAAACTCGTCGACGGCCGGGTCTACGTCAACAACGGCTTCTGGGACACCTACAGGACCACCTGGCCCGCCTACTCCTTCCTGACCCCGGGGAAGGCGGGCGAGCTGGTCGACGGCTTCGTCCAGCAGTACCGGGACGGCGGCTGGATCTCCCGCTGGTCATCCCCCGGCTACGCCGATCTGATGACCGGGACCTCGTCCGACGTCGCCTTCGCCGACGCGTACGTCAAGGGCGTACGGGGCTTCGACGCCGCGACCGCGTACGAGGCGGCACTCAAGAACGCGACCGTGGCACCACCGCACAAGGGTGTGGGCCGCAAGGGCATGGAGACCTCCCCCTTCATCGGCTACGCATCGACGGAGACCCACGAGGGCCTGTCCTGGTCCCTGGAAGGCTGTCTCAACGACTACGGCCTCTCCCGGATGGCCGACGCCCTCTTCGCGAAGACGCACAAGCCGCGCTACCGGGAGGAGTCGGCGTACTTCCTCAACCGCGCACGCACCTATGTGACGTTGTTCGACTCCAGGACCGGCTTCTTCCAGGGCCGGGACCTGAAGGGCGAGTGGCGCGTCCCGCCGGACCGGTACGACCCCAGGGTCTGGGGCTACGACTACACCGAGACCAACGGGTACGGCTATGCGTTCACCGCCCCCCAGGACACCCGGGGCCTGGCGAACCTGTACGGCGGCCGGGCGGGGCTCGGCAAGAAGCTGGACACCTACTTCGCCACCCCGGAGACCGCGTCGCCCGAGTTCGCGGGCTCGTACGGAAGCGTCATCCACGAGATGACGGAGGCCAGGGACGTACGGATGGGCATGTACGGGCACTCCAACCAGGTCGCCCACCACGTCACCTACATGTACAACGCGGCCTCCCAGCCGTGGAAGACGCAGGAGAAGGTGCGCGAGGTGCTCTCGCGCCTCTACACCGGCAGCGAGATCGGCCAGGGCTACCACGGCGACGAGGACAACGGCGAGCAGTCCGCCTGGTTCCTCTTCTCCGCACTGGGCTTCTATCCACTGGTGATGGGCAGCGGGGATTACACCATCGGGTCACCTCTCTTCACCAAGGCCACCGTGCGCCTGGAGAACGGCCGTGAGCTGGTGGTGAAGGCCCCACGGAACAGCGCGCGGAACATCTACGTCCAGGGCGTGCGGGTCAACGGCCGGCCCTGGAGCTCCACCGCACTGCCGCACGACCTGCTCGCACGCGGCGGCACAGTGGAGTTCGCCATGGGCCCGCAGCCCTCTCTCTGGGGAACGGGGCGGGATGCCGCTCCGGTGTCCATCACCGAGGACGACAGGGCGCCGGAGCCCCGGCGCGACAGGACCAGCGGCCCCGGCCCGCTCTTCGACAACACCTCCACCACGGAGGGGTCGCTGGAGGCATCAGTGCCCATGGAGCTACCCCTCGTTTCCGGGGCCCGCGCGGTCCAGTACACACTCACGTCGTCGGCGAAGGGCGCGGCGCCGTCGGGCTGGGTGCTCCAGGGCTCCCATGACGGCACCACCTGGACCGACGTCGACAAGCGGTCCGGTGAGTCCTTCGCCTGGGACCGGCAGACCCGGGTGTTCACGGTCGGGCGGCCGGGGACCTACGAGAAGTACCGGCTGGTCCCCGCCGCAGGCGCCTCACTCGCGGAGATCGAACTGATCGCGTAGCGGCCGTCGCCCCAGCGCCCGCCCCGCGCCGCAAACACCCCGGCCGCCATCCGTCGAAGCGGATGGCGGCCGGGAAGACCTCCCAGCGGGGTCCGATGGACCCCGCGGTGGGCCTTACTTGCGGATCAGGCTCCGCAGCACGTACTGCATGATGCCGCCGTTGCGGTAGTAGTCCGCCTCACCGGGGGTGTCGATGCGGACGACCGCGTCGAACTCCACACCGCTGTCCGTGGTGACCTTGACGGTGCGCGGCGTGATGCCCTCGTTGAGTTCGGTGACACCGGTGAAGGAGAAGGCCTCCTCGCCCGTCAGGCCGAGGGACTCGGCCGAGGTGCCCTCGGGGAACTGGAGCGGGAGCACGCCCATGCCGATGAGGTTCGAGCGGTGGATGCGCTCGTAGGACTCGGCGATGACGGCCTTGACGCCGAGGAGCGCGGTGCCCTTGGCGGCCCAGTCGCGGGACGAGCCGGAGCCGTACTCCTTGCCGGCCAGGACGACCAGCGGGATGCCCTGGTCGATGTAGTTGCGGGAGGCGTCGTAGATGAACGACACCGGCGCGTCCGCCTGGGTGAAGTCGCGGGTGTAGCCGCCCTCGGTGCCCGGCGCGATCTGGTTGCGCAGGCGGATGTTGGCGAACGTACCGCGGATCATGACCTCGTGGTTGCCGCGGCGGGAGCCGTAGGAGTTGAAGTCACGACGCTCCACACCGTGCTCGGTGAGGTACTTGCCGGCCGGGGTGTCGGCCTTGATCGCACCGGCCGGGGAGATGTGGTCGGTGGTGACCGAGTCGCCCAGCTTGGCCAGGACACGGGCGCCGGTGATGTCGGTGACCGGGGTGGTGTCCATCGTCATGCCCTCGAAGTACGGGGGCTTGCGGACGTAGGTCGACTCGGCGTCCCACTCGAAGGTGTTGCCGGTCGGGATCGGCAGGGCCTGCCACTGGGCGTCACCCGCGAAGACGTCCTGGTAGGACTTGTTGAACATGTCCTCGCCGATGGCGTTGGCCACGACCTCGTTGACCTCGGCCTCGGAGGGCCAGATGTCCTTCAGGAAGACCGGGTTGCCCTCGGTGTCGGTGCCGAGCGCGTCACGGGTGATGTCGACCTTCATGGAGCCCGCGAGGGCGTAGGCGACGACCAGCGGCGGGGACGCCAGGTAGTTCATCTTGACGTCGGGGTTGATCCGGCCCTCGAAGTTGCGGTTGCCGGAGAGCACCGAGGTCACGGCCAGGTCGTGCTCGTTGACGGCCTTGGAGACCTCCTCCGGCAGCGGGCCGGAGTTGCCGATGCAGGTGGTGCAGCCGTAGCCGACCAGGTTGAAGCCGACCTTGTCGAGGTACGGGGTCAGGCCCGCCTTGTCGAAGTAGTCGGTGACGACCTTGGAGCCCGGGGCAAGGGTGGTCTTGACCCACGGCTTGCGGGTCAGGCCCTTCTCGACCGCCTTCTTGGCCACCAGCGCGGCGGCGACCATGACGTACGGGTTCGAGGTGTTGGTGCAGGAGGTGATCGCGGCGACGGTGACGGCGCCGTGGTCGATCTCGTACGTGGTGCCGTCGGGGGCCGTGACGGTGGTCGGGCGGGTCGGCACGCCGTTGGCGGCGGCCGGGGAGTCCGAGGCCGGGAAGGACTCCATGCCCGCCTCGTCGGCGTCGTCCACATAGTTGCGGACGTCCAGCGCGAACTGCTGGGCGGCGTTCGCGAGGACGATACGGTCCTGCGGGCGCTTCGGTCCCGCGATCGACGGGACGACGGTGGAGAGGTCGAGCTCCAGCTTCTCGGAGAAGTCAGGCTCGGCAGCCGGGTCCAGCCAGAGGCCCTGCTCCTTGGCGTACGCCTCGACGAGGGCGACCTGCTGCTCGCTTCGGCCGGTCAGCTTCAGGTAGTTCAGGGTCTCGCCGTCGATCGGGAAGATCGCGGCGGTGGAGCCGAACTCCGGCGACATGTTGCCGATGGTGGCGCGGTTGGCGAGCGAGGTCGCGGCGACGCCCTCGCCGTAGAACTCGACGAACTTGCCGACGACGCCGTGCTTGCGCAGCATCTCGGTGATCGTGAGCACGAGGTCCGTGGCGGTGGTGCCGGGGGTGAGCTCACCGGTGAGCTTGAAGCCGACGACACGCGGGATGAGCATCGAGACCGGCTGGCCGAGCATGGCGGCCTCGGCCTCGATACCGCCGACGCCCCAGCCCAGCACACCGAGGCCGTTGACCATGGTGGTGTGCGAGTCGGTGCCGACGAGGGTGTCGGGGTAGGCCTGGCCACCCCGCACCATGACCGTGCGGGCCAGGTGCTCGATGTTCACCTGGTGGACGATGCCGGTGCCGGGCGGGACGACCTTGAACTCGTCGAAGGCGGTCTGGCCCCAGCGCAGGAACTGGTAGCGCTCCTTGTTGCGGCCGTACTCCAGCTCGACGTTCTGACCGAAGGCGTCCGGGGTGCCGAACTTGTCGGCGATCACGGAGTGGTCGATGACGAGCTCGGCCGGGGCCAGCGGGTTGATCTTCGCCGGGTCGCCGCCGAGCTCCTTCACGGCCTCACGCATGGTGGCGAGGTCCACGACACAGGGCACACCGGTGAAGTCCTGCATGATCACGCGGGCCGGCGTGAACTGGATCTCCTGGCTCGGCTGCGCCTGCGAGTCCCAGCCGCCGAGAGCCCGGATGTGGTCGGCGGTGATGTTGGCGCCGTCCTCGGTGCGGAGCAGGTTCTCCAGCAGGACCTTGAGGCTGTAAGGGAGGCGCGCGGAGCCCTCGACCTTGTCCAGCCGGAAGATCTCGTACGACTCGTCGCCCACGCGCAGCGTGCTGCGGGCGTCGAAGCTGTTCGCCGACACGACAGTCTCCTTTTTCCATGTGCGCGTACGAACCGCATCCTGCCGCCTGTGGCTGCTACCGATCCGCTAAGGTAAGACTTAGTTAGGTCGCCCTTACCAGCGGTCGCAACGAATGAGGAGTGCGGTACGCCTTCTCACAGATATCTCGATGTCGAGATAACTCTAGTACATGACCGCTGAGCGGTCATGCCCGGATGCCGGTGACCGCTCCCATTCCGTCGAGACGATCACTCGGCGCGCCCAGGCGTTGACCTTCCGTCTCAGTGAACCCACCCGCGCGGGCCATCGAACCGGGGTGCGGGTGGCTGTACCGGCTGGGGGTGGATCTTGCAGGGCCGCACGTCTCACTGTCGTACGTGGACGCGGTGAGCGAGCGCCGGCGATCTCCCCTGGCCTTGGGCGAGAGGGCGCCGGACGCTGCCTCTGTTGATCAGGTCCGGTTCATCGACCCTCGACGCTTTTCCGCGGTCGTTTCTCGACAGGCGTGCTCGCCTCGGTCCTTGATCACACAGGCGAGTGGCGGCAGACCGACGGCGTCCGACACTGACGTCGGCGCGGGCGCGTTCTCAGCCGCGCGACGGCGCTGCCAGTACGCGACGGTCAGCACGGCCAGTAACGGCCCCCACAAGCTCAGCGGCGTGTAGCAGACGTAGTACCAGGCAGCCTCCCAGCCGGTGGCCAGGGTCGGGGAGCCGACCGGCAGGTCGTCGCCTTGGATCGAGGTGCCCCTGATCTCGGAGACGATGAAGAGGAAGGTGAACACGAGTATGAGGATCGTGGCCCCGATGGCGGCCGGGATGACTGCCGCCATCGTCGGGACCCGGCGACCGCGCAGGAACGGGATCCATCGCGGGAACACCTCACCCCAGCGGGCGATCAGGCCGATCGCGGTGAAGGCGAGGACTTCGGACAGAAGCGACAGGGCGACGACGTAAGCCCGCTCGCCGAGGCCGAACCCCTCGTCGAGCGCGGCCGGCAGCCGCCAGATGCTGGCAGGCAGGACGATGAACGGCACTGCGCAGGCGGCGAGTCGCATCCGTCGGGACACACCGGTGACGGGCTCGTGTGCGGCCCGCCATGCGGCGCGGAGCCGTCCGGGACGGGCGGCAGTGGGTTCTTCGGAGTGCTGGAGCGGCTGCATGGTCGATCCTCGGTTCCGGGGGCCCTGGAATGGCCCGTTCGGTAATGACGATTCCAGTGACGGGGGTCGCCAAGGATCGCTCCACAGGCGAACTCGGCTCCGCCGTACGGCCGATGGAAGGGTGCGGCCGAAGGATGACGTCAGGGCGCCGGATCGGGCGGGTGCACCCACCCCACGCCAAGGACTCCTCCGCAGGTGGTCTGGTCCGACCCGATTGCGGTCTCAGGTGACCTGGGTGTCCCTTGGCAAACGAACCCCGGGCGGGGCCACCGGAAGCTGAGTCGACGTGAAGGTCCGCCGGCCTCCTAGATCGACGCCAGAACGCGGTCAAGCGCCGCCCAGCCTGCGGGTCCCCATGTCGGCTTGCCGCCGGGCAGACCCCGCTCCCCGGCCCGACCCATGAGGATCAGAAAGAGGCTTTTCGCGGCGGCCAACCCTCGTGCGCGTCGGATCGTCGCCCCGTCCGCGTGTGCGTACGCCTCGAAGAACCGTGCAACAGCGCCCGTGGGAAGGAGCACCCAGGCAGCCGCGAGATCGACCGCCGGATCACCGGCGCACATGTCACCGAAGTCGATCACGCCCGAAAGCGTGCCGTCCGAGACGACGACATTCGCCGGATGAAGGTCGCCGTGCAGCCATACCGGCGGGTCCTCCCAATCGGGAGCCGCAACGGCCTCGTCCCAGACGTCCCGGACCTTCCGGAGGTCAGCGGCAACGCCTCCGGAGGCGACCTCCGCGAGTCCCTTGCCGAAACCGTCCGTGAGCGTCCTGAGGGGAACGCCGCGATCGGGACTGACCGGTGCCTCGACCGGTGCCTTCACATGGAGCGCCTTGAGGAAGCCCGCCAGCGTGTCGGCCGCGCGGTCGTGGCTGATCGGGGCGCGGTCGGCTGGTTCGCCGGCAACCCATGCCGCGATGGTCCACGGCCGCGGAAAACGTGCGGACGGTTCACCGATCCGCATGGGGGTCGGGACCGGTAGCGGAAGGCGGGGTGCCAGGGCGGGCAGCCACCGGTGCTCTTTGCGCAGCAGGGACGGCGCACGCTCCGTGCGTGGCATGCGCACGGCCAACTCGTCTCCAAGACGCCACAGTTGGTTGTCCCAACCGCCGACCACCTCACGCAGATCCAGGCCTGCTAGGTCCGGATGCTGCTCACGCACCAGAGAGCGCACCACGTTCTCATTGATCTCGAAGCCGTCCATGATCTCACTCAACCATCGAGAGCCGGACCAGTTCCCACTGAGACAGCATCCGGCATCCATCCGGCCCGGGCCCCATCACCCGAGATTCCAGGCATCCGCAAGTCTCAGCTGAACCGGGCGCCGCATGGCCGCCGCTCGACGCCGAACCAGCCGCGCGGGACCCCGGCGACGCCGGTGCCTGACACGTACCTCGGGGCGAGACCTCGATCTGACGTTGTTCACCTGCAACCCCCGGGGTGTCGGTGAACGACACGCCTCACTATGGTGAGCCGATGGCGTCGATCAAGCAGTTCCAAGTCACCTTCGACTGCGCAGAACCGCAGCGCGTCGCTCGTTTCTGGTGCGAGGTGCTGGGGTACACCGCACCGCCGCCGGAGGGGTTCGCCACCTGGGAAGATTTCGATCGTTCACTGCCGCCCGGGCATCAGGGTCCGGCGTTCGCATCATGTACTGATCCCTCAGGTGTGGGCCCGCGACTGTTCTTCCAGCGCGTTCCCGAAGGGAAGGCCGTCAAGAACCGGCTTCATCTTGACGTGCGGGTCGGCACCGGGCTCGTGGGTGAAGAGCGCCTCGCCACACTCGAGGCCGAGTGCACACGGCTGGTCGCGCTCGGCGCGGTACGCGTGCGGCTGCTGACCGCCGATGACGAGAACGAGTCCTGCATCGTGATGCAGGACGTCGAGGGCAACGAGTTCTGTCTCGACTGAGGGGCGGCGACGTGTCCTCGCGTCTGCCCCCATGGTCCGGGGCGAGGGACCGCCCGACCCGCCGGGGCGCTGTGGCGCGGATCGCCGGATCAGGTGCCAGGAACGGGCGAGCCCTGAGGCAGACCTCCCGGACCGGCCACAGGCGTCACCTAGACTCGCCCGGCATGCGATCACGCGAGTACGACCTCGACTTCCGTGACAGGAACGGGCGGATACGTGCCTGGGGCATCGCCCTGCTGGCCGTGTCCGCGCTCCTCTGGACGTGGTGTGCGCTGTTGCTGCTCACGCCGTACGAGGCGGGCGAGGACCACCGTTCCCCCGACGAGTGCGAATCACGCTTGTTCACCGATCGGGGTACGGCCAACGGCGGTGTGTACAGGGGCTACCAGTGTGCGAACGAACGCGACTGGCCTGAGGCCCTGGCCGTGCTCGGGCTGTCTGTGCCGGTGTCGGTCGCCGGTGTGGCGCTCTTCACGAGCGGCAGCCTCGGCATCCGGATGAGCGCCCACGCCCAGGCGCTGCGCGAGCTGGACCAGCCCGCCGACGCGTGGAACACGTAGCGGCGCCGGCCCACCGGCTCGAAGTGCGCCGCCCCCTCTCGCACAATGGGCCGGTGACCACCACCTCCGCAGCACCCGAGAGCGCCACGCCTGAGCAACGGCACGCGGACTGGCTCGAGCTGTTCTTCGACCTCGTCTTCGTCGCCTTCGCGGCCCAGCTGTCCCACACCCTGCACGGGGACCCGAGCCCGCAGGACTTCGGTGTCTTCCTCGCGCTCTACTTCCCGCCGTGGTGGATGTGGATCAACTTCACGGTCGCGGCCAACCTCTTCGCCGACGACGGCGCCCGCCGCCGGCTGCTGATGCTCTCGGCGATGGCCTGCCTCGCCCTGATGGCGGCGGCGGTGCCCGAGGCGACCGGGGACCGGGGGCCCGCGTACGCGATCGGCTACGCCGGGACCCGGTTCGTGCTGCTGGGGCTGTGGTGGCCGGCGACCCGCCTGACCGGACCGATGCGGGTGCCGAAGTGGCGGCCGCTGGGCTACTGCCTCGTGTCCGGGGTGCTGTGGGTGGTCTCGGCATTCGTGCCGGGTCCCTGGCGGTATGCCATGTGGGCGGTGCTCATCGTCGCGGAGGTGGTGCTGCTGCTCACCGCGCGAGGCAGCGGGGTCGCGCGGCAGTTGCACACGGGCCACCTGGTGGAGCGGGTCGGACTCTTCGTGATCATCGTGCTCGGCGAGTCGGTGCTCTCGCTGATCACGTCGGCGGACCACACCTGGACGGCCCGGGCGGGCGTCACGGCACTGCTCGGCTTCGTGCTGCTCGCTGCGCTCTGGTGGTCGTACTTCGACTTCGGCACGACCGCGGTGGAGCTCATGCTGGGCGCGGCGCGGGGACGCGCCGCCTTTGTGCTGGCCCGTGATGTCGCGGGGTTCCTGCACTTCTTCGTAACCGCCTCGGTGATCTGCGTGGCGGGCGGCCTCGCCACGGCCGTGGACGAGGCAGGCCATGCCCATCTGCCGCAGGGTGCGCTGATCGCCCTGGCCGGGGGTCTCGCGCTGTACCACCTCACCCATGCCGCCATCGCGCTCCGTTACGGAAGGACGGTGCGCTCCGTAGCGGTCTGGGCGGTGCCGGGCGTCGGCATCCCGGCACTGGTGGTCGTCTTCGGTGGGCATCTGGCGCCGTGGCTGGTCGTGCTGGTCCTGGCGGCCGAGGCCATCGCCCATCTGCTGTACGCGAAGGCGATGGCACGCCGTCGGCTCGTGGCCGGGATGGTGTGACGACGGTGCACGCGCACGGTGACTCACCCGAATGGACCGCACCTTTTGTTCTAGTTCGTGGAGTAATGGAGCATCAAGACCAGGCATCACCCATATGGTCCACCCCATTGGGCAGGTCATCTCATATCTGAGATAGCCTGCCGCTATGGCAGACGACTACCTCGTACGCATCGGCAAGCTCATCCGTGACGCCCGGCAGCATCGTGGCTGGACGCAGACGCAGCTCGCCGAGGCGCTCGGCACCAGCCAGAGCGCAGTCAACCGCATCGAGCGTGGCAATCAGAACATCAGTCTTGAGATGATCGCCCGTATCGGCGAGGCCCTCGACAGCGAGATCGTGTCGCTCGGGTACGCCGGCCCCATGCATCTGCGCGTCGTCGGCGGGCGCCGGCTGTCCGGTGCCATCGACGTCAAGACCAGCAAGAACGCCTGCGTGGCACTGCTGTGCGCCTCGCTGCTCAACAAGGGCCGCACGGTACTGCGCCGGGTCGCCCGTATCGAGGAGGTGTACCGGCTCCTCGAAGTGCTGAACTCCATCGGAGTCCGGACCCGCTGGATCAACGGCGGCACCGACCTCGAGATCGTCCCGCCCGCCACGCTGGACATGGACGCCATCGACGCCGACGCGGCACGCCGGACCCGGTCGATCATCATGTTCCTCGGCCCGCTGCTGCACCGGCTGGACCGCTTCCGCCTCCCGTACGCGGGCGGCTGCGACCTCGGCACCCGCACGATCGAGCCCCATATGATCGCCCTGCGGCGCTTCGGACTGGACATCACCGCCACCGAGGGCCTGTACCACGCGGTCGTGGAACCGTCGGCCGGCCCCGAGCGCCCGATCGTGCTGACCGAGCGCGGCGACACCGTGACCGAGAACGCCCTGCTCGCCGCCGCACGCCATGACGGCGTCACCGTGATCCGCAACGCCTCGTCCAACTACATGGTCCAGGACCTGTGCTTCTTCCTCGAGGCGCTGGGCGTACGGATCGACGGGGTCGGCACCACCACACTGACCGTGCACGGCGTGGCCAGTATCGACATGGACGTCGACTACTCCCCCTCCGAGGACCCGGTGGAGGCGATGAGCCTCATCGCCGCGGCCGTGGTCACCGAATCGCAGCTGACCGTCCGCCGGGTGCCGATCGAGTTCCTGGAGATCGAGCTCGCGGTTCTCGAGGAGATGGGCCTGGACCACGACCGGACCGCGGAGTACACCGCCGACAACGGCCGCACCCGGCTGGTGGACCTGACGGTGCGTCCGTCCAAACTGGAAGCCCCGATCGACAAGATCCACCCCATGCCGTTCCCCGGCCTCAACATCGACAACGTGCCGTTCTTCGCGGCGATCGCCGCGGTGGCCCAGGGCAAGACCCTCATCCACGACTGGGTCTACGACAACCGCGCGATCTACCTCACCGACCTCAACCGCCTCGGTGGCCGCCTCCAGCTCCTCGACCCCCACCGCGTCCTCGTCGAGGGCCCGACCCGCTGGCGCGCCGCCGAGATGATGTGCCCGCCAGCGCTGCGCCCCGCCGTGGTCGTGCTGCTGGCGATGATGGCGGCCGAGGGCACGTCCGTGCTGCGCAACGTCTATGTCATCAACCGCGGTTACGAGGATCTGGCAGAGCGCCTGAACTCGGTGGGCGCGCAGATCGAGATCTTCCGCGACATCTGATGCACCTCCAGGTCGGGAGGCCTTCCTCCGTCCTGGGTCGTCTGGGGGCCGTCAACCGTGTCATCGCCGTTGCGGAAGACACGGTTGACGGCCCTGCGTACTCGCGCGCGGCTGGCGTTGTCACCCCGCCGGGGTGACAACGCCTGCGAGGGCGAAGTCGACGTGCACCCGGCCGCGGTGCGGGCTCACGGCCGGGCGTCGCAGGCCCCTACCGGACGCTGTAGGTGAACCGGACGGTCGACGGGTTGTGGTCGGAGAGCTGTTGGCCCTTCGAATCGAGGAACTTCGCGTACTCGTTGTTGTAGTACGTCGCCTTCAGGTCGAGGCCCGACCCGCTGCGGTAGAGGATCTTGTCGATGACCTCGCACGCGTTCTCGGTCTTGCAGGTGGGCGCGTTGTCGTCGATGTCCGGGGTCTTCCCGCCGTTGATCAGCTCCACCCAGGCGTCGGTCAATCCGTTGTCGTCCCGCAGTTCGCGGATGATGTCCCCGGAGCGGGTGTAGCGGCTGTTCATGTCGCCCATGACGAGGACGGCATGGCCCGCGGAGTGCTTCTGGATGTACTCCGAGAGCTGGCGGGTGTTGTCCCGGCGGACGCGCAGTTCCTTCGCCGAGCCGGACCCGGCGTTCATGTGGACGTTGTACAGGTCGAGCGTGGCACCGCCGGGCATCTCAAGCTGTACGAAGCTGAAGCCCTTGGGCGTCAGGCAGTTGGTGCCCGTGCACTTGTCCCAGTCCTCGCGGTCCAGGTTGCTCTGCCTGAAGTCGGAGAAGGTGTTGAGGCCGTCGGAGAACGGCACCCCGAATATCCAGCCCTTGGCGGACGCCTTCGTCCGGTAGGGGTGCTCGTCGTGCTTGCGGAGATCGTCGTCGTAGGCGAAGTCCTCCTGGACATTGACCACGTCGTAGGCGTTGAGCCGGGGCGAGATGAGCTTCGTGTTCTTGTCCGGACTGCTGCCTGAAAGCGGCTCGGGGAGGCCCGCCACGTTGTAGCTGAGGGTAGTGAAGGTGCCGGTCGCCGCCTGGGACGAAGCGCCGGCGTGCGCCGTCGGCATCGTCGCCATGGCCGTTGCCACCGACACCACGGCGACGGCGATGACGGCGCTTCTGCGCTGTGTACGAAGTCTGGACACCATCTGGCCCTTCGGGGGAATTTTCCGTCGGAACTTTTGCGAAACGAACGCCGACACGAGCAAACGCTGTCTGCTCACCACCGCTTCGGCGGTGAACTCCCTTACGAGTGAAGCACTATGACGATGCGTCGAAGGCTTTGTAAACCGTTCGGGCAGGCTTTTCCGAAGGTGCCGACCGACGCCCGACGCGCGGGCCGTACCGCGTGAGCGACCCGGCGCGGGTTCGGACGGCGGGAGTGTAGCCCCTGAGACCATGTGCACTGTGAAGGCACGAGACGATCGAGACGAACCCACCCCCGGCGCCCCCGCTTCGGGACGGCAGCGCCGATGGCGACGCGATCCGGAGTGGACCAACGCGGTGCTGCTGGACGCACTGCTGGACCTGGTCTCGGAGGGTGTGCGCAAGCCGACCGGGAAGGCCATCGCGGAGCGGGCCGGAGTGTCGGAACGAAGCGTTTTCGTGCACTTCGCGGACCGCGAAGCGCTCTTCACGGCGGCCGCCGAGCGGCAGGCCGAGCGATGGCGGGCCCTGTCCGAGCCGGTGCCCCCTGAGGAGGGCACGGTGCGCAAGGTGCGGGCGTTCGTGTCTCAGCGTGGCCGGATGTACGAGGTGATGACGCCGATCCGCAGGGAGGGCCTCGGGCTGGAGTCGGACTCGCCGGGCCTGCGCCGGGTCATGGCCCGGGGGGACACCTGGCTGCGGGATGACCTGGCTCGGACCTTCGGTCCGGAGCTGCACCAGGTGCCAGGAGCGCGCCGGGCGGGCGGGTTGCTGGACGCCATGGAAGCCGCGTCGTCGTGGGGAGCCTGGGAGCATCTGCGCAGCCGGCGGGGCCTGGGCGAGGCGGCGGCCCGGAGGGCGATGGGCCGGACCTTGCGGGCGCTGCTCGGCGCCGCCGCGGAGGGCTGAGCGGAACTTGCGCCACACATCTTCTTTTATTTCACCGTGGCTGCAATAGTGACGCTTCGACTCTTGTTGCAGTCCTACTGCACTACGGTGCGGCCCTCGCCCCATGGGGACCGGGCCCGATCCTTGCGAGAAGGGAACGTGCACCATGGCCCCGATTGACCGGCGCGGATTCGTCACCGCAGCGGGCGCCGCAGCCGCGGCAGTCGCGCTCAACCCGCAGACCGCCCAGGCGTTGCCCGGACAAGGCCGTGCCGGTACCCCCTCGCCGACACACACCGACGGCCTTGCCTACGACGACGAGCAGGACTTCGCCGACGCGGACCGTGGCTTCATCGCGGCGTTCACCGGTGGCGCGATCAAGGACAAGGCCGGCACGACCGTCTGGAGCACGGACGCCTACGGCTTCCTCGCCGAGGGTGGTGCGACCCCGCCCAAGAGCGTCGACAGGAGTCTGTGGCGACAGGCCCGGTTGCTGTCCCGACAGGGCCTTTACCAGGTCACCGAGCGGATCTACCAGGTCCGTGGCCTGGACCTGTCCAATATGACCATCGTCGAGGGCGAGACCGGGATCATCGTCATCGACCCGCTGATCTCCGCGGAGACCGCGGCCGCCGCGCTGGGGCTCTACCGCGCCCACCGGGGCGATCGCGCTGTGAAAGCCATGATCTACACCCATCCGCATGTCGACCACTTCGGCGGCTGCCGCGGTGTCCTGCCCGACGGCGGGACGGGGATCCGCGTACTCGCGCCGCAGGGCTTCATGGAGCACGCGGTCAGCGAGAACGTCTACGCCGGCCCCGCCATGGCCCGGCGGGCCGCCTACATGTACGGCACCCAGCTCCCCAGGGGAGCAGCCGCCCAGGTCGGCTGCGGGCTCGGGCTGACCGTGTCGGTGGGCAGCGTGGGACTCATCGCCCCGACCGAGTACATCAGCGAGTCCGGTCAGGAGGTCACCCTCGACGGGGTCCGCATCCGGTTCCAGATGACCCCGGGGACCGAGTGCCAGGAGGAGATGAACTTCCTCTTCCCCGACCTGCGGGCGGTGTGCATGGCGGAGAACGCCACCCACACCATGCACAACATCATCACCCTCCGCGGCGCCCAGGTCCGCGACGCCCGTGCATGGGCCGGCCATCTCACCGAGTCCATCGGCCTCTACGCAGGCAAGGCCGATGTCGCCTTCGCCTCCCACCACTGGCCCACCTGGGGCAATGACAGCATCGTCGCCCTGCTCGCCCACCAGCGGGACCTCTACGGCTATCTGCACGACCAGACGGTCCGCCTGATCAACCGGGGAATGACCGCGGCCGAGATCGCGGAGACACTGGAACTGCCTCCGGCGCTGGAGCGGGTGTGGGCCAACCGCGGCTACTACGGCTCCCTCAGCCACAACATCAAGGGGATCTACCAGCGTTACATGGGCTGGTTCGACGGCAACCCCGCCCATCTCTGGGAACACCCTCCCGTCGAGGAGGCCCGCCGCTACGTCGCCTGTATGGGCGGCCAGTCCGCCGTACGGGCCCGCGCCGATCAGTACGCACGCAAGGGCGATCTGCGTTTCGCCGTCACGCTGCTCAACCACGCCGTCTTCAACGACCCCAAGGACACGCGTGCCAAGCGCCGGCTCGCCGAGGTCTACACCCGCCTCGGCCAGGCCTCCGAGAACGCCGTGTGGCGCAACTTCTATCTCACGGGTGCGCAGGAACTCACCGGGGGCGTCACGTCCGGGACCGATGCGACCCTGGGTGCCGACGTGTACGCGGCGCTCACGGTCGGGCAGCTCATCGACGGTATGGCCGTCCGGGTCAACGGCCCCAAGGCCTGGGGTCTGAGTCTGGCCGTCGACTGGCACATCGGCGACGAGTACTGGCACCTCGTGCTGGCCAACGGCCTTCTCAGCCACACCACCGACGGCAAGCCCGCCCCGGAGGCGGGTCTGACCATGACGATGACCAAGACCCAGCTCCTCGTCATGCTGTCCACCAAGGCGACCACGGGCATCACCATGACCGGCGACCCGCGCCTGCTGGTGAAGCTGCTCGCCGTACTGGACACCGCGGACACCCACTTCGCCATCGTCACCCCCTGAGCACCCGGGCCGTCGGATCCCGGACCTCAGCCCCCGGGGCCGACCGCCATCGAGCTGGCGGCCGGCCCCGGTCGGATCCCCGTGCCCGTACGGCTTCGCACCGGCAGGGCCGACACGAAGCACGCTCCGGGTGTGTACCTGCTTAGACCGGCGTACCCACGTTCTCGATGAAGCCGGCACCGCAGGCCGCGGCGATGTTCGTGGCGTCGAGGATGGTGCCCGACACACTGCACTCGGCCTGGTAGACCACACCCTTGTGGTCCACCACGGTGATGTAGAGGGTTCCCGGGTCCGGATCCGCCTCGGTCACCGACAGAGCGACATCCTGGACGCAGTCCGGGGCGCCGGGGATCAGGGAGAGGCTGAACCAGTCCGCCGGATCCCGGCTGTCGTTGAGGAACCCTTCGCCGCGGCGGTCCGTCGTGGCGGTGAACACCGTGCCGAACAGCTCGCTCTCGCTGTCGTCGACGGTGGCGGAGGCCACGTCGTGCTCGGAGTTGCAGCCACGGCCGCCGTATCCCCAGTCGTAACCGGACACCGCCATGATGCTTGCGGCCATGCCATCGGACGGGGTGTCCGTGCTGGCCATCGCGGAGGGGGCCAGGACACCGCCCGCGAGCAGGGCTCCGGACACGGCCGCCAAGCTCCTGGCTGCCCAAGTGAGCTTCTTCATTCGTGCTTTCCTCTCCATGCACACAAGGCCGGCGAGCAGACCGAAGCAGAGGCATTTGCATGTCATCCAGCCGGAGTCGAGCCGAATGCACACCTGGGGAGGTGTCCCGGCAGGACTTCGCTCCGGAGAACGGGCTGAGTGGGGTGGGATGCCATTCCGGCACCGGCTGCCGCGGCGGCCTCTTTCGTCATCGAATATGAAGGGATACGGCGCCCGGAACCGTGACATATTCCGGGTCGTCACTCAGGGAGAGCACCGCAGTGCCCCGAATGGTCCAGGTGGTATGACTGGTTCCGCCCCGCCGGATTCAGCCCCTCTGGGTTCCGCTGCCCCGGCCGTTGAGCCGTTCGATGTCGGCAGTGCGGATGCGGATGACGAACAGGGCGATCAGCGCGGCGACCGCCGTGAACACGGCGGCGACGGCGAAGGCGGTCGTCGCCCCGGACGTGAGGACCGCGTCCGCGTAGGGCGCCGGGAGTCTGCCGGACTGCGCAAAGCGCAGTTTCTCGTCGGGGGTGGCCCGGGCGAGGAAGAGCGGCGCCTGGCGGGCCGCCTCCTCGCCCGCGGCCGTACCGAACACCGTGGTCAGCAGGGAAAGCCCGAGTGAGCCGCCCACCTGCTGGTGGGTGTTGAGAAGACCGGAGGCGGCGCCGGATTCCCGCGCGGGGACACCGGAGAGCGCCGTGACCGTGATCGACACGAACTGGAGCCCCATACCCAGGCCGAACACCAGCATCGGCCCCAGAAGACTTCCGGCATACGTGGAATGGACATCGACGCGGGTCAGCCAGACCAAGCCGGCCGTGGTCAGCACGGCGCCGGTCACCATGAACGGCTTGGGCCCGAATCGGGGCAGCAGCCGTGCCGTGGTTCGTGCCCCCGTCACGATGATCGCGCTGACCGGCAGAAAGGCGAATCCCGCCTTCAGCGGACTGAAGCCCAGCACGTTCTGCACGAAGAGCGAGAGGAAGAAGAACATGCCGAACATCGCGGCGGCGAGACTGAGCATCATCGCGTAGGTCCCCCGGCGATTGCGGTCGGCGAACAGATGCAGCGGGATCACCGGCTGCCTGGAACGGCGCTCGACGCGGGAGCACAGGGCCAGGACCACGATCGCCAGGGCGAACGACGCGATCGTGAGGGCGTCCCGCCAACCGTCCTGAGCCGCGCGGATGAAGCCGTAGACAAGCAGCACCATTCCGGCCGTGGCGGTGAGCGCGCCGGCGATGTCGAAGGTGCCGGGCCGGCGCGGGGACTCCGCGATCCAGCGGGGCGCGGCAAGGACGATGAGCAGTCCGATCGGTACGTTGACGAAGAACACCCAGCGCCAGTCCAGCCATTCGACGATCACACCCCCCGCCATCAGCCCGAGCGCACCCCCTGCGGCGGAGACGGAGGCGAACACGCCGAAGGCCCGGTTGCGCTCCGGGCCCTCCGTGAACGTCGTACTGATCAGGGCGAGGGCGGTCGGGGAGGCGACGGCGGCGCCCGCGCCCTGGAAGGCGCGGGCGGCCAGCAGCTCACCGGCGCTCTGGGCGAGCCCGGCGGCCATCGAGCCGACGACGAAGAGCAGCACTCCGCAGACGAAGACCCTGCGCCGCCCCAGGATGTCCCCCGTCCTTCCGCCGAGCAGCAGCAGCCCGCCGAAGGTGAGGGTGTACGCGCTGACGACCCACGACAGGTCGGTGGTGGAGAAACCCAGCGAGGTCTGGATGTGCGGCAGCGCGATGTTCACGATGGTGATGTCGAGCACCACCATGAGCTGGCAGGACGCGATGACGAGCAGCGCCATGACGCTCCCACCGCCCCGCTCCGGGGCGGTGGTCCGCGGTGCTGGGGCGGGTCGCGGGCTGGTCATGGCGTGGTGCGGCCCGGCGGGCGTGGCCGCAAGGGGTGGGTGGGCGTGGGGTCGATCGGCGGACCCACGCCTACTCTTCGACCGTAGGCCGCGGCCGAAGCCGCCGCGAGTCGGCGGCTTCGGCCGAGCACCCCGGCCTGGCGGCTCGCGGGTGCTAGCGGCTGCCGAGTCGGTGCCGCGGGTGCGGCTCCACCGGTACGTCCCTCGCCTGGGCCCAGAGCGAGCGCACATGCCCGAGGTGGCGGGCCATGCAGTCCTGAGCACCCGCCGTGTCACCGGCCACCATCAGATCGAGCAGCTCCAGATGCTCCTCGGCCGAGGCGACCAGCTGGCCGCGCTCGTCCAGCCTGGTCAGCCCGTAGAGCCGGGAACGCTTGCGGAGGTCCCCGACCGTCTCGACCAGCCGCTCGTTTCCCGCCAGGGCGAGCAGACCGAGGTGGAAGCGGCGGTCCGCATCCAGATATCCGATGAGATCGTGATCCCGCGCACGCGTCACGATCTCCTCGGCGCCCGGCCGGAGCTCTTCGAGCTGCTCCACCGTCGCGAGCTGGGTGACCCTCCCGATGGTCGGCACCTCGATGAGGGCACGCAGCTCGGTGTACTGGTCGAGGTCGCGCTCGCTGACCTCGGTGATCCGGAAGCCCTTGTTGCGGACCGGCTCGACGAGGCCCTCGCGCGCCAGGTCGAGCATGGCCTCCCGCACGGGTGTGGCGGAGGTCCCGAAGTCGGCGGCGAGTCCGGGCGCGGAGTAGACATGCCCGGGCCGGAGCTCACCCGCCACGAGGGCGGCGCGCAGCGCGTGGGCGACCTGGTCACGCAACCGTTCCTGGGCTGTGATCAGGGTGAACTGCTTCGGGTCGCCCATGGCATGCCTCCGTGAATCCGCGAGGAGCCAGCGTACAATGTGACGTTTGCTCGACGGGTCGCGCTGTCACAGCAGGAAGCCTCCGGGAAACGGGTCGGTCGGATCGAGGAAGTACTGGGCCGTGCCGGTGATCCATGCACGCCCCGTGATGGTGGGGACGACGGCGGGCAGCGCACCGACGGTGGTCTCCTCGACCAGCCGTCCGGTGAACTCCGTGCCGATGAACGACTCGTTGACGAAGTCACGGCCGATGGGCAGCTCCCCGCGGGCATGGAGCTGGGCCATTCGGGCACTGGTGCCCGTGCCGCACGGGGAGCGGTCGAACCAGCCGGGGTGGATGGCCATGGCGTGCCGGGAGCGTGCGGCGTCGGAGCCCGGTGCGGCGAGATAGACGTGCTTGACCCCGCCGATGTGCGGGCTCTCGGGGTGGACGGGACGGTCGCTCGCGTTGATGGCGTCCATGACGGCGAGCGAGGCGGTCAGCAACTCGTCCTTGCGGGCCCGGTCGAAGGGGAGCCCCAGTGCGTCCAGGGAGACGATGGCGTAGAAGTTGCCGCCGTACGCCATGTCGTAGGTGATCGTGCCATGACCGGGCACCTCGGTCCTGCGGTCGAGTGCGAGGCAGAACGCGGGCACATTGGTGAGCGTGACGGACCGGGCCGCCCCTTCCTCGACGCGTACGTCCGCCCTCACCAGGCCGGCCGGGGTGTCGAGGCGGACGGTCGTCACCGGTTCGGTCACGGGCACCATGCCGGTCTCGACCAGCACGGTGGCGACGCCGATGGTGCCGTGGCCGCACATCGGCAGCACCCCGGACACCTCGATGAACAGCACCCCGTAGTCGGCGTCCGGGCGGGTGGGCGGCTGGAGGATCGCGCCGCTCATCGCGGAGTGGCCGCGCGGCTCGTACGTGAGCAGGGTGCGGATGTGGTCGAGGTGCTCGATGAAGTACGTACGCCGCTCAGCCATGGTGGCGCC
This sequence comes from Streptomyces sp. NPDC019396, assembly GCF_040632375.1. Classification (NCBI taxonomy): domain Bacteria; kingdom Bacillati; phylum Actinomycetota; class Actinomycetes; order Kitasatosporales; family Streptomycetaceae; genus Streptomyces; species Streptomyces sp. NPDC019396. The sequence continues at coordinate 49,792 of NZ_JBEYBS010000016.1, read as the reverse complement.
GGGGACCACCCCGGTGCCACCGGTGATGACACGGGTGGGCATGCCCTCGGTGTGGGAGTCGACGGCGTGGAAGACATGGCGGGTGCGCATACGGATCCCTTCCCCTTCTCGCTCTGTCGCTGCGGGTCAGCGGTGGCCTTCGGCGAGTGCCTTCTCGGTGGCCGCGCGCACGGCCGCGTCCTGTTCCGGGGTGAGGGGGGAGCGTGGCGGACGAGTCGGGCCTCCCGGGCGGCCGGCGAGGTCCATGGACAGCTTGATGGCCTGTACGAACTCGGTCCTGGAGTCCCAGCGCAGCAGGGAGTGCAGGGACCTGTACAGGGGCAGCGCGGTCTCCAGATCCCGGTCGACGGCGGCGCGGTAGAGGGTGGCGCACGCCCGGGGCAGCGCGTTGGGATATCCCGCGATCCAGCCGACGGCACCGGCCAGGGCCAGTTCGAGCAGCACATCGTCGGCACCGATCAGCAGATCGAGTCCCGGGGCGAGTTCGGCTATCTCGAATGCGCGCCGCACATCCCCGCTGAACTCCTTCACGGCGACGATGCTGTGCTCGGTGTGGAGCCGGGCGAGCAGGCGGGGGGTGAGGTCGACCTTGGTGTCGTACGGGTTGTTATACGCGACGACGGGAAGACCGCAGCGCGCGACCTCCGCGTAGTGGGCCGTCACCGCGGCCTCATCCGCACGGTAGGCGTTGGGCGGCAGCAGCAGCACGGATCCGGCGCCGGCCTCGGCTGCCTGGTCGGTCCAACGGCGGGCTTCGGCGCTGCCGTAGGCGGCGACGCCCGGCATCACCCGGTCCCCGTCACCGGCCGCCTCGACGGCGGTACGCACCACCCGGGCCCGTTCGTCGTCCGTGAGGGTCTGGTATTCGCCGAGTGAGCCATTGGGCACGACTCCGTCACAGCCGTTGGCAACGAGCCAGGACACATGGTCGGCGTAGGCGTCGTAGTCGATGGAGAGATCGTCGCGCAGCGGGAGAGCGGTGGCGACCATGATTCCGCGCCAGGGGCGGGTGCGAGGTGCGAGCGGCATTTCAACTCCTCTTGTACGGTGTGACATTGTATAGGTGGTCGACTGACGGTGTCAGTGGATCGGCAGGTGTGATCGCGGGGAGTGCCGGACAGTGCGGTCAGGATGACTCGGGCAGCTCGGCGAGGTGGCTCAGAGGCACCGGACAGGACAGTGGGCGCCGGTCGGCCACGGAGTGCGGCGCGGCGCGATCCGCACCGGCTTCCGCCTCGGCCAGGCAGGCCACGGCGGGGCCGCACATCCGCCCCTGGCACCAACCCATGCCTGCGCGGGTGAGCAGCTTGACCGTTCGGGTGTCGTGCGCTCCGAGCGCACCGGCCGCCTCCTTGATCAGCCCGGCCGGTACCTCCTCGCAGCGGCACACCGTCGTGGTGTCGTCGAGCCACCCGGTCCAGCCCGCGCCTGGGCGGTGCGCGGTAGCCATCAGGTCGGCGAAAGCCCTCAACCGGGTACGGCAGGTGGTCAGCCGCGCTGCGCGCCGGGGGCTCCCGGGGATGCCAAGCAGGGCACGGGCGATGGAGTACGCGGCCAGTTCTCCTTCCGTCAGGGCGAGTTCGGCACCGCCGATGCCACCCGTCTCCCCTGCCGACCAGACCCCGGTCACGGATGTGCGCTGCTCGGCGTCGACATCCAGCGCCACGCCGCCGTCAGGAGTGGGATGGGTGGCACAGCCGAGTCCCGTGGCGAGTTCGAGCTGGGGCACAAGACCGTGTCCGATGGCCAGTACGTCACAGGCGAGACGCCGGCCACCGCCCGGCACAGGCCGCCAGTCACGGTCGAGCCTGGTGACGGTGACGGCCTCGACCCGGTCCGTGCCATGGGCCTCGGTGACGGCATGTCTGCTGAGCATCCGCACACCGCGCCTCATCAACGCACCTGTGTGAAGGGCTCCTTCGGCGAGCTTGGCGGGGACGCTCAGGAGCGTGGGCAGCCCCCGGGCGTACGCCGTGTACGCCGACCCCTCCACCACGGCGGGCACCCTGGCACCTGCGGCTGTGAGCGATCCGGCGACGGCGAGCAGCAGTGGTCCGCTGCCCGCGACGACGATGCGCCGACCGGGCAGTACCAGCCCGGACTTGAGCATGGCCTGTACCGCTCCGGCACCGATGACCCCGGGCAGCGTCCAGCCCGGAAAGGGGAGTTGGCGCTCGTACGCACCGGTGGCCAGCAGCACGGCACGGGCCTGGACCTGGACCGGCCGCTCGTCCTCCGCACGGTTGCCCGCCAGGGCGTGGAGCCGCCAGCGGGGAGTGCCGCCGCCGGTATCGGCGCTGTCGGCATCACCGCCGCCGGCGTCAGCGCTGCCGGCGTCGCCGGGAAGCACCGTCCACACATGGTGGGCCGGGAGGTACCGGATGCTTCCCGCCGCACGAAGCACGTCCAGTCTGCGTTCAAGATCGGCGTAGGCCGCCCAGCCGTGGTGCAGTGCCTCGGGGCGCCGGGCGCGGAGTGCGGGTGCGGGGTGGCGGTAGAACTGCCCCCCGGGCCGCTCCCCCGCGTCGAGCAGCGCCACCCGCAGCCCCAGTCCGGCGGCCGTGACGGCGGCCGCGAGCCCGGCGGGCCCGGCACCGACGACCGCCAGGTCATACGGTGAGGTCGTCATGGCCGGTGCCCTCCTGGGTGGTGATCGTGTCGCCCGGGCGGGCCGGCGCCAGGCAGGCCCGCTGATTGGGACGGCCGTTGATGGTGGCGAGGCAGTCGTAGCAGACGCCGATACCGCAGAAGGCCCCGCGCGGTACGCCGTTCACACGGGTGGTGCGCCACGCGAGGATGCCCGCGGCCCAGAGCGCGGCGGCGACGGTCTGCCCGGGAAGCGCGCGGATGGGGCGCCCGTCGAAGGTGATCTCGTAGGGAGGACCGGGTTCGGCGCGCACGAGGGAAACGGGTGTTCTGGTCACTGTGCCGCTCCTGTCCGGCCGTCCGGGTGATCGGGGTCGCCGGGGCCGCGCCCGGTCGACTCGCTGAACCGCTCCGGCCGGAACGGCTTCAGGTCCAGCACCTGTTGGCCACCGCTGAGCGCGGCGGCGATCAGCAGTCCGGTGGCGGGCGCCAGCCCGATACCGGCTCCCTCGTGGCCGCAGGCATGGAACAGGCCGGGCACCCGGGGGTCGGGCCCGATGGCGGGCAGGTGGTCGGGGAGGTAGGGCCGGAAGCCGTGGTACGCCCGCATCACCCGCAGGTCCGCGAGGACGGGGAAGAGTGCCGCGGCCTGGCGGGCGAGCCTGCGCAGCGCCCCGGTGGACATGGCCCGGTCGAAACCGACCCGTTCGCGGGTGGCGCCGATCAGGACCGGTCCCGACGGTGTGCCCTCGACGACCGCGGAGGACTGGAGGTCCGCGGAGCCGCTGGCGACATCGGCGATGTAGTCGGCGGCGTACACCTTGTGGCGTACGACGCGTGGCAGTGGCTCGGTGACCAGGACGAAGCCCCTTCGGGGCAGTACGGGCAGCTCGGTGCCCGCGAGCCGGGCGACGGCGCCGCCCCAGGTGCCCGCCGCGTTGACGACGGCGGGCGCGAGGAGTCCGCCGCTCGAGGTGCGCACGCCGCGGACAGCGCCGCCCGGTGCGGTGAGCACTCCGGTGACCTCCTCGCCCAGCCGGATGACCGCGCCGCGCTCGTGTGCCGCGGCGAGCAGCCGCGCTGCCGCCCTGGCGGGCTGGACCTGGGCGTCCTGGGGGTAGTGGACGCCGCCCGCGAGCCCGGGCGCGAGATGGGGTTCGAGCTCGCGGAGCCGGTCGGCGGGGACTTCGTGTGCGGTGACACCGGCCGCGCGCTGCCGTTCGGCGAAGCGGTGCAGTGCGCCGAGCGCGCTCTCACCCGGGGCCACGACGAGACCCCCCTTGGGTTCGTACTCGGTGTCCGGTGGGAGCACCTCCGCCAGTTCGCGCCAGAGTCCGGTGGACAGCAGCGCGAGATCGAGCTCGGGTCCCGCCTCCTTGTCGGAGACGAGGAGGTTCCCTTCCCCCGCACCGGTGGTGCCGCCCGCGACTGCGCCCCGGTCGACGACGGCGACCGCCAGACCGGCGCGGCTGGCGTAGTACGCGCAGGCCGCGCCGACGACGCCGGCGCCGATGATGACGGCGTCCAGGAGGCCACGGGATTGTGTGGTGAGCACGACAGTAATATGTCACATGTCATGCCCGTGGGGAAGGGAACCACGCCGGCCCAACACTCAGCTGCGCAGCGGCCCTTCGCACTGGAAGGCAGACGTACCGGCGCGTCCGCCTGACCAGATCTCCACCGGCCCGAAGGAGCAGTTCATATCGGCGAGGTTGGTGGAGGCCGGTGCCGACCTGTCGAGGATGAAGTAGTCCACGGTCTCGGACATGTCCTTGAACACCAGGTCCGGGCTGGTCGCGTCGGAGAGGTTCGCCGTGATGCGGCCTGTGCAGGTGAAACGCCGTTTGCCCGGGTCGCCGTTCTCGGTGCAGGCCGGATCGGCGTACGTGGCGGTGGCGAGGGCCGCACGGACCGCGTCCGCCGAGGTCTGCGTGAGCCTGTCGTTGGGCGTGTACGACGTGTTGGGCACGAACAGGTCGCCGACCTTGGCGATCTGCGCGTCCAGGAATGCGTCGTAGGAGCGCTGGACGGCCGGATCGCCGCCGACGCGGTTGCGCCAGGAATCGAAGCCCGCGACGTCGTCGGCCCGCAGGTATCCGTACATCTCCCGGAGCAGGGAGGGACGTTCGGTCCACAGGAACTCGAAGAACGTGCCCGCGTAGTCGTAGAACCGGAAACCGTCGCCGTCGTAGGTGGCGTGCAGCAGCTGGTTCACGCTCATCCGTGGCCCACCGGAAGCCGTGTCGTCGATGACGCCCTGTACGAGGGACTTGCGGACCGCGATGCCGTTGTCCCGGGTCGCTCCGTCGAAGAACTCCGCCGTGCCCTCGTCCATGGCGGTGGTGCGGTCACCGGTGTACCAGTCGCCTTCCCCGAAGTAACCGGGAACCGCCCAGCGGCCGTTGAGATAGTGCACGTATTCGTGCCGGAAGAGCTCTTCGAGCGTGAGCGAGGAGTCCTGCGGCACCCGGCGCTGGTAGGTGTAGAAGGTGGCGCCGCGCTCGATGTAGATGCCGCCGTTCTCGGTGCCCATTCCGGTGAGGATCGGGTGGTAGACCTCGTAGTCGGAACGCGAGGCGTACAGCACGATGCCGAGGGCGGTGTTGGTGTCGCCGGCGAGCGGCTGCTCGGTTCCGAGCACCCGGTGGAACTGCGCCTTCACCTGCTTGCTCGCGTAGTAGAGCTGGTCGACTGTGGCACGGTCGAGGGCCGTGCGGACCTTGATGGCTCCGTTGTCGTAGGTGTACGTGTAAGGGAAGATCCGCCGCTCGATGTCCTCCTTGCAGACCCCGTACGGCTTACAGGCCTGATAGAAGTCAAGCCAGCCGACGAGCGCCGCCCAGGGGCGGCCGCCTTTGCCGAAGTTGGCCTCGGCGACCGGCAGCAGGGCACCCAGGTCGGGAATGATCCCTTCCTTGAGCACGGCCACCTGGCCGAAGCGCCCGTACTCGCCGAGCGCGTCGCGTACGACCCACTCGTTGGGCGTGCCCTTGAGGTGGGTGTAGCCGGCGAAGGCACGGAACGCGGCCCGGTAGGAGGCGTTCTGCGTGACGACGTTGTGGAATGCGGTGTCCTTGTTGCCTGGGTACACGCCCAGGTAGTTGACGGACAGGGCGGCCAGTGCCGCACCACCCCAGGAGGCGTCGTCGTACTGCCCCTTGTGGTACTTGTCCATGGTCGCCAGGACCTTCTTGATCAGCCCGAGCTGGCTGTGCCGCAGACCGGGGGCGCTGCCCGCGTAGAGCGCTTCGCGCAGGGTCTCGGCGTTGGTGCGGGTGACCTGGAAGGTGCGGGCGGCGGTGCCGAAGTCGTTGATGGCCCGCCGCAGGACCTCGGTGGTCGGCGGGTCGGTGACGTCGATCTCGGGGCGCGAGAAGTCGTGGTAGGCGACGGCATGGAGATACGTGAACATCTCCAGCAGGTGCGTGCCGTTGCGGCCGTCATGGCGGGCCGCGAGTGAGGAGATCCTGCGGCCGACGGCCTGTACATGGGCATCGGACATGACGGGCACGAGCCGGGCGTCCCAGGTCCAGACGAGGTCGCGGAGACAGCCGTCGGCCGTGACGGCCGGGTCGGCGAGGAAGTCGGCGAACTGCTGCGGGCCCAGTGCGGTGACACCGTCGAGGGTGCAGGGCACCCCGGCCGCGGTGCGTACCGTCGCGGCTCGGGACCTGGCGCCGCTCCCCGGGCCCTGCCGTCCGGGGATACGGCCTTCGGCGAGCTCACCGGGTGCGGGGGCGGTCCTTGCGGTGCGCTTGGGCGCGTCGGCCAGGCGCTCGACCTCGTCGAAGGGGTTCGGGGCCCGGGTGGGAGCGGGCGCCGGGGCGGGGCGGGCGGCCGGTCGGCCGAGCTGGGCCGCCGAGGCGGCCGGGGCGAGAGGCGCGAGCAGGGTGACGGCGAGGCCACCGGCAAGAGCGCCGGTGAGCAGTGGCCTGCGCAGGGATGCGGGCACGGATATGGGCAGCACGGATCTGGACTGTGACACCGAACGCTCCTGTGTGGGAGGTGACGGGGGATGTGCGGCAGTGCGGTCACCGCGAACCGCCTTGGCATGCATGGGGGATTGGCCGAACCGACGGGCGCGATGTGACCCGTAACATAGTAATGTGAAATTGCACTGACAAGGCCTCAGCGCAACTCTGTTTCCAGGGAGCCCGGATGTCCGAAAACGTTCACCGCGACAAGCCCGTCGCCCCGGTGCGCCCCGCACCGGCGACCGGGAGTCATGATCTGACGGTGTCACCGCAGTTGGCCGCCTCCATGCGCACGGGATGGGCACCGAGCCCTTTGCCCGCCGACGCCCGGGTACCCGCCCATGGCGTCACCGCCGCACGGCGGCAGCGGCTCTCGGCGCTCTTCCCGGACGAGAGACTGCTGGTCCCCGCAGGCGAGTTGAAGGTGCGCTCCAACGACTGCGACCACCGCTTCCGCCCGCACAGCGCCTATGCCTGGCTGACCGGCCTCACCGGCGAGGACCAGCCCGGCCACGTACTGGTACTGGAGCCTTCGGGGCCGTCCGGCCATGAGCCCGTGCTGTATCTGCGGCCGAGATCGGCACGAGGGGACGGCAGCAGCGAGGAGTTCTACCGCGACCGCCGCTACGGCGAGTTCTGGGTGGGCCGCCGTCCCGATCTCGGAGAAGCCGAGCGGCTGACCGGCATCCGTTGCGTACACCTGGACGACCTGGGTGCACTGCCGCCCGGCCGCAATGCGGCGAGCGACGCCGAACTGGCCACCGCGCTTTCTGAGTTGCGTCTGGTGAAGGACGCGTGGGAGGTGGGGCAGCTCCAGCTCGCCGTCGATCACACCGCCCGGGGCTTCGAGGACGTGGTGCGCGCCCTGCCGGCCGCCTTGCGCGACCCCCGCGGTGAGCGCCGGCTCGAAGGCGTCTTCGGACTGCGCGCCAGGCTGGAGGGCAACGGCACCGGATACGAGACGATCGCGGCGTCCGGGCCCCATGCCTGTGTGCTGCACTGGATACGAAACGACGGCCGGCTCGACCCTTCCGAACTACTGCTGTTCGACGCGGGAGTGGAGACCGACACCCTGTACACCGCCGACGTCACCCGCACCCTCCCGCTCTCCGGCCGGTTCTCCCCCGTCCAGCGCCAGGTGTACGAACTCGTGCTGGCGGCCCAGGAAGCGGGCATCGCGGCGCTCCGGCCCGGTGCGCAGTTCCGTGACTTCCACCGCGCCTGTATGAGGGTGATCGCCGATGGTCTCGCCGAATGGGGCGTGCTGAAACACGCGCACGGCGACCTCCACCGCCGTTACACCCTGTGCAGCAGCGGCCATATGCTCGGGCTCGATGTGCACGACTGTGCGTCGGCGCGCGCCTCGTCCTATCCCGACGGAGTCCTGGCGGAGGGGCAGGTGCTCACCGTCGAACCCGGGCTCTACCTCCAGCCGGACGACGAGACACTGCCCGCCGAACTGCGCGGCATCGGCGTACGGATCGAGGACGACCTGGTCATCACTGCGCAGGGGGCCCGGTTGATGTCCGGTGCGCTGCCGCGCACACCGGGCGCGGTGGAGGAATGGATGGGCTCACTCCTCGAGGACCGATGACGGCTGCCGGCTGATACCGCGGCCCTCCGGCGACGGGGACGGCAACGGCAACGCCTACGGCAGCACCGCGATCCCGTCGATCTCCACCAGTGCCTCCTCGTCCCAGAGCCGCACGATCCCGATGACCGCCATGGCCGGGTAGTCCCGCCCGGCCAACCGGTGCCAGACCTGCCCGAGTTCGGCGGAGTGGGCCCGGTAGTCGGCGATGTCCGTGGCATAGACGGTGACCCGGGCCAGATCGTGGGGTGTGCCGCCGGTGGCGTTGAGCGCGGCGAGCAGGTTCGCCAGGGCCGTCTCGAACTGCTCCACGATCCCGGCGCCGATAATCTTGCCGCCGGCGTCGAGGGCGGTCTGACCGGCGAGGTACACCACCCGGGAGCCGGTCGCGGCGACGGCGTGCGAGAAGCCGGTGGCCGGGGAGAGACCGGGCGGGTTGATGCGTTCGAGACTCATCGGGCGTCCTTCATCGTCGGTAAGACTCCTCTATTCCTCTATGCAGCTCACCGGTACAGCTCCTTCGCGATGATGCTGCGCTGGACCTCGCTCGCGCCCTCGTAGATCCGCGGCGCACGGACCTCCCGGTAAAGGTGCTCCAGCAGATGGCCGCGCTGGAGTGCGCGTGCGCCGTGGAGTTGCACCGCCGTGTCGACGACGTACTGCGCGGTCTCGGTCGCGAACAGTTTCGCCATCGCCGAACGCTGCGGGACGTCCGCCGCGCCGGAGTCGTACGCGCCGGCCGCCGCGTACACCAGCAGCCGTGCCGCCTCCGTCCGGGTGGCCATCTCGGCGGCCTGGTGGGAGACGGCCTGGAGGTCTTTGAGGTTGCCGCCGAAGGCGGTGCGGTGCGCGGTGTGTTCGAGCGTGGCCTCGAGCGCAGCCTGAGCCATGCCGACGGCGAAGGCGCCGACGCTGGGCCTGAAGAGGTTGAGGGTGTTCATGGCGACCCGGAAACCACCGCCCGGCTCCCCGAGCAGATCGTCGCGGCCGACGGGTACGCCGTCGAAGTGCAGGGCGCCGATGGGGTGCGGGGAGAGCATCTCCAGGGCGCTGCCGGTGAGCCCGGGCCGGTCGGCTGGCACGAGGAAGGCACTGATGCCTCGTGCTCCTGCCGCCTCACCCGTTCGGGCGAACACGGTGAAGAAATCCGCCTCGGGGGCGTTGGAGATCCAGCGCTTCTCACCCGTGAGCCGCCAGCCGTCGCCGTCCGGGGACGCTTCGAGGGCGAGGGCCGCCGCGTCGGAGCCGGCATCGGGCTCGCTGAGCGCGAAGGCGGCCACTGCCCGGCCCGCGATGACCTCCGGCAGGACGCGGTCGCGCTGGGCCGGTGTGCCCGCCTGGAGCACGGGGTAGCTGCCGAGCCCCTGGAGCGCCAGGGCGGTCTCGGCCTCTGTACAGCCGTGGGCGAGCGACTCGCGGAGCAGGCAGAGATCGAGGGCGCTCGCGTCGGAGAACAGCCGTTTCAGGAGCCCGAGTTCGCCGAGGGCGGCGATGAGCGGGCGGTTGACCCGGCCGGGCTCGCCCTTCTCGGCGAGTGGGCGCAGCCGCTGTACGGCGAGTGCGCGCAGCTCAGCGCACCAGGCGGTCTGGTTCGGATCGAGCGAGAATACGGACATCCGATCCCCCACTTCCTGCGGCCGGGGCCCGGGGCCCGTGCGGCCGCGCCGCACTGCTTGGTCGTCCCCGGGAAAAGCACAGTATCGCGGACCGTTGACTGTCGTCACCTACACGATACGCTCGATGCGCGACCCCACCACGACAAGGGGCGAACCATGGAGCTGTCACCCTCGGCCCACCTCGACACCTTCGCGCGCGACCATCTGCCGCCCGCGGAACAGTGGCCCCGGCTGCTGTTCGACGCGCCCGAGCCGCCCGGGCTGCGCTACCCGGAGCGGCTCAACTGCGGTGCGGAGCTGCTGGACGCGACGATCGACCGCTACGGAGGCGGCCGGCCCGTCTTCCACGACGGGACGTCCGGCGCCGCCTGGACCTACGACGACCTGCGCACGCGAGTGGACCGCATCGCGCATGTGCTGACCGATGAGCTGGGTGTGGTGCCCGGGAACCGGGTGCTGCTGCGCGGCCCGACCACACCCTGGCTGGCCGCCTGCTGGCTGGCGGTGATGAAGTCGGGCGCGGTGGCCGTCACCGTGCTCGCGCAGCAGCGGGCCAAGGAGCTCGCGACGATCTGCGAGATAGCCCGGGTGAAGCACGCGCTGTGCGATATCCGCGGGGTCGACGAGCTGGTGAAGGCGGAGGTGCCGGGGCTGCGGATCACGGCGTACGGCGGGGACGCGCCGGACGACCTGACGCGGCTGGCGGCGGGGAAGCCGGACGCGTACACCGCCGTCGCGACCGCGGCCGACGATGTGGCGCTGATCGCCTTCACCAGCGGGACGACGGGGCGCCCGAAGGGGTGCATGCACTTCCACCGGGATGTGCTGGCGGTCGCCGACACCTTCTCGGCGCAGGTACTGCGGCCCACTCCCGACGATGTGTTCGCGGGCAGCCCCCCGCTGGGCTTCACCTTCGGCCTGGGCGGGCTGGTGATCTTCCCGATGCGGGCAGGCGCCTCGGCACTGCTGCTGGAGCAGGCGGGACCCAAGCAGCTCCTTCCGGCGATCGCGGAGCACCGGGTGTCCGTGCTGTTCACGGCCCCGACGGCGTACCGGGTGATGCTGGACGAGCTGGCGGCGTACGACCTCTCGTATGACGTCTCCTCGCTGCGGCGCTGTGTGTCGGCCGGGGAGAACCTGCCCGCCGCCACCTGGCAGTCCTGGCACGAGCGCACCGGTCTGCGCATCATCAACGGCATCGGCGCCACCGAGCTGCTGCATATCTTCATCTCGGCTGCGGACGGGGACATCCGCCCGGGCACGACCGGGGTGCCGGTGCCCGGCTGGGAGGCGCGGGTCGTGGACGCCGACACCCGTATGCCGGTGCCGGACGGCGAGCCGGGGCTGCTGGCCGTGCGCGGTCCGGTCGGTTGCCGCTACCTGTCCGACCCGCGCCAGCAGGTGTACGTACGCGACGGCTGGAACCTCACCGGCGACACCTACGTACGCGAGCCGGACGGATGGTTCCGCTATGTCGCCCGCGCCGACGACATGATCATCTCGGCGGGTTACAACATCGCGGGGCCCGAGGTGGAGGACGCCCTGCTGGACCATCCCGACGTGGCCGAGGCCGCGGTGGTCGGGCAGCCGGACGAGCTCCGCGGCCAGACGGTGGCGGCGTATGTGGTGCTGCGGGAGGGTGTGGAGCGCGGCGACAGCACGGCGGCGGCGCTGCGCGACTTCGTCAGGGACCGCCTGGTGCCGTACAAGTGCCCGCGCGCGATCGTGTTCCTCGACGCGCTGCCCCGTACGCCCACGGGCAAGCTGCAACGCTTCCGGCTCAGGGACCTGGCCCCTTAGAGGACGCGGCCGTGCGGAACTAGAGTGATCACGTGGCCGAACAGCACACCCCTCGATCCCTGATCGTCACCCTGTACGGCGCGTACGGGCGCGAGACCACGGGCTCGCTCGCCGTGGCCGAGCTGATCCGTCTGCTCGGCGCGGTCGGCGTGGACGGCCCTTCGGTGCGCTCCTCGGTGTCCCGGCTCAAGCGTCGCGGACTGCTGGTGGCCGAGCGCACGCCCGCCGGGGCGGCCGGTTACGCCCTCTCGCAGGATGCCCGCCAGCTGCTGGACGACGGCGACCAGCGCATCTACGACCAGTCGGCGCCGAAGCTCGCCGACGGCTGGGTCCTCGCGGTGTTCTCCGTGCCCGAGGCCGAACGCCACAAGCGTCATCTGCTGCGCTCCCGGCTGGGGCGGCTGGGATTCGGGACGGCCGCCCCGGGTGTCTGGATCGCGCCCGCCCGCTTCCACGAGGAGACCGCGCACACGCTGCGGCGGCTGGGGCTCGACCCGTACGTCGACCTGTTCCGGGCCGAGCACCTGGGCTTCGCGGCGACCGCCGACGCGGCAGCCCGCTGGTGGGACCTGGCGGCGATCGCCAAGCAGCACGAGGAGTTCCTGGACGCGCATGGCCCGGTGCTGCGCGCCTGGGAGGCGCGTGAGGACACTCCGCCCGCCGAGGCCTACCGGGACTACCTGCTGGCCCTCGACTCCTGGCGCAGGCTGCCCTACGCGGATCCGGCGCTGCCCGACGAGCTGCTGCCCGCCGACTGGCCGGGTGGCCGCTCGGCCGCGGTGTTCATGGGGCTGCACGCGCGGCTGCGGGACGCCGGGGCACGGTTCATCACGGAAGGCTGAGCCGCGCCCGGTGCACGCCTATGCCCCGCGCCTGTCCCCGCGCCCTCTTATGTCGGCAGGGTGAGACGTGGCTTCGGCGCGTCGGTGCGGCCCGTGGGCGGCTTGCGGCTGCCGGCGCGGTAGGGCAGCGGCCATGGCGCCGCCGGGCCCTCGTAACTCTGGTCGGCCGCCGCGTGCAGGGTCCAGTGCGGGTCGTAGAGGTGTGGTCGGGCCACCGCGCACAGGTCGGTGCGTCCCGCGAGGAGCAGGGAGTTGACGTCGTCCCAGGAGGAGATGGCGCCGACGGCGATGACCGGGACACGCAGGGTGTTGCGGATCCGGTCGGCGTACGGGGTCTGGTACGAGCGCCCGTACTCGGGCCGTTCCTCGGGCACGACCTGGCCGGTGGAGACATCGATGGCGTCGGCGCCGTGTGCGGCGAACGCCTGGGCGATCTCGACGGCGTCCTCGGCGGTCGTGCCGCCCGGAGCCCAGTCGGTGGCGGAGATGCGCACCGTCATCGGGCGGTCGTCGGGCCATACGGCACGTACGGCGTCGAAGACCTCGAGTGGATAGCGCAGCCGCCCGGCGAGGGTGCCGCCGTAGCCGTCGGTGCGCTGGTTGGTGAGCGGCGAGAGGAAGCCGGAGAGCAGATACCCGTGGGCGCAGTGCAGTTCGAGCAGGTCGAATCCGCTGTCGGCGGCGCGCCGGGCCGCCGCGGTGAACTGCTCGCGGATGGCGGCGAGTCCTGGCTGGTCCAGCTGGTGCGGGGTCTGGTTGACGCCGGGCCGGTACGGCAGCGGCGAGGCGGCCACCAGCGGCCAGTTTCCGTCGGGCAGCGGCTGGTCGATGCCTTCCCACATCAGTCGGGTGGAGCCCTTGCGCCCTGAGTGGCCGAGCTGGACACCGATGGCGGTACCAGGTGAACGCTGGTGTACGAAGCCGGTGAGCCGCCGCCAGGCCTCGGCCTGCTCATCGGTGTAGAGGCCGGTGCAGCCGGGGGTGATACGTCCTTCGGCGCTGACGCAGACCATCTCGGTCATGACGAGCCCCGCGCCGCCGAGTGCCCGTGCGCCGAGGTGCACGAGGTGGAAGTCCCCGGGCATCCCGTCCTCGGCGCAGTACATGTCCATGGGCGAGACCACCACCCGGTTGCGCAGGGTGAGTCCACGCAGCCGGAAGGGCGTGAACATCGGCGGGGTGCCCGGCGGGCAGCCGAAGTCACGCTCGACGGACTCGGTGAAGCCGGGGTCGCGCAGCCGCAGGTTGTCATGGGTGACGCGGCGACTGCGGGTGAGGAGGTTGAACGCGAACTGGCGGGGCGGCTGGTTGAGATACGTCCCGAGCTCCTCGAACCAGCGCAGGCTGGCCGCTGCCGCGCGCTGCGTCGACTCGACGACCGGGCGCCGTTCGGCCTCGTAGGCGGCGAGTGCCTCGGAGATGCCGGGCTGCTCCTCGATGCAGGCGGCGAGGGCGAGCGCGTCCTCGACGGCGAGTTTGGTTCCGGAGCCGATGGAGAAGTGCGCGGTGTGTGCGGCGTCCCCGAGCAGCACTGTGCCGCCGTGTGACCAGTGCTCGTTGACGACGGTACGGAAGGCGACCCAGGCGGAGTTGTTGCCGCGCAGGGGCCGTCCGCCGAGGGCGTCCGCGAAGATCTTGGCACAGCGCTCGGCGGACTGCTGCTCGTCGCACTCATGGAGCCCGGCGGCCCGCCAGACCTCCTCGCGCATCTCCACGATCACGGTCGACTCGCCGGGCGCGTACGGGTAGCCGTGCAGCTGCATCACGCCGTGCTCGGTCTCGGCGATCTCGAACCGGAAGGCGTCGAAGGCGAAGTCGGCGGCGAGCCAGATGTAGCGGCAGCGGTGCGTGGCGATCCTGGGCCCGAACGCTTCGGCGTGCGCGGCGCGGGTGAGACTGTGGACCCCGTCCGCGGCGATGACCAGATCGTGGCTCGCGGCAAGCTCCGCGGCGGGAGGCGCCTCGGTGCGAAAGCGCAGCCGGACGCCGAGCGAGGTGCAGCGCTGGTGAAGGATCTCGAGCAGCCGTCGCCGCCCGAGCGCGGCGAAGCCATGGCCACCGGAGGTGAGGGTCTGGCCGCGGTGGACGATGTCGATGTCGTCCCAGCGGACGAACTCGTCCTGGAGGGCCCGGTAGACGACGGGGTCGGCGTGCTCGATGCCGCCGAGGGTCTCGTCGGAGAGGACGACACCGAACCCGAAGGTGTCATCGGGCGCGTTGCGCTCCCATACGGTGATCTCCCGCTCCGGGTCGAGCCGCTTGAGCAGCGCCGCGGCGTACAGCCCTCCGGGCCCGCCCCCGATGACGGCGATCCGCAGCGGTGCGGTGGCCGCGGACGCCCCGGCGGGGCCGGCAAGCGTCGCGGGCGCGGCCGGAGTGGCGGGGCCGGACGGCGCCGCACGCCCAGCCACTGAAGCGGGCAGGGTCGGCGTGGCCACGGTCAGCGCCCCCGCCAGTTCGGGGCGCGCTTCTCGGTGAAGGCCGCGTGGAACTCCGCGTAGTCCTCGCCGTTCATCAACAGCGCCTGTGTCGCGGCGTCCAGCTCGATCGCGGCGGCCATCGGCATGTCGAGCTCAGCGGTCAGCAGCGCCTTCGTCTGCGCGTAGGCGAGGGTGGGACCGTCCGCGAGCCGGCGGGCGAGGGCCGCGGCGGCCTTGTCCGCCTCGCCCTCCGCGGTCAACTCGCTGATCAGGCCGATGCGCTCGGCTTCGACGGCCCTGACGGGCTCGCCGAGCATCAGCAGCCGGGTGGCGTGGCCGAGGCCGACGACGCGTGGCAGCAGATAGGCCGCGCCCATGTCACCGCCGGAGAGTCCGACCTTGGTGAAGAGGAAGGAGAACCGCGCTGTCGGGTCGGCGACCCTGAAGTCCGCTGCCAGCGCGAGTACCGCCCCCGCGCCCGCGGCGACGCCGTGCAGGGCCGCGATCACGGGGAAGGGGCACTCGCGAAGTGCGCGGACGACCTGGCCGGTCATCCGGTTGAAGTCGAGAAGCTGTGCGGTGTCCATGGCGAGCGTGGCACCGATGATGTCGTCGACATCGCCGCCGGAGCAGAAGCCGCGCCCCTCCCCGCCGAGTACCAGGGCGCACACGGAGCGTTCCCGGGAGAGCTCCGCGAGCAGATCGCGCAGGTCGGCGTAGGCACCGAAGGTGAGCGCGTTGAGCTTCTCCGGGCGGTCGAGGGTGACCGTGGCGACACCGTCCTGCCTGGTCAGCCGCAGATGGCGCCATTCTTCGGTGCGTGGCGCGGAGCTGGCAAAGGGGCTCATGGGTGGCCTCCCTCGGGACTGCCGGGCGGGTTCCCGCCCTTCGAAGTTATCACTCATGCGTGACTTCCGTCATGAGTACGCGATACGACTGTCCCGACATGCCGTCACCTGGTCGCAATTCGGCAAAGGTCCCATATCAGCTCAGGCACGAGACATGGGCAAAGCCCCCATAAGGGTCATGTCCTCTTGCCAGGCCTTCGTATGTTGACTGCTGCACCTGCAGTACGGAGCACTGCGAACGGACCCCTGCCTTGCGTCACGCACCCGCCACCGCGGAGACCGCGACCCCCGTCTGCCGGCGGCTCGCACTCCCGCACTCGACGGCCGCCGTGCCGTTGGCGCGTGCGCTGATCCGCTCCCTCCTCGCCGGCTCCGGCGCCCAGGCCGACCGTGACACAGCCGAACTCCTCACCGCCGAACTGGTCGCCAACGCGGTGGAGCACACCACGGGCGACGCCCCCATCGAGCTGGTGGTGGAGCTCCTGCCCACCGGCTGCCAGGTCGAGGTCCACGACCCCGACCCCGTACCACCCGGCGGCCTGTCGCTTCCGGCCCCGGACCGCGAGCCCGACCCCTGGCAGGAGCACGGCCGCGGCCTCCTGCTGATCCGTGCTCTCAGCGCGGCCTGCGGCCACCGCCCCACCACCCAGGGCAAGGCGGTCTGGTTCACCCTGCCGACCACCCCGGCCGCGGTTCCGGTCATACCCTCGCCACGCACTCCCCCGGCCGGATCGTAGGCACGCAGCGCGACCGACCGCGGAGCGCTAAGGAGCCGCGCGGCGCGCTCGGCGCCCCATGCGGCGGGCGAGGCAGGCGGCAGCCGCACGCCCCAGCGGTCGCAGCTGAGGCGGACCCAGCATCGGTGCCCGCATCACGCACAGGGCGAAGACGAGCTGGCCCACGAGGGGTATGGGAAGGATCGGCGAGAAGAAGAGCAGGAACCAGAGCGGGAGGAGCAGGAGCAGGGCCAGAGGACCCCGGAACTCCGCGCCGGTCCGGGTGCTGCACAACCCGTAGACAAAGCTGATCAGGACGGACGGCACCCCGATGATCACGGCGAAGGCCGGCCATTCGTCGATGACGCTGAACTCCCCGGAAAGCGACGCCTCCACAGCCAGCCAGGTGACCGCGAAGGTGGCGGCATAGCGGACCACGAGATCCACCAGTCGCAGTCCGACGACCCCCAGGTTCCGCCACGGCTTGCTCTCGTCCACGGTCCACTCCCCCTTGCGGCCTGATCAGGCGGCACGCAGGAACGGCGGCCGCCCAGGACATCCTGCCACCAGTATTGAACGCGTTCAATACTGGTGGCAGGTGAGTGGATCCTCTTCAAGAAGGCTTAGATGCGGGCGAGTTCGCGGCCCTCCGACTCAGATCCTCCACCTCCACGCGACGAGGGCTCTCCGCGATACACACGGGGCCCTCGTCAGACAGCCGTCGCGAGCGTGGCCACCAGGACCGCCTTGATGGTGTGCATACGGTTCTCGGCCTGGTCGAACACGACCGAGTGCGGGGACTCGAACACCTCGTCCGTGACCTCCAGTTCGGCCAGACCGTGGCGCTCGTATATGTCACGCGCGACCTGCGTGCCCAGGTCGTGGAAGGCCGGCAGGCAGTGCAGGAACTTCACATCGGGATTGCCCGTGGCCCGCAGCACGTCCATCGTCACCGCGTACGGGGCGAGAGCCGCGATGCGCTCGCCCCAGACCTCCTTCGGCTCACCCATGGAGACCCAGACGTCGGTGGCGACGAAATCGGCACCGGCGACGCCCTCCGCGATGTCCTCGGTGAGCGTGACCTTCGCGCCGCTGGCGGCGGCGAGTGCGCGGGCCTGCGCGACGACCTGGCCCGCGGGCCAGTAGGCCCGGGGGGCGACGATGCGGACATCCATGCCGAGCAGCGCGCCGGTGACCAGGTAGGAGTTGCCCATGTTGAAGCGGGCATCGCCCAGGTAGGCGAAGGCGATGGGGTCGCCGTTGCCCTCCTTGGCGCAGTGCTCGCTCATGGTGAGAACGTCGGCCAGCATCTGCGTGGGGTGCCAGTCGTCGGTCAGACCGTTGTAGACCGGCACCCCCGCATGGGTCGCGAGCTCCTCGACCACCGCCTGGCCGTCCCCGCGGTACTCGATCGCGTCGAACATCCGCCCGAGCACCCGGGCCGTGTCCTTGACCGACTCCTTGTGACCCAGCTGGGAGCCGGAGGGATCGAGGTATGTCGTCGACGCACCCTGATCCGCCGCGGCCACCTCGAAGGCGCAGCGCGTGCGGGTCGAGGTCTTCTCGAAGATCAGCGCGATGTTCTTTCCGCGCAGCCGCTGGACCTCGGCACCCGCCCGCTTGGCGGCCTTGAGCTCGGCGGCCAGCTCGACAAGACCACGGAAGTCGTCCGGGGTGAAATCGAGCTCCTTGAGGAAGTGGCGGCCTGCAAGGTGTGTCGCCATGATGCCTGCTCCTGGGTCGCGCATACGGGGACGGTAGTATATTGGAAGTATATACGATACCCCGTATCACTATACGGAGCAGGCCGGCGGCGGCCGCTCAGTCCGCGGCGTCCCGCTCGATGGGGCAGCTCATGCAGCGAGGCCCTCCGCGTCCCCTGCCCAGTTCGGAGCCGGGGATCTCGATCACCTCGATGCCCTGCTTGCGCAGATGGGTGTTGGTGGTCACATTGCGCTCGTACGCCACCACCACCCCCGGCTCGACGGCGAGCACGTTGCAGCCGTCGTCCCACTGTTCGCGCTCCGCCGCGTGCACGTCCTGCTTCGCGGTCAGGACCCTGATGTCCTTCAGCCCCAGCGCGGCGGCGATGGCGCTGTGCATCTGCTCCGGCGGATGGTCGCTGACCCGCAGCCCCACGCCGTGCTCGCCCTGCGCGGGCTCGATGGTGTACGAGCGCAGCATGCCGAGCCCCGCGTACTGGGTGAACGTGTCGTGGTCGACCATCGTCATCACCGTGTCGAGATGCATGAACGCCCGCGCCTTGGGCATGTCGAGCGCCACGATGGTGCGTGCCGAACCCGCCGCGAAGAGACCCCGCGCCAGCATCTCGACGGCCTGCGGAGTGGTCCGCTCGCTCATGCCGATCAGCACGGCACCGTTGCCGATGACAAGGACGTCCCCGCCCTCGATGGTGGAGGGATAGTCGTCCTGGCCCTCCGACCAGTGGTGGAAGGGGCCCGCCTGCGGACCGGTGAACAGCGGATGGTGTTTGTAGATCGCCTCGAAGTGGACCGTCTCGCGTCTGCGGGCCGGCCAGCGCATCGCGTTGATCGACACACCGTCGTAGATCCAGGCCGAGGTGTCGCGGGTGAAGATGTGGTTGGGCAGCGGGCCGAGCAGGAAGTCGTCAAGGTCCATCACATGGAAGCGGACGGAGGAGGGTTCCGAGTGCCCGGCGAGGAACTCCCGCTTGGTCATTCCGCCGATGAGCACCTCGGTCAGCTCGGCCGTGTCCATCGCGTCGAACGCGTCGCGGAGATGGTCCGTGGCCAGCGGACCGTACTCCTTCTCGTCAAAGACCCGGTCCAGCACCAGCTTCCGGGCGGCCGGCAGCTCCAGCGACTCGCGCAGCAGGTCACCGAAGAGATGGACCTCGACACCGCGGTCCCTGAGCACATCCGCGAAGCCGTCGTGTTCCTGGCGGGCGCGGCGGACCCACAGGAGGTCATCGAAGAGCAGCGCGTCCTTGTTGGTCGGGGTGAGCCGCTTCAGCTCCAGGTCAGGGCGGTGGAGTATGACCTGGCGCAGCAGCCCGGTCTCGGAGTCGACATGGAATCCCATGGAGGAAACGTTCCCAGACGGGTTTCGTTTGTGCCCCCAGGGCGCGTGAACTCGCAGGAGTCTTGTCGATCAGCGATCAGGTCGATCAATCCGAGCCGGCGGGTCCCGGGGCGGGGGGGCACCCCCCGCCCCGCTTACCTCACAGCCGCGGGTCCACCGGCTCCGACTCCAGCGCCAGCACCGCGAAGACAGCCTCGTGGACCCGCCACAGCGGCTCTCCGTCGGCCAGCCGGTCCAGCGCCTCGAGGCCCAGCGCGTACTCCCGCAGCGCCAGCGACCGCTTGTGTCCCAGCGTCCTGCCGCGCAGCCGAATCAGCTGGTCCTCACGCGTGTAATCGGGGCCGTAGATGATCCGCAGGTACTCCCGGCCCCGGACCTTGATCCCGGGCTGGACCAGCCGCCCCTTGTCGTCGCGCACCAGCGCGTCGAGCGGCTTGACGACCATGCCCTCGCCACCTGCCGCGGTCAGCTCCAGCCACCAGTCGGTGCCGGCTCGTACCGACTGCTCGTCGGCGGTGTCGACGACGACACGGCGGGTGGTCTGGAGCAGCCCGGAGCCGGTGGCGGCGTCGGCCTCCGCCAGACGGTCCAGCCAGGCCAGTTGCCCGTCGTGCGGCACCGCCGCCAGCGAACGCCCCTGCGCCCCGAGGATCTGGAACGGGGCGAAGCGCACGCCGTCCAGTCCGTCCGTGGCCCAGCAGTAGCGGCGGTAGGCGTCCGTGAACGCCTCGGCAGCCTCGGCCCGTTCGCGCTGCCGCTCCAGAAGTCCTCCGAGGTCCAGTCCGCGCGCCGTGGCGGCCTCCAGGGCGGCTGTGGCCCTGGGGAACACCGCGCCGGACGCGGCACCGACGGCCGCGTACTGCCTGCGCAGCAGTCCGGACGCCTTGAGGGACCAGGGCATCAGCTCGCCGTCCAGCAGCAGCCAGTCGGTTTCCAGCTCCTCCCACAGCCCGGCACCGCTGATCGCCGTGCGAATGCGGTCGAGTACCTCCTCGGTGACCCGGGGGTCGTCGAAGAAGGGGCGGCCGGTGCGGGTGTGCAGTGCGCCGGTCGCGCCATCGGCGCCTTCCACACCGAAGTGTGTACGCGCCGCGTCCGCGTCACGGCAGACCAGGGCGACCGCACGGGAGCCCATGTGCTTCTCCTCGCACACCACCCGCCCGACACCGTCCGCCCGGTACTGGGCGAACGCCTCCGCCGGGTGCTCCAGATAGCCGTCCTCCCGCGAGGTCGCCGTCGGAGCCATGGTGGGCGGCAGATACGCGAGCAGCCGCGGGTCGACCGCGAACCGGCTCATCACCTCGAGCGCCGCCGCGGCGTTCTCCTCGCGCACAGCGACGCGGCCCATGTGGCGGGTCTCCACGACGCGGCGCCCGTGCACATCGGCCAGGTCCAGGGGGCGGCCCTGGTGCCCTCCAGGTGCCTCGGTGGCGAGCGGCCGGGTGGGCTCGTACCACACCTGCTCGGCCGGGACGTCGACGAGTTCACGCTCGGGCCAGCGCAGCGCGGTCAGCTTGCCACCGAAGACGACGCCGGTGTCCAGGCAGATGGTGTTGTTGAGCCAGGACGCGGTGGGCACGGGAGTGTGGCCGTAGACCACCGCCGCCCGGCCCCGGTAGTCCTCGGCCCAGGGATAGCGCACGGGCAGGCCGAACTCGTCGGTCTCCCCTGTGGTGTCGCCGTAGAGCGCGTGCGAGCGCACCCGGCCCGAGGTGCGGCCGTGGTACTTCTCGGGCAGACCGGCGTGGCAGACCACGAGCCTGCCCTCGTCCAGGACGTAGTGGCTGACCAGCCCCTCGATGAACTCACGCGCCTGCTCACGGAAGAGCGGGTCGGCCGCCTCCTCGCGCTCGAACTGCTCGATGGTCTCGGCCAGTCCGTGGGTGTGCTGGACCTGGCGGCCCTTCAGCCAGCGGCCCAGCTTGTTCTCGTGGTTGCCCGGCACACACAGGGCGTTGCCGGCGGCCACCATGCCCATCACCCGGCGCAGCACTCCCGGACTGTCGGGTCCCCGGTCCACGAGGTCGCCGACGAACACGGCGGTACGCCCGTCCGGATGCGCACCGTCCCGGTAGCCGAGCTTGGCGAGCAGGCTGTCCAGCTCGGCGCGGCAACCGTGGATGTCGCCGATGATGTCGAACGGGCCGGTGAGCTGCCGCAGGTCGTTGTAGCGCTTCTCCAGGACGACCTGCGCCGCTTCGACCTCCGCCACACTGCGCAGGATGTGCACCTTGCGGAAGCCCTCGCGCTCGAGTCCGCGCAGCGAGCGGCGCAGTTCGCGGCGGTGGCGTGCGATGACGTGGCGCGGCATGCCGGCCCGGTCGGGCCGGGCCGCGTTGCGCTCTGCGCACACGTCCTCAGGCAGGTCGAGCACGATCGCCACGGGCAGCACGTCGTGCTCCCGGGCCAGCGCGACGAGCTGGCGGCGGCTCTCCTGCTGGACGCTGGTGGCATCCACAACGGTGAGGCGGCCGGCCCCGAGGCGCTTGCCGGCGATGTAGTGCAGGACGTCGAAGGCGTCGCGGCTCGCGCTCTGGTCGTTCTCGTCGTCCGCGACGAGCCCACGGCAGAAGTCCGACGAGATGACCTCGGTGGGCTTGAAGTGCCTGCGCGCGAAGGTGGACTTGCCGGAGCCGGTGGCGCCGACGAGGACCACGAGGGAGAGGTCGGGGACTGGCAGTGTGCGGGGGGTGTAGCCGGGGCCGGTGCCGGTGGTGCCGCTGTCGGTCATGCCGCCACCTCCTTCTTGTTCTCCGTGTGCGTGTTCAGGGTGAACACAGCCATCTGGGTCGGGGCACCCACCTCGGGGTCGTCGTCGCCGATACCGGTGTGGCCGACGTCGTAGCCATGGCGGTCGGAGACCCGTGCAGCCCACTGCCGGAACTCCTCGCGGGTCCACTCGAAGCGGTGGTCGCTGTGGCGAACATGCCCCGCGGGCAGGGTCTCCCAGCGCACGTTGTACTCGACGTTCGGCGTCGTCACGATCACCGTACGGGGACGGGCCGACCCGAACACGGCGTACTCCAGGGCGGGCAGCCGAGGCAGGTCGACGTGCTCGATCACCTCGCTGAGCACGGCGGCGTCATGGCCCGTGAGCCGCTTGTCCGTGTAGGTGAGGGATCCCTGGACCAGGCTGACCCGGTCCGACTGGCGCTCCCCCATCCGGTCCAGCCTGAGCCTGCGCGCGGCGATGGCGAGGGCCCGCACGGAGACGTCCACGCCCACGACCTGGGTGAACTGGGTGTCCTTCAGGAGTGCCTGCACCAACTGGCCCTGCCCGCAGCCCAGGTCGAGCACCGTCGTGGCGCCCGCTGCGCGCAGCGCCGCCATGATCGCCGTCCGCCGCTGTGCGGCCAGTGGGACGGGACGCTCGTCGGTGTCGGTGGTCTCGTCCACGGCGTTGTCGACGTCCTCGACCTCGAGGTCGTCGCTCTCGGCCAGCCGGACCAGTTCGAGACGCTCCATGGCCTGCCGGGTCAGCCCCCAGCGGCGCGCCAGATAGCGGCTGGTGATCAGCTTCTGCTCGGGGTGCTCAGCGAGCCAGCCGTCACCGGCCCGCAGCAGCTTGTCGACCTCGTCGGGTGCGACCCAGTAGTGCTTGGCGTCATCGAGGACCGGAAGCAGGACGTACAGCTGGCGCAGGGCTTCGGCGAGCCGCAACTCGCCCTCCAGCACCAGACGTACATAACGCGAGTCGCCCCACTCGGGGAAGCTCTCGTCCAGCGGTACGGGTTCGGCGTCCACCGTGCTCCAACCGAGCGGCCCGAACAGCTTGCGCACCAGGTCGGCCCCACCGCGTGCGGGCAGCACCGGCACCTCGATACGGAGTGGCAAAGGGCTCGCGGCGCGTTCCGGCATCGCCTGGCACACCCCGCGCAGGGCGCTCTTGAACACCGTGCTCATGGCGACGGACAGCAGCGATGACGCCGCGTAAGGCCGGTCGTTGACATACTGTGCCAGCGCGGAATCCGGTGCGCCGCCGCGCCCCTTGCCCTTGCCGCGCCGCACCAGCGCCACGGGATCCACCTCCAGCAGCAGCGCCGCCGTGCAGCGCTCCGCGGTGGCCTCGGGGTAGAGGACATGCGCGGTGCCGTGGGAGGTGGAGAACGTCTGCGCCTTGTCCGGGTGCTTGTGCAGCAGAAAACCCAGGTCCGTGGCAGGACGCTCCGGAGTGCCGGTGGTGGAGATCGTCAGGAACACGCGTCCGAGTATCGCCGCTGCGGCCCGGGCCCACCAGGCGTTTTCCCCAGCGAGGGCGACGGGGCACGGGCATGGGTGAGTACGCGCCCGCACGGGCTGAGTATCCGCGCCCATCCCCTGACGGCGCACCCGAGGTGAGGATCGTGTACACCTCACACACAAGGAGTCGGTGATGGACCCCGAGACGTACGCGACGCTGTACGGGCCCTTCCAGCCGGTGCGGCACGCACGGGACGTACGGTCAGGGCGTCCCGGCGTCACCGTACTGGCCGCCACGCTGTGGGCAGTCGTTCTCATGTCGCTGGGCTGGCTGACCTGCCTGGTGATCATGGTGGCCGTCTGGGGGGCCGCGGAGGGAGCGCCCGTCGGCGGACTTCTGCTGAAGTGGGTGCTGATCGTCGCCGGGTTCTTCGCCGCCCTGACCGCGCTGGCCTTCGCTCCCGGTGTCCGCGGCCTGGCGTGGGCGAACCGGCTCCTGCTGCTGGGTGTGCTCGCCTTCCCGGCCCCCGTCGGATTCGCCGTCTGGGCCTGGATCGCAACCGGCTGACTCCGTCCGTCTGCGGCGCGGGGCCCGCGCGGGCCGCCGTGATCCCTCGCAACGGTGCTACCGGCCGCCGATGACCTCGGCCAGGGCGGCGACACGCTCCGGGCCCACGCGGCAGCATCCGCCGATGAGCCGGGCACCCGCCGCCTGCCATCCGCGGGCGCGTGCGGGGTCGAAGGTGGTCCTGCCATGCCAGCGGCCTGCGGCGGCGTCCCAGCGTTCACCGCTGTTGGGGTAGACGACGACCGGTTTTCCCGTCTCACGGGCGGCCAGCTCCACGGCGCGGTCCGCGTCGGCGGGATCACAGCAGTTGACGCCGAGGGCGATCACCTGGTCGTTCCCGGCGGCGAGGGCGAAGGCACCGGCAAGGTCCTGACCGGCCCGGGTGTGCCCGCGCGCCACGGTGTACGAGAGCCACAGGGGCAGCCCGGTGTCCCGGGCGGCTGCGAGCAGGGCCCGGGCCTCGTCCGTGTCGGGGACTGTTTCCAGGGCCAGCACATCGGGCCGGGCGGCGGCGAGGGCCTGGATGCGGGGGCGGTGGAAGTCCGCCAGCTCCCGCACCGTGAGCCCGTACCGACCCCGGTACTCGCTGCCGTCCGCGAGCATCGCGCCGTAGGGGCCCACCGACGCCGCCACCCATGCCTCCTCCCGCGCCGCGTCCGCCGCGGTGCGGGCCAGTTCCACACTGCGGGCCAGCAGTGCGGCGGCCCCGGCCCGGCTCACCCCTCGGCGGGCGAAGCCCTCGAAAGTGGCCTGATAGCTGGAGGTGATGAGCACCTGCGCGCCCGCCCGCGCATAAGCCGCGTGGGCGGCCTCGATCTGCTCGGGGCCGTCGGCGAGCAGCCGCGCCGACCAGAGGTCGTCGGACAGGTCGCAGCCCTGCGCCTCCAGTTGGTTGGACAGGCCGCCGTCGAGGACGAGCGGCCCTTCGGCGAGGGCGGCGGCGAGGCCGCGGACGGGCCGCATGAGGGCTCAGTCCAGCTGGCTCTGGACCTGGGCGGCGATCAGCTCCAGATGGTCGAGATCGTGGAGGTCGAGGACCTGGAGATAAGCCCGGGACGAGCCGATCGCCGCATAGCGTCCGAGCTTGTCCACGACCTCCGCGGGCGATCCCGCGAGCCCGTTGGCCTTGAGCTCGTCGACCTCGCGCCCGATGGCGGCGGCACGGCGGGCGACCTCCGCGTCGTCCCTGCCCACACAGACCACGAGGGCATTGGAGTAGCACAGCTCGTCCGGCTCCCGGCCGGCTTCCACGGCCGCGGCGCGCACGCGGCCGAACTGGCGCTCACTGTCCTCGATCGAGGCGAAGGGGATGTTGAACTCATCGGCATAGCGGGCGGCCAGCCGCGGGGTGCGGGTGGCTCCGTGGCCGCCGATGAGCAGGGGGACCCTGGCCTGAGCGGGCTTGGGCAGTGCGGGCGAGTCCTGCAACTGGTAGTGGGCGCCCTGATAGCTGAACGTCTTGCCGGTATCGGTGGCCCACAGGCCGGTGACGATGGCGAGTTGCTCCTCGAGCCGGGCGAATCTCTCCTTGGGGAAGGGGATGCCGTAGGCGTGGTGCTCCTCCTCGAACCAGCCTGCTCCCAGTCCGAGCTCGACCCGGCCACCGGACATCTGGTCCACCTGGGCGACCTGGATGGCAAGCACACCGGGCAGCCGGAAGGTGCCGGCCGTCATCAGGGTGCCGAGCCTGATCCGCCTGGTCTCACGGGCGAGGCCCGCGAGCGTGATCCAGGCGTCGGTGGGCCCCGGCATGCCGTCCGCCGAGCCCATGGGCAGATAGTGGTCGGAGCGGAAGAACGCGTCGAAGCCGAGGTCCTCGGTGGCCTTGGCGACGGTCAGCAGGGTGTCGTATGAGGCCCCTTGCTGGGGCTCGGTGAAGATGCGAAGATCCATGCCTCCATCCTGCACCGACGTCCGCACTTCAACCTTCTGGCCGCCCCGCGACGCGAGGCCTGCGGCGGCGCTGCCGTCACGGTGGGCTGGTGGCCGGGTCGGGACCGACCCGGCCGCTCTCGTGCGCGGAGAGTCTTCGGAGCATCGCCCGCACCCGGTCGCCCGACTCGTCCGTGGCGTCGATGGCTTCGATGCACTGCCAGTACAGGCCCTCCTCGTCCGTGCCGCAGGCGACCCCGACCAGCGCTATGCCGACCTCCCCGAGCAGGGCGCTCAGCAGTGTCAGGGCACGCAGCGGATCGGAGACAGCGGTCAGCTGCGCCGCCCGGGGACTGCCGGCGCGCAGCAGCGGAACATCGATGGGGCTGGCGGGGCCGCCCCCGCGCCCACCGCCCTCGCCGAGTGCGCGCGCCTCCCCCCGTAGTTCCTTGGGGCCGCACAGGGCCAGTTGGCTGCCGATCGCCTGGGCGAGAGCCTGTGCCTCCCAGGCCTCCGTCACCACTTCCAGCGCGTCCCGGCACTGCGCGAGTGCGTGCCGTCCGGCCGAGATGAGTCGCTCCGCTTCCATGTACGCCGCCCCCGTTCGTACAACTTTCCGTCCACTGAGTCACTACCCAGAGTGAAGGCTCTCCAAAGGAAACGCCAGGGGAATTCGGAAATCTGTGGACAGGAAGCCTGTTGTGGAAAGATCATTCACTCCGTAGAGTGACGATCTTCCTCTCGGGAGCCGCCGACGGAACGCTCGACGGCAGCCCGTTCGGCGGGAGGGAAACGCAGTTCGTTCCGGTCGATCTTCTCGGAGAGGGCGGCCAGCGGGTCGATCCCGAGCACTTCGCAGAACTGGAGCAGATAGGCGAGGACATCCGCGACCTCATCGGACACCCGATGGGCCTTCCCCGGGTCGTCCATGATCCGTGCGGACTCCTCCGGCGTCAACCACTGGAAGATCTCCACCAGTTCGGCCGCCTCGACGGTGAGGGCCACCGCCAGGTTCTTGGGGGTGTGGTAGGGCCCCCAGTCACGGGCCGCGGCGAACTCCACCAGCCGTCGTTGCAGTGCTTTCACGTCCAGTTCCGTCACGGCACAGGTCTACCACTGCCACCCCCTCCAGCTCCCGCGCGAACGCCCCGTCCCCGCTCACCGCTCCCACGAGACGCAGATGCCCTTCGGCGCAGATCGACGCCGCCAGCGCGGCGAGCCCGGCCGCCTGACCCGGGTCGAGGCAGCGGTCGAACCCGTCGGCGACGACGGTGAGGGACTGCAGGGCCCCCGGCACCTCGGCGGCCTGGTCGACCGACAGCACACCCGGTCCCGTCAGCAGCACCAAGGCCATTGCCAGAAACCGCAGTTCACCATCACCGAGCCGTCCGAGCGGGGTGCTGGCACCGCAGTCCACCCCATCGCTCTCCGACCGGTGGATGACCGCCCGCACCAGGCCGTCCGCGAGCTCCTCGGTACCGACGCCCCTGACGGTGCCGGCACAGCCCGCCCTGGCCATCGAGGTCAGCCGCGTATGCCTGCGGGCACACTCGTGGCGGGTGCGGTGCAGCACGGCCGCGAGATTGTCGCAGCCGGGCAGCAGACGCCCGTCACCCGGTCGCACGGGCGCCCGCATCCGCGGGGGCTGGGGATCGCAGGGGAACACCGACCGCAGTGCCACCACCGTCTGTTCGGCGGCGGCCAGCACCTGCCGCTGGCCATCGGTCCGGCCCGCGACGCGCAGCGGCAGCAGGGCCGTGCCGAGCAGATCGCCGGGGAACGGTGCCCGGGTGACCGCGGCGACGCCCCCGGTGTGCCAGGCGGCCTGCACGTGGTCGCGTCCTGGATCGAGCAGCGCCGTGCTCAGCAGTACCCGGTCGCCGCAGGTCAACCGCTCACCGACGATGCGCAGTTCGGGCTCGGCCTGTACGGCGAGGTCGAGTCGCACCGGGCCCGCAGGACCCGAGACGGTGCAGCCGATACGGAACCCCCTGCGGCCCTGGGCGTCCCCGCGTGCGCCCTCGGGGACGCAGCCCGCCGGTTCGGGGAAGACCTCGGCGAGCTCCGCGCCCGCGGCGAGCGCGGCCAGCGCCTCGTACGCCCGCAGCACACTCGACTTGCCGCTGCCGCTCGGCCCCGCGAACAGCGTCACGGGCCCGAGCGGGAAGGCGCCCCCACGGTGGGCGGCGAAGGCGGAGAGCCGCAGCTCGGTGACCACCGGGCGGGTGCTGAGCGGTTCCATGTGCGGGACGCTACGCACCCCCGGGGACGCCGAACCGTTCCTCCGGGCGGGAGTTCCTACGAACGGGGGACGGCGCCCTCCGACCGCCCCCGGCATCCCGCGACGGCACATCTACCCCTGTGTCACAGCCGCGGCCGCGACGCCCTCGACCTCCGTGCCGAACGGGGCGAGCAGGAAGACGTTGCGGTCGACCCGGTGCATCGCGCTGCCGAGCCCGAAGACGACGCCGCTGCTGAAGTCGAGGATGCGCTTGGC
The DNA here is from genome assembly GCF_040632375.1 of Streptomyces sp. NPDC019396. NCBI lineage: Bacteria > Bacillati > Actinomycetota > Actinomycetes > Kitasatosporales > Streptomycetaceae > Streptomyces > Streptomyces sp. NPDC019396. The sequence continues at coordinate 21,220 of NZ_JBEYBS010000016.1, read as the reverse complement.
CACGTCCGGGTCGGCGCTCGTCAGGTCCAGCAGCACCGGGATCTGTGCGATGAGGTGTTCGGCGACCTCCCGCGCGTCGGCGAACACCTGCACCCTCAGCACCACCATGCGGCGCTGTTCCTCCGCCGCCACGGGGACTTCCTCGTAGCCCTGCGGGATCGTGCGGTGGTCCACTCGCGACGGCCACTCGTTGCGACCGCGCAGTGGGACGACCTGGGCCAGGCCCTCCCACTGCTCGTCGGTGACGTCGTACCTCTCGTACCTGCTCATGGGGTCCATCCTGGCGCCCCTCACCCGTTCGGCCCAACACCGACACGGCTGTCACCTCGTCAGTTCGTCACTCCGCCATGAGCTGCTTCAGGAATGGATCGCACCCGATGTCGCCGTCAGCGGCGCGCCGCTGCCGCCCCAGCGCAGGGCGACGATCTCCGCGGCGACGGATACGGCCACCTCCTCCGGCGTACGGGCTCCGAGGTCCAGTCCGACGGGTGAGCGCAGCCGGGCCAGGGCATCCTCGCCGAGGCCGGTGTCGCGGAGCCGTTTCATCCGGTCCTCGTGGGTGCGGCGGCTGCCCATGGCGCCGATGTACGCGGCCGGGCGGCGCAGGGCCTCCTCCAGCAGCGGCACATCGAACTTCGGATCGTGCGTCAGTACGCAGATCACCGTGCGGGAGTCGGTCTCGGTGGCGCCCAGATAGCGGTGCGGCCAGTCGACCACGACCTCCACGCCCTCGGGGAAGCGCCTGGGGGTGGCGAAGACGGGGCGGGCGTCGCACACGGTCACCCGGTAGCCGAGGAAACTGCCGATACGGGCGACGGCTGCGGCATAGTCGATGGCGCCGAACACGAGCATCCTGGGTGGCGGGGTGAACGACTCCAGGAACACGGCGACGTCGTCCTCGCGGCGCTGCCCCCCGGGTCCGTAGTGCCGCGTCACGGTGGCGCCCTGGGCGAGCTCCCCGCGCGCGTCTGCGGTGACGGCCGCGTCGAGGCCGGGTGCCCCGAGCGTGCCGGCGGCCGTGTCCGGCCAGACGGCGAGCGCGGCGCCCCGTGGCGCCGGACCGTCCGTCACCACCGCCACCGTCACCGGCCGGTGCGCGGCGACCGATTCGGCCACGGCGCCGAAGGCGGGGTCCGCCTCGGGTGACACCCGCCGCACCAGCACGGTGATCGCGCCACCGCAGGTCAGGCCGACGGCGAAGGCGTCATCGTCGCTGTAGCCGAAGGTCCGCAGCCGCGCCTCGCCATCGGCCAGGACCTCCTCGGCGAGCTCGTAGACGGCACCTTCCACGCAGCCCCCGGACACACTGCCCACGACCTCGCCGTCAGGGCCGACCGCCATCGCCGCACCGGGTCCCCGTGGTGCGCTGCGGTTCACGGCGACGACGGTGGCCAGGCCGAACGGCTCCCCCGCCGCGTACCACCGGCCCAGCGCCGGCAGAATCTCGCGCATCCTCCGCTCCTCCCACGAGCCCACGAGGGGCCCGCATCCACGCTCCATGGTCCGCCGCTGTGGCCGTCACCGCGACGCGACCGCCCCCGTCCGGGCCGGTGCGGCCGGCACGTACGGTGGGACACCGGGCCCCGACCACGGCCTGGCAGCGAAACATCGACCGCAACACACTTACGGGGGCGGGCAGTACGACCATGAGGGCATCTGAGCAAACCACGGCGGCCGCGCCGATCACACCCGGGAAACGGCTGCTCAGCGTGGATGTGGCCCGCGCGATCGCCGTGTTCGCGATGTTCGCCGCGCATATCGGTCCTCCCGTGGAACGGGAGGGTCCCGGCTGGCTACTGGTCGCCTTCGACGGCCGCGCACCCGCGATCTTCACGCTGATAGCGGGGCTCTCGCTCACCCTCTCGCGCGGCGGCACCCGGCCTCGCCCCACGCCGGCGGTGGCGCTGCGCGGCACCCTCGTACGGTGTGCGGTGCTCGCGGTGCTCGGGCTGGCACTCACCGAGCTGAAGTCGGGGATCGCGGTGATCCTCACCTTCTTCGCGGTGTACCTCCTCGCCGCTGAACCGCTCGCCCGGCTGCGTACCCGTCCGCTGATCGCGGTGGCGGCGGTGTCCGCGGTGCTGGGGCCGGTGCTGTCGTACGTGCTGGGGCCGTATCTCGGCTACCGGGTCATCGGCCGCGGACGCTACCCCGGCTTCGAGGCGGTCACCAGCTGGTCCGGATTCCTCGACGGGCTCGACACGCTCCTGCTGTCCGGCGCGTACCCCTGGCTCACGTACTTCCCTTACGTGGTCATCGGCATGGCGCTGGGCAGGGTCGTCGATCTGGCCCGGCCCGGGGCCGTCCGCCGGCTCATCGGCTGGGGAGCGCTGGCGCTGGTCGCGGGGCACGGGCTTTCGGCGCTGGCCATGGGACCCGGAGGCGGACGTGAGGCACTGCTGCGGGCGATCGCCCGCAGCCATGCCTTCGCCGTGGCCGCCCCCGATCCGGTGGAGGCCGTACTGGCCGGACAGGCGGGCGCGGTTCCGAGCACGTCGTGGGCCTGGCTCCTGGTCGACGGCCCCTACAGCCAGACTCCTTTCGAGACCGTCGCCAACACCGGTGCCGGGCTGGTGCTGCTCGGGCTGGCCGTCGCCGCCTGCCGTGTCGGTGGCGTCGAACTCCTGCTGCGCCCGCTGGCCGTCGTCGGCACCATGGGGCTCTCGGTCTACGCCGTGCATGTCGTCGCACGCGCCGAGCTGCGACCGCAGCACGGCTGGGCGGCGCTGGGCGCGTTCTGCGGGGTGTCCCTCGTCGCGTGTGCGGTGTGGGCGTATGTCTTCCGCCGCACGGCGCTCAGGCGCGGGCCACTGGAGTGGGCCCTGCACCTGGTGATGCCGAAACCGGAGAGGGCCTCGGGGCGGAGGACGGAACCGGAGCGGGAGCCGGAGAGCGAACCGGTGGCCGTGGCGGGTGGTGGCGGGGCGACCGTGCGGGAGCGGAGCTAGGGGGTCGGCGCACCTCGCCAGGGCGGCTGCCGGTGACCAGGCTTGAGCGGGCGGCCGGGCGCCGCCGTGCCAACCGTGGGATCGGAGGGAGCACTGTGATCGCGCCATGTGCCGAGGAGGGTTCCGAGCGGGGAACGACGGCTCGTGCCCGGCTGCGGCTGCTGGCCGATCAGCCCGGGCACGCGCAGGACGCGCGGAACGCAACGGACCCACGGAACACCCCGGATGCCGGGGACCCGAGGGAGGCATCCCTGGTGAAGGAGCTGGCCGCGGCGCTGTTCGGGTCGTTCACGAGGAAGGACCAGCGCGAGAAGGGCGAGCAGTATCTGGGCGGGCTGCTGCGGACGCACGGCAGGAAGTCCATCCGCCGTATCGCCGCCCAGGTCGGGGGCTCAGCGGCGGAACAGAGCCTGCACCACTTCATCTGCAGCTCCACCTGGGAGTGGATGCCGGTACGGGCGGCACTCGCCGTGTATCTGGAGGAGGTCCGGCCTTCCCGGGCGTGGGTGGTGCGCTCCATGCCGATCCCCAAGGCGGGCGACCAGTCGGTGGGGGTCGACCGGATGTTCGACCCCTGTCTGGGGCAGGCGTTCCACGGGCAGCAGGCGTTCGGGGTGTGGCAGGTCTCGGAGGCGTTCAGTACACCGGTGCACTGGCGGCTGAGGCTGCCGGACGCCTGGGTACGGGACGCCGACCGGCGCCGCCGCGCTGAGATCCCGGAAGGCATCGGGACGCAGACCGACGAGGAGTGTGCGGCGGACGCGGTGCTCGAGTCGATGAGTGCCTGGCGGGTGCCGGTGCGGCCGGTGGTGCTCCACGCGCACATCAGCGATCTCCCGGCCACCATCGGCCGGTTCACCCGCGCCGGGATACCGGTCATCGCACGGGCCGCGGACACACCCAGCACCTCCACGCTCGCGGTGCGAGCGCCCGCGCTGCCGGGCTACCGGGGCGGACCGCTGAGCGCGCGGACCATCCTGGACTCGGTCAGGGGGCTGCGGCGCCGGGTCGAATGGACCGACCCGGCAGCGCCGTCGTTCGCCGGCCGTACGTCGCTGGCCGTCGCCGTCCCCGTCGGAAGGGCAGACGCGGGCCGGGGCGCCGTACCCGGTGGCGATGAGCTGGTGCTGCTCGGGGAGTGGGCCGACGCGCGGCAAGCGCCGGTCGCCATGTGGGCCACCAACATGACGTCCGTACCGGCGGCCCCGCTGCTGCGGCTGACCAAACTGGCCGACCGTACGGCCAGGGATCTGGCCGGTATCGGTGAGCGGGTCGGGCTGAAGGACTTCGAGGGGCGGTCCTTCCGGGGCTGGCACCGGCATCTCACCCTCGCATCCGCCGCGCACGCCGTGGCCTCGCTCGCCGGGCACGGTGACCGCGCGACGGGCTACGCCTCGCGATCGGCCTGAGTGTGCTCGGTCGTCCGCGGTCTTCGGTACACCGCCCGCTGCGCCCGCCGCACGCGCAGCGCCAGCTGGATCTCCAGGGCCTGGGCCGGCTCCTGCCAGTGGGGGCCGAGGAGTTCGGTGATGCGGTCCAGACGGCGCGCGACCGTGTTGGTGTGCACGTGGAGGTGCTGCGCCGCGCGTGTCGGGCTGCCGCCCGCGGTGAAGTACGCCTCCAGGGTGCGGACGAGTTCCGTGGAGCGCCCGCTGTCGTAGTCGAGCACGGGCCCCAGGGCGGCGGTGACGAAGGCGTCGGCGTCATGGTCGTCGGACAGCAGCAGCCCGAGGAACCCGAGGTCCCCGGGCGCGGCCGTGCCACCGGTGCGCCCGAGCGCGACGAGGGTGTCGAGGCAACGGCGCGCCTCCTGGTACACCTTGCCGACCGATGACAGCTCGGCGGTAGGGCCCGCGGCCCCCACGGAGACGGGATGACCCAGGAGCGGTGACAGCTCACCGGCCGCCGCGCTGGCCGCGGCAGACGCGTCCGTACCTGGGATGAGCAGCACGAGGCAGTCGCCACGCACGGTCTTGAGCCCGCCGTGCCGGTAGGCGTACGACGAGGCCCACGCGGCGGACTCGCCCTGTTTGCCGCCCTCGGGGCGGACGATGAGGACGAGGTGCCGGCCGGTGGGGTCGATACCGAGCCTGCGGAGCCGCTCGGCGAGGCGGCGGGGTGACCGCGGGGTCCCGGCGAGCAGTTCTTCGAGGCACTCGTCACGCGCCGGCCCCGCCGCGGCCCCGGCGCTGTGGCCGAGCAGCAGGACGAGCGCGAGCGTCTGGGCCGTGGCGCACAGCAGTCCTTTGTCCTCTTCGGACAGGGGCTCCGACGGCGTCTCCGTGGGGGGTTCCGCGCAGGGCGTTCCCGGTCGCCGGAACAGCAGGGCGCCGGGAGCCTCCACTCCGGTGGTGACATGGGTGGCCCAGACTCCGGGCAGCCCCTCGCCGCCCACGGTCACGGGCGCGCCCGCGGCATGGGAGTCCACGAGGGCCCTGACCACCGATGCGGCGTCGAGCTGCGGGAGTTCGCCGGCGGCGGCCAGGGTCCTGCCCTCCGCGTCCCACAGCACCAGGGTGCCGCCCAGCGCCTGTGCCGCCGCACTGGTGACGTCGTGCAGCGCGCCGCCCTCCAGGACCAGGTCCATCAGCCGTTTCCGGGTCGCGGCCAGCCGGTCCATGCGGGCCAGGGCCGAGGTGCAGCGCACGCTCTCCGACTGCGCCTCGGCGAGGGCGGTCTCGATCCGGGCCCTGCGCCTGGTCGCCTCGATCGCCGACGCCGACAGCACCGCGAGCGAGCGCATCAGACTGACCTCGTCCGGGGTGAAGTGGCGGATCTCCCTGGACGCCCCGTACAGCGCGCCGGTGGCGGCACCACTGTGGATCAAGGGCACGGCGAGCACCGCGTGCAGGCCTTCGGAGCTCACGACTTCGTCGATGTCGGGCGAGTGGGGAAAACGCTCGTCGGCGAGGTAGTCGGAGGTCCAGAACGGAGCCTGCTTGCTCTGTGCGTACTCACCGAGACCGAAGCCCCTTCCCAGCTCCAGACCGACGCTGAGTGCGGTGGTCTCGCCGTCGGACTTGTGCACGTACGAGCCGCCGCCCGGAAGACGCAGGCTGACGTAGGCCATGTCGAGGTTCAGCAACCGCCTGGCGTGACTGGTGATCACATGGAGCAGCCCGTCGAGGTCGTCGGTGTGTGACGACAGGTCATGTGTGGTGTCGACGAGGGCGGCGAGCCCCGCCTCGCGCCTGCGCCGCTGCTCGGCGGTGGCGCGGACGTCGAGGGCCAGCCGCACGGCACGCTCCAGACGCCGCAGCCTTTCCCGGGGCAGGAATTGCTGGCGGGCGGTCCGCAGGAGTTCGTCGAAGCGGCTGGACGGAGCCTCGCGGGCGAGGAGTTCGAGAACGGCCAGTGCGTCGGAGTCCGAGGACCCTTCGTCCGGGTTCACCAGGTGCCCCCCAGCAAAAGTCAAGATCATTCACTTCGAGCCTAAGTTCCGTGTTTGCGAAGGTCAAGTGGGGGTCCCCGGTCCGGACCCACGAGGTGTGGCGTGAGCACCCTCGTGATGGGGCGGTGTGGTGCTCGCAGCACCTTCCGGGAGTTCTCCGGCTGGGAAAGCATGTCCCGGGGGTGTCGGTGGAAGTGGCACCCCATCGGTATGCAAGGGGCGGGGATGACAGAGCACAGGAGCTATCTCAGGTCGCTGGAGCGAAGCAGACGGTCCCTGACCCGCGAGGACCGGCCGGAGGTCTTCGCGATGGCGGGCAGGGAATGGGACCTTCTGGACGGTGTGTTCGCACCGCCCTTCTCGGCCACGACCGGGATCGCCCTGGATGTTCTGGGTCTGACCGGGGACGACGAGCCCCGTTACCGGCCGGGCGGATCGTTCCTGGAGATCGGGACGGGCACCGGGATCATCGCGGTGTCTGCCGCGCTGGCCGGCTGCGCGCGCGTGGTCGCCGCGGACATCAGCACGGCCGCGGTGAGGAACACAGCGCTGAACGCCGTACGGCACGGTGTCGGCGACCGGTTGAGGGCGGTGCACAGCGATCTCTTCGCGGCGCTCGACGCGGACGAACGGTTCGACACCGTGTACTGGCACTCCAACTTCGTGCTCGCGCCCCCGGACTACCGCCCGGAGACCCAGCACGAGATCGCCTACGTCGATCCGGGCTACCAGGCGCACCGCCGCTATCTCTCCGAGGCGCCCGGTCTGCTGGCGGAAGGCGGTTCCGCCCTGCTCCAGTTCAGCGACCGCGGCGATGTGGCCCTGCTGCACGAAATGGCCGACTCCTGCGAGCGCGAGCTTGTGGTACGGGACCGGCGGCGCTTCCTCGAAGGCGCCGAAGAGCTGGAGCACATCCTTTTCGAGATCCGGGGATGACCGTGCGCACCCTGCTCATCGACAACTACGACTCCTTCACCTACAACCTCTGCCACCAGATCGCCGAGGTGAGCGGGTCCTGGCCGGTCGTCCTGCGCAACGACGCCCCGGACTGGCACCGGGGGATGCTGGACTCGTTCGACAACGTCGTCATCTCACCCGGGCCCGGAAACCCCGCGATCGCCACGGACTTCGGGATCTGCCGTGAGGTCGTCGAGCACACGGAGATCCCCCTGCTCGGTGTCTGCCTCGGGCACCAGGGACTCGCCCTGGCCCATGGCGCCACCGTTTCGCGCGCGCCCGAGCCGCGCCATGGGCGCCTCTCGCCGGTGGTGCACCGGGGCACGGGCCTGTTCGCGGGGCTGCCGTCGCCGTTCGAAGTGGTGCGCTACCACTCGCTGGCCGTGTCGGACCTGCCGGACGACCTTGAAGCCGTCGCGTGGACGCCGGACGGCGTGGTCATGGCGGTGGAGCACCGGGAGCGGCCGATGTGGGGAGTGCAGTTCCACCCCGAGTCGGTCCTGACTCGCTACGGGCACGAGCTGATGGCCAACTTCATGCGGTTGACGCGGTCCTCGAGCGGTGCGCCGCCGGTCCCTGGGACCGCAGCGCCGATGCCGGCTCCTGAGGCCCAGGAAACCCAGGAGGTTCAGGGGATGCCGGGGGTGCGGGGGGTTGTTCAGGAGGTTCGGAACGTCGAGGGGAATGCACAACAGACGGCGCCCACACGCCACTTGCGCGTCCTGACCGAAGCGCTCCCCACACGCTGGGACGACGAGGTGGCCTTCGACCGCCTGTTCCGCTCGGGGCCGTACGCCTTCTGGCTCGACAGCGGGCGGCCCGGTGCGCCGGGTGCAGCGGGTGCCCCCGGCGCCTCTGATGCCCCTGACGCCTCCGGTGGCCGCTTCTCGATCATGGGGGACGCCTCGGGGCCCCTCGCCCGGGTGGCGAAGGCCGATGTGTCCAGCCGTACGGTGACCATCCGCTCCGGGCACGACACCCAGGTGTTCTGGGGCACCTTCCTCGACTGGCTCGACGCGGACCTGCGGTCGGCACGAACCGAAGTGCCCTCGCTCCCCTGCGACTTCGCACTGGGCTGGGTCGGCTATCTCGGCTACGAGCTCAAAGCCGAGTGCGGCGGCGCCGTCGCTCACCGGTCCGATGACGCCGACGCGGTCATGGTGTTCGCCGACCGTGCGGTGGTCTTCGACCACACCACCCGGACCACCCACCTCCTGGCCCTGGCCGAGGACGGTGACGAGAGCGCGGCCCGGGAGTGGCTGCGCGCCACGGCGGACGCCCTGGAGTCGTCGGCGGGTCTCTCCGCGGAGCCCCTGCCGCCCGCTCCGGACGACCTCCACGGCGGGGAACTCTCGGAGATCCGGCTGCGGCACGACCGCGAGGCGTACCTGCGTCTGATCGCCCACGCCCAGGAGCTGATCGCGGCGGGCGAGACGTACGAGGTGTGTCTGACCAACATGGCGGAGGTGCGGGGCACGCTGGATCCCTGGGAGGGCTACCGGCTGCTGCGCCGCCACAGCCCCGCGCCGTACGGGGCGCTGCTCGGCTTCGGCCCGCTGGCGGTGCTGAGCACCTCCCCCGAGCGCCTTCTGCGCGTCAGCGCCGACGGCACCGTCGAGTCGCGCCCCATCAAGGGCACCCGCCCGCGCGGGGCGAACCCGGCGGAGGACGCCGCGCTCGCGGCGGAGCTCCGGTCGGACGAGAAGGACCGCGCGGAGAACCTGATGATCGTCGACCTGGTGCGCAATGACCTCGGACGGTGCGCCGAGAGCGGATCGGTCGAGGCCGTCGACATCTTCCGGGTCGAGACGTACGCGACCGTGCACCAGCTCGTCAGCCCGGTACGCGCGCGACTGCGCTCCGACCGCACCGCCGTGGACTGCGTGCGCTCCTGCTTCCCGGCGGGCTCCATGACCGGGGCGCCGAAAATCCGCACGATGCAGATCATCGACCGACTGGAGGCGGGAGCGCGCGGTGTCTACTCGGGTGCCATCGGCTACTTCTCACTGACCGGGGCCGCCGACCTGAGCGTGGTGATCAGGACCGCGCTGGTCACGCCCGACCGGGTGCGCTACGGGGTCGGAGGGGCGGTGATCGCGCTGTCCGACCCGGAGGCCGAGTACGAGGAGACGGCAGTGAAGGCGGGGCCGTTGCTGGGACTGACGGGGCGCGGTTTCCCCGCGCGCGTACGGTGAGCTGACCATCGGCGGCTGACGCGGCCCGGACCTCCGAGGAGGCTCCGGACAGCCCTCGCTCACTCTCCCGCGAGGGAGACCTCGGTGGACTTGATCAGAGCCACCACGGGGAGGCCGACCGCGAGCCCCAGGCCGGTGGCGGCCTCCTTCGTGATGGCGGCGGTGAGTTCACCACCGTCCACACGCAGCCTCACACCGGCCATGGCGCCCCCGGTGACGATGTCCATGATCGTCCCGGGGAGCTGGTTGCGGATGCTGATGCCCTGGACCGGACCGGTGGCCAGCGCCACCTCGGTGGACTTGACCAGCGCGCGCACGGCCGAACCTTCGGTGAGGCCGAGGTCCCGCACCGCGTCGGCGGTGATCGCGGCGGTGATGTCCTGACCGCCGCCGAGACGGACCCTGACCGCGGCCATGACCTCGCCGGAAGTGATGTCGGTGACGGTGCCGGGGAGCTGGTTGCGGATGCTCAGGCTCATGGGAACGCACCTTCGGTTGAGGTAACGCCGGGTCTGCTCCGGTCCACACCGGTCTGCACCGGCTCGCATCGACCGCATCGGGCCTGCGTCGGTCTGCAGCGGTCTGAGTCGATGTGCATCGGTCTGCCTCCGGAACTGTAGCCAGGGACACCGGCCGGGCGGCCGTCAGGCACACCAGGAACGACACACAAGCCCACCCCTTGGCGCATCCTCCAAGACGGCGAGGACATTCTCGGCATCTGCGCTGGATATTCCTGTCCTGACTTGCATATGCCAAGAATTGAGTCCTACCGTGTCGCATATGCAGTCCTACACCATCGGACAGGCGGCTCGTCTGCTCGGCGTCAGCCCCGACACCGCGCGCCGCTGGGCGGATGCCGGCCGGGTCGCCACCCATCGCGACGACAGCGGGCGCCGCCTGATCGACGGCCGGGACCTGGCCGCGTTCTCCATCGAGATCGCGCAAGGCGGCGACAGCGGCGATGACGACGCCTCGTACACCTCGGCTCGCAACGCCTTCCCGGGCATCGTCACCGCGGTCAAGCTCGGCGATGTCGCGGCCCAGGTCGAGATCCAGGCCGGTCCGCACCGCCTTGTCTCACTCCTGACCCGGGAAGCCGTGGAGGAGCTGGGTCTGGAAGTCGGCATGCAGGCCACCGCCCGCGTGAAGTCGACCAACGTGCACGTCGACCGCATCTGACCCTCACGCAGCCAAGGGAGTTCCCCCCTGATGTCCCCCGTGTCGCCCGGCGCCGTCAGAGGCCGCACCGCCTCCGCCGCCGCCATCACGGCCGCCCTGCTCATGTCCCTCACCGCCTGTGGCGGTGACTCGGACAAGGAGAGCCCGGGCGCCCCGGACACGGCGTCCGCCGCTGCCGTTCCCAAGGCGGACCTGACGGTGCTTGCCGCTTCCTCTCTGACCGACGTCTTCAAGAAGGCCGGTGCCGCGTACGAGAAGGCGTACCCCGGGACCAAGCTCACCTTCTCCTTCGCCGGCTCCCAGGAGCTGGTGTCCCAGGTGCAGCAGGGCGCGCCCGCAGACGTACTGGTCACCGCCGACACCAAGAGCATGGACAAGGTCACGTCGGACACCGGCACGCCCGCGGTCATCGCCAGGAACCGCCTGGTGATCGCCACCGCCGAGGGCAACCCGATGAAGATCGACGACCTCAAGGACCTGGCCGACAGCAAGCTCAAGGTGGTCCTGGCCGCTCCAGAGGTCCCGGCCGGCAAGTACAGCGCCAAGATCCTCGACGCCCAGAAGATCACGGTGAAGCCGGTCTCCCTGGAGCCCAACGTCCGCGCGGTGCTGAGCAAGGTCGAGCTCGGCGAGGCCGACGCGGGCCTGGTCTACAAGACCGACGCCGACAGCGCTCCCGACAAGGTCGACGCCGTGACGATCCCCGACGCGCAGAACGCCATCGCCGAGTACCCGGCGGCGACGCTGAAGGAGTCGAAGCACGCCGAGGCGGCCGCGGCGTTCGTGTCCTGGCTGGCCACGCCCGGGGCTCAGAAGATCCTCCACGACGCGGGCTTCCAGCAGCCGTAGTACGCACCTGGCAGGGCACGAGGCAGGCGAGGGAGTTCCGCATGGGGTGCCGACGATGAAACGACTCCACGGGCGCGCGTCCGGTCCCCGGGCGCCTCTCGCCCTGGCGGTGCCGGCACTGGTCGCCGTCGCGTTCCTGCTGCTTCCGCTGGTCGCGATCCTGGTACGCACCTCCTGGGGCGAACTCGCGGAGCATCTCAGCAGCCCCGGGACCACCGAGGCGCTGACCCTTTCGCTCCTGGTGTCGTTCTGGGCGCTCGGTCTTTCGCTGCTGCTCGGTGTGCCGCTGGCGTGGCTGCTGGCCCGAGTGCCGTTCCCGGGCAAGGCGTTCGTACGGTCGCTCGTGCTGCTGCCGATGGTGCTGCCGCCCACCGTCGGCGGTGTCGCGCTGCTGCTGGCCTTCGGCCGGCGCGGGCTGCTCGGACCCTGGCTGGAGGACGGTTTCGGCATCACCCTGCCCTTCCACACCTCGGGTGCCGTGCTCGCCGCGACCTTCGTGGCCATGCCCTTCCTGGTGATCAGCCTGGAGGGCGCGCTGGGCGGGCTGCGGCCGCGCTATGAGGAGACCGCCGCCTCGCTCGGCGCCTCTCCGGTGCGGGTGTTCTTCACCGTCACCCTTCCGATGGTCGCCCCCGGGCTTGTCGCCGGTGCGGCCCTGACCTGGGCCCGGGCGCTCGGTGAGTTCGGCGCCACCATCACCTTCGCGGGCAATCTGCCGGGCGTCACCCAGACGCTGCCGCTGGAGGTCTTCCTGCTGTTGCAGGAAGAGCCGGAGGCGGCGACCTCGGTCTCCCTCCTCCTGCTGGCCATCGCCATGGCGGTGCTGATCGCGCTGCGCGGTCGCTGGAGCGGCACCCCGGTCGACCACTCGCGAGCGCCCGGGCCCGTGGCCGCCGACGAGGAGGGGCCGCTCCCGGCCGCCGCGCCGGCTCCGGGGGACGCACCGCTCCCGGAGGAGCGTGAACGATGGCCTCTGCACGCCGAGTTCAGCGGCTTCACCCGCCTCACACTCGATGCCGAGCCGGGTACCACCATCGCCGTCGTCGGTCCCAACGGTGCCGGAAAGACCACCCTGCTGCGCGCCCTCCTCGGGCTCACCCCCCGCGCCCACGCACAGCTCACACTGGGTGGTACGGATGTCACCGGGCTTCCCCCGCACCGCAGGACGGTCTCCTGGGTGCCGCAGGACGGCGCGCTGTTCCCCCATATGACCGCGCTCGCCAACACCGCGTACGGGCTCCGCGCCCGTGGCACCTCAAGCGCCGAGGCCCGGCGTATCGCGCAGGGCTGGCTCGACCGGCTCCAGGTGGGGCACCTCGCCCACCGCAAGCCGGCTCAGCTCTCGGGTGGGCAGGCGGGGCGGGTGGCCCTGGCACGGGCCCTGGCCGCCCGCCCCCGGCTGCTGCTTCTTGACGAGCCGCTCGCCGCGCTCGACCAGACCACCCGCGCCCATGTGCGCCACACCCTGCGCACCCACCTCGACGGCTTCGGCGGGGTGTGCCTCATCGTCACCCACGATCCCGTCGAGGCCGTCTCCCTCGCCGACCGGGTGCTCGTGCTGGACGAGGGCCACGCCCTCCAGGACGCCCCGCCCAGCGAGGTCACCCGGCACCCCCGCTCCCCCTGGGTCGCCCGGATGCTCGGGCGCAACGCCTGGCAGGGCATCGCGACCGCCGACGGCCTCCGGCTCCCGGACGGCGGGACGCTGATCGTCGCCGAACCGCTGCCCGCGGGATCCGAGAGCCTCGCCGTGATCGCCCCCGAGGCGGTGTCCGTCCATCGCGAGCAGCCGACCGGCAGCCCGCGCAACGTCTGGCCCGGTACGGTCCGCGAGATCACCGCCAGCGGCAGCCGGTTGCGCATCCTGATCATGTCCGACCAGGCTCCCGACCTCGTCGCCGAGATCACCCCCGGAGCCGCGGCCGAGCTGGCGCTCGCCGATGGTGTGCGGGTCTGGACCAGTGTGAAGGCGACCGAGGTGACCGTCGTACCGCTGTGAGATTCCGGGCGAGCCCCGGTCAGGACCCAGGCCGCGTTGGAGTACTCCCCCCTGGCTCTGGTTCTCCGACACGGTCTAGATCGGCACCGACGTGACGATGACCAGCGACCCTTCGAAGTGTCCCTGCGTACGCAGCTGCCCGTACCGCCGGTCCCAGGTCCCGTCGGCCAGGTCGCGCCGCAATCGCTCGTCGAACCGCGCACCGATTCGTCCACGAAGCTCCACTCCGAGCACGCCTGCCGCGCACCGGGTTCGAGGAGGCGCTCGGGGCGCGCGAAGTACGCCTCGTTGAAGCCGTCGGAGCAGTCGGCGGGAATGGGAACCGCCGGGTCGCAGGTCAGCACCACGACCGGCCCGCGCGCCACCCGCCGCAACTCCCGCAGCCCCGCCCGGGTGTCGGTCCACTGGTGCACGCTGAACGTCGTCATGGCCGCGTCGAAGGCATCGTCCTCGAAGGGCAGGTGCTCGGCCACCGCGTCGATCGCCCGCGGCAGGTGGGCGGGCCGCTGGGCGCGCATCGAGGCGGACGGCTCGACGGCCGTCACGGCGAACTCCTGCTCCCCCGCCACGGTGGACGCCGTCTCAAAGGAACCGGCACCCGCACCGACGTTGACGACCGTGCGGACGTCCGGTCCGAGCGCCGCGCGGATGTGCGCGGCGATCCGCTGGTCGGGGCGGCGGTATGCGGCGTAACCGCCGCCCACCCGGCCGTAGTCGACGTACCCCGCACTGCCGCCCCGCGTTCGCATGGTCATGATCGGAATCTAGCGTCGCGTCGCTCCCCGTCATTCGGGCTCCAGGCGATCGGCAGGGAGACGAGACCGCCGAGGAAGTTGGAGTACACACGCCGTGCCGGTCCCGCCGCCTCCATGGTGCCCACCCGCTCACGCAGGTCATCCAGCACGGCACCGATCTCGGCACGGGCGAGGAACGCCCCGAGGCAGAAGTGCGAGCCGTAGGCGAACGTCAGATGCCGGTTCTCCTGCCGGGACAGCAGGAACCGGTCCGGCTCGGCGAAGGCGTCACCGTCCCGGTTGGCGGAGGCGTTCCAGAGGGTGACGACATCCCCCTTCCTGATGGTCCGTCCACGCAGGTCGGTGTCCGCCCCCGCGGTGCGCCCGGCGTGCAGTGTCGGGGACGTCCAGCGCAGCACCTCTTCCACGGCGGTCTCCGTGGCGATCCGACCGGACCGGTAGGCATCCCACTGGCCGGGGTCGTCCAGCAGCGCGGCCACGCCTCCGACGAGGGCGAGACGGGTGGTCTCGTCACCTCCGAGGATCAGGCTGTAGCAGTTGAAGATCACTTCCTCGTCCGTCAACCGCCCGCCGTCGACGGTGCACTGGGTGAGGAGGCTGACGATGTCCTCCCCCGGCTTCCTGCGCCGCTGCGCCGCGAGGTCGGAGAAGTACAGCAGGATCTCGCCCTTGGACACCCACGCGTTCTCCCGCAGTGCGTCCTCGCTGTCCGAGCCGAGGGCCGATGAGGTCATGTCGAGCATCTGCTGCCGGTCGCGATGCGGTACGTCCAGGAGGTCGCAGATCGCGCGCAGCGGAAGCAGTCCCGCGATGTCCCGGGCGAAGTCGCAGCGTCCCCGCTCCAGGAACTCGGTGACCAGCTCACGCGACGCGGTGCGGATGCTGTCGACGACTCCGGCCAGTGCCCGTGGGGAGAAGGCTTTCATCAGCGCCCCGCGCAGTGCCGTGTGGCGGGGGCCGTCCATGAGGGGCAGCATCATTCCGGCCGCGGAGTCACCTCCTGCCAGGAGGGTGTCCAGGACGTTGCCGCGGTCCGAGCGGAACCTCCGGGTGTCACGGTAGGCGGCGGACACGTCGTCGTAGCGCGTCAGGACCCAGAAGCCGGGGCGGCCGCGCCGTGGCGGTTGCCAGTGCAGCGGCTCATGCTCGCGCAGGTGGCGCCAGAGTGCGGTCAGGTCCCGCTCGGCGTGCAGATTGGGGTTCGCGAGGTCGATTTCCGACGGGTCGGTGTGCGCGAGGTCGATGTCAGGGAACGCGGCCATGTCGGCGCCGGTCCTCCCTTCAGTGCCGGGTGAACCACGCGGCCAGCACGTCGCCGACGGCGTCGAGCGGTGCGGGATCCAGCATGTGGTGGTGGTCGCAGTCGATGTCGTGCACGGTGATGCGCGCATCGTGGGTGTACGCCTGCCAGGCCTGCGGATCGGCGGTTGCGCTGCCCTCGGCGACGGCGGCACGGAAGAAGACGATGTCGAACCCGGAGCTGCGCGGTGGAGCGCTGCGCAGGACCTCGACCGCGGACTCCGCCGCCACCCGCACCCCGTCGGCGGCCGCCGCGCCGAGCGGCCCGTCTGCGGTGAAGTCCAGGCCGCGGAGCACCTCTTGCCGTATCTCGTCCGTGCGGGGCATCAGCAGCGGGTCGGATGGCGGCGGGTACGAGTCCAGCAGGGCGACGAACTCGACCCGTTCGCCCGCGGCGACCAGGTGCGCCGCCAGGGCGTGGGCGATGTTGCCCCCCACCGACCAGCCGAGGATGCGGTACGGCCCGGTCGGCTGGACCGTGCGCAGCTGCCGTGCGTAGTCGCTCACCAGGTCGTCCGGCTTCTGCGGACCTGCCCCGGGTGCGCCGAGGGAGCGCGACTGCAGTCCGTAGACCGGTACGTCCGGGTCGATCCGCGGCAGCAGCCGTGCGTAGGGCCAGGCGAGGCCGCTCGCCGCGTGCACGCAGAACAGCGGGCGGTCGCCGCCCGAGGTGCGCAGGGGGAGCAGCACAGCGAGTCCGGCTTCCGGGTCGGTGTGGTCCTGGTCCTCGAGCTTCCTGACCAGTGCGGCGACCGTCGGGGCCTCGTAGAGCGCGCGGACCGTCAGCGCCGCCCCGAGCACCGTCCTGACCCTGCTGATCAGCCGGGTCGCGAGGAGTGAGTGTCCGCCCAGGTCGAAGAACCCGTCGTCGGGGCCGACCCGGTGCACGCCGAGCACCTCCGCGAACAGCGCGCACAGCACCTCTTCGCGGGCGCCGAGCGGTGCCCGCCCCTGCCGTTCACGGCCGGCGTGGGCCGGGGGCGGCAGCGCGGCGCGGTCCAGTTTGCCGTTCGGCAGCAGAGGGAGCCGCGGCAGCTGGACCACGGCCCACGGGATCATGTGGTCCGGCAGCACTCCGGCGAGTGCCGCGCGCAGTGCCGCCCCGTCGAGTTCCGCGTCCGGCGAGGTGGCGACCACGTACGCGACCAGTCGCCGATCCGACGCACGGTCCTCCCTGGCCACCGCCACGGCCTGGGCGATGTCCTCGTGGCGCAGCAGCGCCGACTCGATCTCGCCCGGCTCGACACGGAACCCGCGGATCTTGACCTGGTCGTCAAGGCGCCCGAGGAAGTCGAGGTTGCCGTCGGCGCGCCACCGTACGCGGTCGCCCGTGCGGTACATGCGCTCGCCCGGGGGCCCGAACGGGCAGGCCACGAACCGCTCTGCGGTGAGACCGGGGCGCCCCAGGTATCCGCGGGAGACCCCGGCGCCGGCGATATGGAGCTCACCCGCGACACCGACGGGGACGGGCCGCAGTCGCTGGTCCAGCACGTAGACCCGGGTGTTCAGGACCGGGCGGCCGATGGGCGGGCCTGCTGCGACCGGCCCTTCGGCCGCTTCTCCGGGGGTTCGGCCGGGGGCTTCTCCGGGGGCTGCATCGGGGGTTGCTTCGGAGGCTTCTCCGGGGTTCGCACCGGCCGGGCTGCCGGTGCTGCGCCACGCGGTGGCGTAGGCGGTCGTCTCGGTCGGGCCGTAGGCGTTGGTGACCACGCAGCCGGGGGCACGCTCGCGAAGGTCGCGTAGCAGTGCGCCGGGCACGGACTCCCCGCCGAGCACCACGTGGCGCGCGGCGAGCCGGGTGCCGCCACCGGTCAGCAGGCTCGCCATCGCGGATGGGACAGCGCAGATCAGGCTGCCCTCCCAGCGTCCGCGTTCCTGGAGCGCGAGGAGGTCGTCGACGATGTCCAGGCAACCGCCGCTGGTGAGGGTGGTGATGATCTCGAAGACGGACACGTCGAAGCTCAGGGAGGTGGCGGCGAGGGTCATCGCCATTCCCCCGGAGCCGAAGTGCCCGTCCACGGTGGCGGCGAAGTTGACCACGTTGGCATGCTCGACCACCACGCCCTTGGGGGTGCCCGTGGAGCCCGATGTGTAGATCACGTATGCCGGGTGGCTCGGCAGCAGGGGGCGCAGCCGCTCGCTGTCCCGGACGTTGCCGCCGTCCGCCGCTTCCGGGGCCGCCACCGCGTCCGCCGCCGGATCGAAGACGAGTCGGGGCACGCCCTCCGGCAGGGCCCCCTCCGGTGGGACGATCGCGAGGCACGGCCGAGCGTCGGCGAACACATGGGCGATGCGTCCGGTCGGATAGCGCGGATCGACGGGGACGTAGGCGGCACCCGCCTTGAGGACGGCCAGGAGGGCCACGACCATCCCGGGCGTTCTGGGCAGGGCCAGCACCACCCGTGCCTCAGGGCCCGCCCCGTGCCTGATGAGCTCGCGGGCCAACTGGTTGGCGCGGCGGTTGAGCTCGCGGTACGGCAGCGTCTGCCCGTTGTGCACAAGGGCGGGGGCGTCGGGTGTGCGCTCCGCCCATCGCTCGATCAGTGCCGGCAGCGTCGTGGCGGGCACCGAGCGCACGGTGTCGTTCCAGTCCACGAGGATCCGCCTGCGTTCTCGCTCGGTGACTACGCAGAGCTCGCCGACGAGCTGCTCCGGGTCGTCGGCGATCGCCTCCAGCATCCGTGTGAACCAGTCGCAGTACCGCTCGGCCGTGTCCCTGTCGAACAGGTCGGGCCGGTAGTCCAGGCGGATGTGCAGTTCGTCGCCCGGTGTGCAGACGAGGGACAGCGGATAGTGGGTGGCGTCGAAGCCACCGGAGCCCACCACGCGTACCGAGCCGGGGTCCTGGTCGCCCTCCCCCACGGGGTAGTTGCCGAAGGCCGTCGTGGTGTCGAAGAGCCGGCCGAATCCGGCCCGGTTCTGAATTTCCGTCAGACCGATGTGATGGTGCTCGAACAGGTCGAGCTGCTGGTCCTGGACCCGTTCCAGCAGGGTGCGCAGGGTGTCGCCGTCCTCCGCCGTCACCCGGGCGGGCAGGGTGTTGACGAGCAGGCCCACCATCGTCTCGATACCGTCCGCATCCGCTGTCCGACCGGAGACCGTCATGCCGAACAGCACGTCGTCCTGACCGGTCAGCCGGCGCAGGACCAGTCCCCAGGCCACCTGTACGGCGGTGTTGAGTGTGACGCCGCAGTGCCGGGCGCGCTCGGCGAGCCGCGCGCTGCTGCCGGGCGGGAGCGCACGCACCACCTGCCGGGGCACGACCGTGCTCCAGTCCCCGGCCTCCGGGGCCACCAGCGTCGGGCCCTCGATATCGGACAGCGCGTCCGACCAGGCCTCACGCGCCTCGTCCGGATCCGCGTCCGCGAGCCACTCGAGATACGAGGTGAAGGTGGGTGCCTCGTCCAGCTCCTCGCCCTCGTAGAGCTGGAAGAGTTCGTCGATGAGCACCGAGGTGGACCAGCCGTCGAGAATGATGTGATGGTTCGTCAGA
Source organism: Streptomyces sp. NPDC019396 (assembly GCF_040632375.1). Taxonomy (NCBI): domain Bacteria; kingdom Bacillati; phylum Actinomycetota; class Actinomycetes; order Kitasatosporales; family Streptomycetaceae; genus Streptomyces; species Streptomyces sp. NPDC019396. The sequence goes on along the minus strand of NZ_JBEYBS010000016.1, from coordinate 2,155 downwards.
ACGAACCGCCAGCGGTCCGCCGTGAGCCGGATCAGCAGGAAGCGGACCAGGGGTGGGGCACCGAGATCGAATCGCCGCTGACGTTCCTCATCCGCCGCGCGTCGCATGGCCGCCGATTCGACCACGTCGCTGCCCCCTGGGCCGGGTTCGAGGTCGAAGTCGCGCCAGGCGAGTGGGGCCTCGGGAAGCACGAACCGCACGACATCACCGGCCGGGTCGGTGCGGAAGCCGGAACGCAGGGAGTCATGCCGGCGCAGCAGCTCTCGGCAGGCCCGGCGCAGTGCGGACGGGTCCAGCGCACCCTCGATGTCGAGGGTCAGCTGGATCGTGTAGATGTCCTGACCGTCCTCGTCGAAGCCCGTGTGGAAGAACAGGCCCTGCTGGAGCGGCGCGGGCGTCTGGCCCTGTCGGTGTTCTTCGTGCCGTGGCCGTGTCATGCGGTCGCTCCCCCTTCCGCGGCTGCGACGGCGTGCCCGGCCAGCCGGTCGAGCGCCGCAAGCCATCGGTCGGCCAGGTCCTCGACCCGGTGCCGCTCCAGCAGCCGGGACGCATACGCCCAGGTGATCTGCAGTTCGGAGCCGCCCGTTCGCTGGAGAGCCACGGCCGACACCTCCAGGGGATGGGTGAGCGGCATGTCGGGATCGCCTCCACTGCCGACCGCCCCGGCTTCGGACGCCAGCGCCCACTCGGTGTCGTCGGGGCGGTCGAACCTGCCGAGGTAGTTGAAGAGGATCTGCCCCCGGGGCAGCCGCTCCAGCACGGGCGCGGTGTCCGGGTTGAGATGGCGCAGCAGGCCGTAGCCGAGTCCCTTGTCCGGCATGGCGTCCAGCTGTTCCCGTACGGCACGCAGGGCGTCGTACGGGTCATGGCGCCGTGTGTCGAGGAGGACGGGGAACATACTGGTGAACCAGCCGACGGTGGCGGAGATGTCGAGGTCGTCCGCGATCTCCTCGCGGCCGTGGCCTTCCACGTCCACCAGGAACGGCGCGGTGCTCTGCGGGAAGTGCGCGTCACGCCAGCCCCGAACGGCGAGGCCCAGCGCGGCGAGCAGGACCGTGTTGGCGCCGGTGCCGAGCCGCGCGGGCAGCCGCGTCAGCAGGGCTTCCGTCCGCGCTGCCGGCAGCACGCGGGCAACGGTGGCCTGGGTGCTCAGGACGTCCCGTCCGGGAAGCACGGCGGAGCCCTCGATCAGCTCGCCCGCCCCTTCCAGGACCCGCTTCCAGAAGGGGAGTTCACCGGTGCGCTCCAGAGCGTTCTTCTCCAGTCGGCTGCCCCATTCCATGAAGGTGTGGGCGGTGCCCGCCGGCCCTGCCGCCGGTGCGCTCGGCTCGCCCGGCTCATCCGGCTCGCTCCAGGCGGAGCGCAGGTCCTGGAGCAGGATCCGCCAGGAGACACCGTCCACGGCCAGATGGTTGATCAGGAGGAGCAGGCGCCCGGGGCGCCCCGGTCCCGCGTCGAACCACACCGCCTGGAGCATGTTCGCGGTGCCCGGTGCGAGCCGTCGGCGCGCCAGGTCCGCCTGGACGCGCACCGTTCGTTCCCAGTCCGCTTCTCCGATGCCGGTACCGGAGCCGGAGCCGCCGACCGGCACACGCACGATGCGCTCGTCCGCCGTGACCGCCCCACGCGGCAGGATGTCGAGCCGCCATTCCGGGGTGCGGCGCAGGCGCATGCGCAGGGCGTCGTGCCGGTCGAGCAGCGACTGGAGCACCTCGCGCAGCCGCGGTAGTGCCAGGTTTGCGGGGGTGCGGACGAGTACGTACTGGTGGAAGCCGTCGACCGGGCCACCGCGATCACGCTGCCAGCGGATGATCGGGGTCAGTGGCACAGGGCCGTCCGGGTCCGGGAGGACGGTGGCGCCGGTGGGGGCCTGGGAAACCGGCTGCGTCTCCGTCTTCTCGCGCCGGGCGCCGGGCGGCGCCGTCCTCGGCTGCCGCTGCCGTGCGTGTGCGGCCAGTTCCGCGACGGTCTTGTGCCGGAACACCTCGCGAGCGGAGATCACCACGCCTTTCGCTCGGGCCCTCGACACCAGGCGGATCGAGGTGATGCTGTCACCGCCGAGGTCGAAGAAGTCGTCGTCGATACCGACCTGTTCACGTCCCAGGAGATCGGCGAACAGACCGCACAGCAACTCCTCCACCACCGTACGCGGCCC
>NZ_JBEYBS010000015.1:175665-180437 GCF_040632375.1 Streptomyces sp. NPDC019396 | reverse complement strand
CGGTCAGGTCATCGGCGAAGTGCCGGTCACCAGTGGCATCAGGCACGTACTTCACACAGACAACGATCCTCAAGCTCACGCCGGCTCTCCTACTGCATCCGTCTTTTCCGTGGGTCCCCCGCACCGAAGCCAAGGGGGTCCTGCCTTGTGCAGGCAGCATAGGCGCCCGAAGGCGGGGTTTCCGGTCAGGACGACCGATGCCCCGTACGTCATATTACTCGTCAGTACATAGCGGCCCGTGGCAATGAGCAAGCGCTCGGAACTGTGACCTTGACAACGCTGTGTAACCGGGATTTCCCGGCCGCGCGAAGCGTTGAATCAGTCCCCCAGGGTATGGAAGCGCCCCTGGTGGTAAACCAGGGGGCGGCCCGCCCCGTCGGGATCCCCGGCGACCGCCTGCGCGATCACGATGCAGTGGTCCCCCGCGGGCACGCGGGCGACGACCCGGCAGACCAGCCAGGCGAGCACTCCGTCGATGACCGGCACACCCTCGGGCCCGCTGCGCCAAGTGGTGGGCGGGGCGAAGCGATCGGCGCCGCTGCGCGCGAAAGTGGCGGCCAGCTCGCTCTGGTGCTCGCCGAGTATGTGCACGCCGATGTGCTCCGCCTGCGAGACCACCGGCCAGCTGGACGATGCCGTGCCGATGCCGAACGACACCAGCGGGGGCTCGGCGGCAACGGAGTTGAGCGAGGTGGCCGTGAAGCCCACGGGGTGCTCACCCTGGGCGGCGGTGATGACCGCGACACCCGCGGCATGCCGCCTGAAGACGGAGCGGAGCAGATCGGGGGAAGCCAGGCGAGGGGTGGCGAGTCCGGGCAGTGCCGTCATCGAGTCGTCCTTCTGCGTACGGGCGGGCGGTGGTGCGTCGGTTCCGTGGCTGCTGCTTCTCAGGCACCCGGACAGCGCGCACTCACATGGCGGGCACAGTTCCCGCACAGCCGGCTTTGACGAAGGATGAGAGATGGCACCTCGTCAGACTGACGATTGCCGGCACGCACAGTCAAGTGGCTTCCAGGAGATGGGAGAAGCGTCACGGCACGGTGGCCGGCGTCACAGCACCGCGCCGATGGCCGCGATGACATCGGCCTTCCGGGGCTGGCCCGACGCCCGGCGCACGATCCGGCCGCTCGCGTCGAGCACCAGCACGGTGGGGGTGCGCACGATCTCCAGCGCCCGCACGAGCGCGATCCTGGCCTCGGCGTCGATCTCCACATGGGCGACCCCCTCGACCATGGCCGCCACATCGGCGAGCGTGCGGCGGGTCGCACGGCAGGGCTGGCAGAACGCGCTGGAGAACTGGACCAGGGTCGCCCGCTCCCCCAGTTCCGTGCCCAGCTCGGCGGCGTCGATCCGTCGCCCCGTCTGTCCGCTCGTCATCTCTTTCTCCCGCTCGCTTCCACGCTTGCCTCCAGCGCCGCGCCGACCGCCGGGATTCCCGTCGGGTGACACGACGTGACGAGAATCTCGCCGTACGACGCGCCACGGACTGGCCGATACGCCGCGCATAGTGCACGATCTGCCCAATGCCGAAAACCTACGGCTGCGTAACTTCCGCCGGGCGCACCCTCCCGGGGCACAGTGAAGGAAGGGTCTCCTCACCTATGGCAGAGCTTGTCTACCGGCCGGTCATCGGCGCCGCGGTCAGCATGTTCAAGGCGCTCGACCTGAAGATCGACACCAAGGGGTCGGAGTACATCCCGCGCTCCGGCGGTGCGGTGCTGGTGAGCAATCACATCAGCTACCTGGACTTCATCTTCGCCGGCCTGGCTGCCCTGCCCCAGAAGCGCCTGGTGCGCTTCATGGCGAAGGACTCGGTCTTCCGGCACCGGATCTCGGGACCGCTGATGCGCGGGATGAAGCACATCCCCGTGGACCGGTCCCAGGGCGAGGCGGCCTACTCGCACGCGCTGGATTCGCTGCGCGCGGGAGAGATCATCGGCGTGTTCCCCGAGGCCACGATCTCCCAGTCGTTCACGCTGAAGAGCTTCAAGTCGGGTGCGGCCCGGCTCGCCCAGGAGGCCGGTGTCCCCCTGATCCCGATGGCCGTGTGGGGCACTCAGCGGCTGTGGACCAAGGGGCAGCCCAAGAACCTCAAGCGCAGCCACATCCCGGTGACGATAAGGGTCGGCGAGCCCGTGACCGCGCCCCGTGACCAGTACGCCGGAGCCATCACCCGCCGGCTCCGCGAGAGGGTGCAGGAGCTTCTCGAGGCGGCACAGCGCTCCTACCCCGTGCGCCCCAAGGACGCGAACGACACCTGGTGGGTGCCTGCCCACCTCGGCGGCACGGCGCCCACCCCGGCCGAGGTGCGCGAAGCGGGCTGAACCCACTCCGGCGCATGCCGCTCCGGTGTGCGCCACCACTGTGTACGGCACTTCCGTGCACGGCACTTCCGTGAGCGTTACTCCGGTGTGCGGACGGTGATCCGTGCACCGGGGCACAGCTTCTCCAGCATCCCTGCGAGCTCGGCGCCCGCGGCCTCGAGCTCGCCCGTCGACATGGGCGGCAGCGCCTCCAGCAGGAACAGCGCGTTCACCGACTCCTCGGTGAGCCGGGTACGCGGGCCCTGCCGCCAGTTCCACCGCCGGCAGGTGACACCTTCGTCGTCAGTCCAGACGACCTCACCGGCAGCGGGGTACTCCACCGACTCGACCCCCTGCGCGACGGTCACGAAAGGCTCTTCGCCGGCAGCCCGGACCAGACGCATCCCACCCCGGATCCGGTCCAGATCCTCACCGCCCACCGGGATCAGATGGGCCACGCTGATCGCGTTGTACACATCCACGAGCATGTTGACGCGCGGCAGACCGCCGTCCGCGAGGGCGCGCCGGGCGAGCGCCTCGGCTGAGTTGCGCGTACGGGACGGCTTGGCGCCGAAGGCGGTGTAGGCGGTACGCCAGGCGGCGATATGCGGGTCCTCGTGCGGGGCACGGCCTCCGAGCCGCTCGGCGAGCCGGGCCGCGGCCTCGTCGAGCAGTGCCGAACTCGTCTCGTCGCTGGGTCCGTTGACCAGGCCGTAAGCCTCGACGGCGAGATGGGTGAAGCCGGGCACGAGGGTGCGGACCTCGTCCGACACGGTGAGCGAGAGAGCCATCGTCCGTCCTGTCTCACTTGTCTCAGCGCTTCGCAGCGCGGTGGAACGCAAACTTCGCAGTCCACTATAGAGCACTTCACAGTGCACCTCGCTTGACTCTCCTACGGCAACTTGAACATGTTCAACAACACCCCTAAGCTTCCCGGGGAAGTAAATGAACGCGTTCAAAGGGGAGGCTGTGCGATGACAGTACTGGTCAACGCAATAGTGATGCTCGGCATGCTGCTGGTCGTCCCCATCGGATTGCGGCTGATCGACGACCCCGTCCCCCAGCGGCTGGCTCGCTTCTGGCCATGGCTCGCCGCGCCCGGTGCGGTCGCCCTCTGGCTGCCGCGGGGACCCGTCAGCACCTCGCTGGCCTCGCTGTACGCCGTCGCCACCCTGGCCCTCGCCCTGGGCGCCCCCGCGCGGCTGCGGCGGACCCGCTCCCTGGCTCCCGCGGAGGTCGCGACGCTCACGGCGCTGGCCACCCCTGCGGTCGCGGGACTCGCGCTGGTGGCCGAGCGCTCCGGTCACCGGCTCTTCGGCTTCGACCTGGAGATCCTCGCCCTGACCGTGCCGCACTTCCACTTCGCGGGCTTCGCCGCCGCACTGGTGGCCGGACTCGTGGCCCGGGCCACGCTCGGTCCGCTGAGCCGCTTCTCCGCGCTCAGCGTCCCCTTCGGAACCCTGCTCGTGCTGGCCGGATACTTCGTGAACGACACGGCCGAGCTGGCCGGGGCGCTCGTGCTGACCGCCGGGATGTGGGCCGTCGCCGTGCTGACCTGGCGTGAGATCCGCCCGGGAAGCGGGCGGCTGAACCGCGCCCTGCTCGGCGTGTCGGCGGTCTGCCTGGCGGCGACCATGCTGCTGGCCCTGAGCTGGGCGATCGGTGAGGTCACGGGGCTGCCGCACCCCAGCCTGACCTGGATGGCGGCGACCCACGGCATCGGCAACGCCCTGGGGTTCGCGCTGTGTTCCGTACTCGCCTGGCTGCGGCTCGGCCGTCCGCCGGGGTCCCGGCACGGCGCCGCGGCCCCACCCCTCAGCGCCTGACATCCGCCACGGTCCACGACCGTCCACCACCGAGGAGCGCCCCATGGACACCACACCCCGCCTGAGCTACCCCGAGGTCGGCGCCACTCGCCTCGGCAGCCTTCCCGGCGGCTACCAGCACCTCCACCACCGCGCCGCCGTCGGCCATGGCCGCCCGGCCTTCGAGGCCGCGGCCGACGCGGTCACCGGCTGGGGGATGCACCGCGCCTCGGGCGCGCGGGTCACGGCCGACTCACCGCGGGCGGAGCCCGGCACAGTCGTCGAGGTGGCCCTCGGCGTAGGCCCGTTGCGCTTCCGCGCGCCCTGTCAGGTCATCTGGGCCGAACACGGCCCCGAGCGCTCGGGGTTCGCCTACGGCACCCGCGCCGGACATCCCGAGCAGGGCGAGGAGTCCTTCGTGGTCGAACTGGCCGCGGACGGCACCGTGTGGTTCACGGTGACGGCGTTCTCCCGGCCGGCGAGTTGGTACACCCAGCTCGCGGGCCCGCTGGTGCCCCTGCTCCAGCGGCTGTACGCGCGCAGGCTCGGCCGCACGCTGCGGGGCATCGCCGCCGGGGCCTGAGGAGAGCGCTGAGGGGCGTGGGGGGGGGGGCCGGCGGGCGCCGCCGGACGGGGGGGTTGGGGGAAAGAAGGGGTGGCGGCC
>NZ_JBEYBS010000015.1:141279-175655 GCF_040632375.1 Streptomyces sp. NPDC019396 | reverse complement strand
GACCGCGCGCTGGCGGGCCCGCCCGGGGGGGGGCTGGGCGGGGGGGGCGGGTGGTGCGCGCGGGGGGCCGCCGGGCCGGGGGCGGCGGCCGGCCCCTCAAGGGTGATGAGCGGAAAACCTGGGGAGGCCGGCCCTCAGCGGGCCATCTCCTCCTTCAGCGCCAGCAGGAAGGCGTCCACGTCGTCCTCCCTGGTGTCGAACGAGCACATCCACCGGACATCGCCCGCCGCCTCGTCCCAGAAGTAGAAGCGGAAGCGTTCCTGCAAACGCCGGCTCACCTCGTGCGGAAGGCGCGCGAAGACCGCGTTGGCCTGCACCGGGTAGAGGATCTCCACCCCGTCGACCGCCGTTACGCCCTCGGCCAGGCGCTGCGCCATGGCGTTGGCGTGCCGGGCGTTGCGCAGCCACAGGTCCTTGGCGAGCAGCGCCTCCAACTGCACCGAGACAAAACGCATCTTGGAGGCGAGCTGCATGGACAGCTTGCGCAGGTGCTTCATATGGCTGACGGCGTCCGGGGTGAGGACCACCACGGCTTCGCCGAAGAGCATCCCGTTCTTCGTGCCGCCGTACGACAGGACGTCCACGCCGACCGCGTTGGTGAACGCGCGCATCGGCACGTCCAGCGAGGCCGCCGCGTTGGCTATCCGCGCACCGTCGAGGTGGACCTTCATCCCGAGGCCGTGCGCATGGTCGACGATCGCCCGGATCTCATCCACGGTGTAGACCGTGCCGAGCTCCGTGTTCTGGGTGATCGAGACGACCTGGGGCATGGCGCGGTGTTCGTCGTCCCAGCCGTACGCCTGCCGGTCGATCAGCTCGGGCGTGAGCTTTCCGTCGGGCGTCGGGACCGTCAGCAGCTTGAGGCCGCCCATCCGCTCGGGCGCGCCGCCCTCGTCCACGTTGATGTGCGCGGACTCGGCACAGATCACCGCGCCCCAGCGGTCTGTGAGCGCCTGGAGCGCGACGACGTTGGCGCCGGTGCCGTTGAACACCGGGAATGCCTCCGCGGACGAACCGAAGTGGCTGTGCATGATCCGCTGGAGGTGGTCCGTGTACTCGTCCTCGCCGTAGGAGACCTGGTGGCCTCCGTTGGCGAGGGTGAGCGCGGCCAGCACCTCGGGGTGCGCACCCGCGTAGTTGTCGCTGGCGAAGCCGCGTACCTCGGGGTCGTGATGCCGACGGGCATCCGTGGTCAGGTGCTTCGACCGGCTCACGGCTTGGGGGTCAGCCACAGACGCTGTCCATTCACTTCCTGGGCGGGCATGTCCCAGACCCCGGCAATGGCCTCGGCCAGTTCCTTGACGTCCGTGAAGCCCGCGAACTTCGCATTGGGGCGCTCCGCCCGCATGGCGTCGTGCACCAGTGCCTTGATCATCAGGATGGCAGCCGCCGCCTGCGGGCCCTCATCGCCCCCGGCCTTGCGGAAGGCATCGGCGAGCGCGAGGGTCCAGGCCTCGGCCGCGGCCTTCGACGCGGCGTAGGCGGCGTTGCCCTCGGTGGGCTTGGCCGAACCCGACTGGCTGACCAGGACGAACCGGCCCCGGTCACTGCGCCTGAGCGCCTCGTGGAACGCGAGGGAGGTGTGCTGGACCGTACGGATCAGCAGCTTCTCCAGGAGGTTCCAGTCGGAGAGCTCCGTCTCGGCGAAGGTGGCACTCCCGCGCCAGCCGCCGACGAGGTGGACCAGACCGTCGACCCGGCCGAATTCCTTCTCCGTCTGGTTCGCCCACTCCCGGGTGGCGTTCAGGTCGAGCAGATCGACCGTGTCCCCGGTGACGGTCGCACCGCCGTGCGCGTACCGGGCGGCGTCCACCGCCTCGGCAAGCCGCTCGGTGTCGGCGTCGGCGGCCACGACGACCGCTCCGGCCTCGGCGAGCCGCAGCAGGGTGGCGCGGCCTGCGGGCCCGGCCGCGCCCGCCACCGCGATCACGGCACCGTCAAGCGCCCCGTTGCCGTTCGATTTCATGGTGTCGGTCTCCTCGGTACGAATGTTCACGCGGCAGCTCGCTCGGCGTTCTCCGCCGTGATCCCCTTGGTGGAGGCGATCACGTGCTTCATCTTCTTGGAGAGCGCCTCAAAGAACATGCTGAGCGGAAACTCGTCCGGAAGCACGTCGTCGACCAGCTTGCGCGGCGGCTGCGAAAGATCCAGGGCGTCGGGGCCCTTGGCCCAGCGGGAGCCGGGGTGCGGGGCGAGGTAGGTGGAGACCAGCTCGTAGGCCTTGAACCAGTGGACCAGCTTCGGGCGGTCGATGCCGTCCCGGTACAGCTGCTCGATGTCACCACAGAGCTGGTTGGTGACCTCGGGAGCCCGCTCCCAGTCGATGCGCAGCTTGTTGTCGGTCCAGCGGATGACGTCGTGCTTGTGGAGGTACGCGAAGAGCAGCTGGCCGCCCAGACCGTCGTAGTTGCGCACGCGGTCGCCCGAGAGCGGGAAGCGGAACATACGGTCGAAGAGCACCGCGTACTGCACGTCGCGGCCGTGCTCGTTGCCCTCGGCGTCGAGCTTCACAGCCTCCTTGAAGGCGGTGAGGTCGCAGCGCAGCTCCTCCAGGCCGTACATCCAGAACGGCTGGCGCTGCTTGATCATGAACGGGTCGAAGGGCAGGTCGCCGTGGCTGTGCGTGCGGTCGTGGATCATGTCCCACAGGACGAAGGCCTTCTCGCAGCGCTCCTGGTCGTGGACCATGGCGGCGATGTCCTCGGGCAGGTCGACACCGAGGATGTCGACGGCCGCGTCGGTGACCCGGCGGAAGCGGGCGGCCTCGCGGTCGCAGAAGATGCCACCCCAGCTGAAGCGCTCGGGGGCCTCACGCACGGCGATGGTCTCGGGGAACAGCACGGCCGAGTTGGTGTCGTACCCGGCGGTGAAGTCCTCGAAGGCGATGCCGCAGAACAGCGGGTTGTCGTAGCGGGTGGCCTCGAGCTCGGCGAGCCACTCCGGCCAGACCATGCGCAGCACGACCGCTTCGAGGTTGCGGTCCGGGTTGCCGTTCTGTGTGTACATGGGGAAGACGACCAGGTGCTGGAGGCCGTCCTGGCGGTCCGCGGCCGGCTGGAACGCGAGCAGCGAGTCAAGGAAGTCGGGCACCTCGAAGGCGGTGTCCGCCCACTTCTTCAGGTCGCCGACGAGCGCCGCGTGGTATGCGGCGTCCTGCGGCAGCAGCGGGGAGAGCTCCTCGACCGCCCCGATGATCCGCTCGACGGCGAACTCGGCGGCGGCACGGACCGGGGCGTCCTCGGCGTCGAAGTCGATCGAGCCGTCCTTGGACTGCCAGGGCCGGATCTCCTCCACGGCATCCTTGAGCGTCCGCCAGGCCGGGTGCTCGACCACTCGTCCTGCGGTGGCTATTTCGCTACCGTTGGCGCCCTGCACAAGGATTTCCGTCATTTCACTTCCTCCACGGGAGAAACTCGCGTCAAGACAGCGTATACAAGCGTGTCTCCCGACTACAAGTGTGACCTTGGGAAATTGTCCTGCCCTACCCCCGGAGCAGCCGCAGAATTTCCGGTCATCTACACATGGCGACGTGATGATTGCGGCGAGTGAGAGCAGGGACGGATCGGGAGACCCCGATGCCGCCTCCACGGCCGCGCCGACCACGGCGACCCGGATAGACGTTCCCCGATGGCCGGAATCCATGCCTGGGCAGTTCGAGTGATGTCGGCCCCCGCGGTCCGGATCCCGTCAAGCCCGGGAGGACTCGCCCACGCACGAGTGCACGACCGGTTACGCAACGCACGCGGGCTATTAGGCTGCGCCCAGGCCGTGCCGTAAGCGACCCGAGCCCGAGCCCGAACCATCGACGGAAGCGAGAAGATCTTGAGTTTCCTCACCATCGGTCATCGCGGGGTCATGGGTGTCGAACCGGAGAACACCCTCAGCTCCTTCGTCCGCGCCCAGCAGACGGGTATGGACGTCATCGAGCTCGATCTGCAACTGAGCAAGGACGGCGCCCTCGTCGTCATGCACGACGCGGACGTGGACCGCACGACCGACGGCACCGGGGCGGTCGCCGAGAAGACGCTCGCCGAGCTCCGGGAGCTCGACGCGGGGCGGGGCGAGCGCATCCCGGTCTTCGAGGAGGTCCTGGACGCCGTGCGCGCTCCCCTCCAGGCGGAGATCAAGGATGCCGCCGCGGCGCGGACGCTCGCCGAGGTGATGCTCAAGCGCGACCTGACCGAGCGGGTGGAGGTGTCGTCCTTCCACGACGAGGCGATCGCGGAGATCTCCTCGCTGGTGCCCGGAGTGCGCACGGTCCTGGTCGCCAGCCGCTGGGGCAGCGATGTGGTGGAGCGCGCACAGGCGGTGGGCGCCGCCACACTCGCCCTCAACATCCGCAGGCTCACCCTGGAGACCGTGGAGCACGCGCACGGCGAGGGGCTCAAGGTCATCGGCTGGGTCGTGAACACCCAGCCCCAGCTGCGCCTGGTGCGCGCACTGGAGCTGGACGGCGCGACCACGGACTACCCGGAGATCCGGCTGACGGGCCGTTTCACGGCCTGAGCCGCGCCCGCCCCGTCAGCCGCGCCCCCTCAGCCGAGGTCCTTCACCAGCAGTTCGAACCTGAGGTCGTCGCGCTTGGGCGGTCCGAAGCGCTCGTTGCCGTACGGGAAAGGGCGTCATCTTTCCCGTACGGCGGTAGCCGCGCCGCTCGTGCCAGGCGACAGTTCCTCGTGTACCGCTATCACCGTCATGTGCATCTCCCGTGCACCCCAGGCCTCCGCGCACTGCGCTCCGCCTCGGCGATGATCTGCCGGCCGAGACCCGCGCCCCTGGACGGGGGCGTCGGCCTCGGTCCCGTCGCGGAAGGTCAGCCGTGCGGGCTCCTACGTCGATGCGGAGTCCATGTGTCGGATCTCCGATCGCGCATGCGCCGTCTACTGTGCTGACCATGATGCACGTGCTGAGTAGCCGCATCCTGCTGCGGCCGACGGATCCGGACCGGTCCCGGCGGTTCTACGAGGACGTACTCGGCCTCCAGATCTACCGGGAGTTCGGCACCGGACCCGAGCGCGGGACGGTCTACTTCCTCGGCGGCGGCTTCCTGGAGATCTCCGGGCGCTCCGACACCGCGCCCGCGCCCGGTGTCTCGCTGTGGCTCCAGGTCTCGGACGCCAAGGCTGCCTACGGGCACGTCCTGTCACACGGCGCCACGGTCGAACAGCCGCCCCAACGAGAGCCGTGGGGCCTGGTGGAGATGTGGGTGAGGGATCCGGACGGGGTGCGGATCGCCGTGGTCGAAGTACCCGACGACCATCCTCTGCGGTACCGGCCCTGACACCGGGCGCCGGTGCCGTGCCCCCGTGTACGCCTGTGCGCTCGCATGTGCGCGCGCACCTGGGGCATCACATCCCTCGACACCGTCGAGCGGGGAGGTGCCCGGTGCACGGTACGGCGTTCTCGGCCTGGTTACTCGTCGCGTTGTGCGCCGCGTCGGGCGCCTACTGCGTGCTCAGGATGCGCAGCAGTGCGGGTGAGGAGCGCGGGGCGGCGGGCGGCGAGGCGGCGATGGGCTTCGGGATGGCCGCGATGGCCCTGCCTGCCACGATCGCGCCACCGCCGTCATGGGCCTGGCAGATCTACGCGGCCGTGTTCACGGCTACGGGGCTGCGGGGCCTGTGGGCACTCCGTCGTGCGGGCGGTGGCTCGCACCATCCGCATCATCTGGTGGGTTCGCTGGCCATGGTGTACATGGCGCTCACGATGGCACCCGGCACGGGGGCGCACACCGGGCACGCGGGCGCCGGGGGTGTCCCCCTGCTGACGGGAGTGCTGCTGGGGTACTTCGTGGTGTTCGTACTGCGTTCCGGGGCGAGGCTGGTGCCGGTGGCGGCACCGTCGGGAGCCGTGGCTCCGGCCTGGGGAGCACGGCCCGAGCTCGCGCTGGCCTGCCGGGTGTCGATGGGGGTGGCCATGGTGGCCATGCTGCTCACCGTCTGACGCGCCACGGGTGCGACCGTGTCGTACGTCACTTGGCACGTGAGGCCATACCCGGCGGTAGTACCGCGCTCATAGGCTGACTCCATGATGGTCTCGCTTGCGCTGCTCCTGCTCGGCGCACTGGCCGCCGTCCTGGCCCCGCGGCTGATGTCGCGGGCCGACTGGCCGGAGCGCGAGCCTGTGGTGGCCCTGTGGGTGTGGCAGTGCGTGGTGGCGGCCGTGTTGCTGAGCTTCGCGCTCTCCATGACGTTCAGTGCTGCCGCGGCCTGGCAGGCCGTACGGGGCCAGGTGTTCGCGCCCGCCCCGCATGGCGTGGTGGAGGCCTATGCGCTCGGGGCGCACGGCCCCTGGTCCGCGGTACTCGCGGTCGTACTGGCGTGCGGCGGGCTCTGGACGGGGGCGATGCTGGCCCAGGAGGTGTACCGGGCGCACACCCGGCGCAACCGGCGCCGGGCCGAACTCCTCGTGCGCGCCCCTCTGTTGCCGGGAGAGGACCCGGGCGGTGAGCCCATGGTGCTGCTGGAAGGTGAGCGACCCGATGCCTGGTGGCTTCCGGGTGCGGCACCCCAACTGGTGGTCACCACTGCGGCGCTGCGGCGGTTGAAGGGCCGTCAGCTCGATGCGGTGCTCGCCCATGAGCAGGGTCACGCCCGTGCGCGCCACGACTGGCTGCTGCACTGGTCGGCTGCGCTCGCCAACGGCTTCCCCCAGGTCCCGGTGTTCGCCGCGTTCCGGGACGAGATGCACCGGCTGGTGGAGCTGGCCGCGGACGATGCCGCGTCGCGCAGGTTCGGCCGGCTCACCATCGCCCTGGCGCTCGTCGAGCTGAACGAACACCGAGGGGTGTTCGGTCCGTGCCCCACAGCGGACGCCCAGCTGCCGCAGCGCGTCAACCGGCTGCTGGCACCGGCCCCCCGGCTCACCGCGGGCCACCGGCTCCGTCTGACCGCGACGGCGGCGCTGGTGCCCGTCGTTCCGCTGCTCGTGGCATTCGTTCCCGGGCTGAGGGCGCTCGGATAGCTTAGGTCGGTCATCGTGGGCAAGGATCGGTTCCATGCAGTCTCCTGTCCGGCCCACCCGCACGCCTGCCCCCGTCTCCGCCACCGCGCTCACGGCCTCGGTGGCCGCCGCTCTGTCGCTGGTTCTGCTGGTGCTGGTCGCCACCGCGTGGACGCCGCTACTGTCGCTGGACGTCGCGATCGCGCGGGCGCTGCACCACTCGGCGCTCACCGAACCCGGCTTCACCGAGGCCAACCGGGTGCTCAGCAACTGGGTCTGGGATCCGTGGACGATACGCGCACTGCTGGCCGCGGCGGTCATCCTGCTGCTGTGGCGCGGGGAGCGGCTGCAGGCACTCTGGGTGGCCGGCGCCAGTGCCCTGGGCACCCTGGTGCAGCAGTCGCTCAAGTCCGCGGTGGGTCGCGAGCGACCGCACTGGGAGCAGCCCCTGGACACCGCCCAGTACGCCGCCTTCCCGTCGGGGCATGCCATGACGGCGACGGTCGTCTGCGGGCTGGTGCTGTGGCTGCTCGGGCGGGAGGGCGTGGGGCCCCGCGTCTGGTGGGCCGCGGTCCTCGTCGCGGCCGTCTCCGTGCTGGGGGTGGGCTTCACCCGGCTCTATCTCGGGGTGCACTGGTTCACGGACGTGGTCGGCGGCTGGCTGCTGGGGATCTGCGTGGTGGCCCTCGCCATAGCGTCGTACGAACGGTTCGGCAGTGGCGGGTCGGGGACGCCGGGACCCGGCGCGCGGAGATGAGACGTCCGACCGGACCGGGCGATCCCCCGCGTCGCCCGGTCGGGCCAGTCACCGCCGCTGACCAGGTACGCAGGCACAGCGCGGCGATTCGCGCTGAGTATATTGGCTGGAAGCCAGTCAACGCAGGAGTCAAGCATGTCCCCGCGGAGCGCATCGGTCAATGAACAACTGCGGCGGCGTTCCCGTGAGCGCCTCTTGCAGGCCACCGTGGACCTCGTGGGGGAACGCGGTTACGCGGCGACGACCCTGGGTGACATCGCCGACCGTGCCGGATCGGCACGCGGCCTCGTCTCGTACTACTTCACGGGTAAGCGGCAGCTCTTCCAGTCGGCGGTGCACCGGTTGATGCATCTGACGCTGGAAGCCGCTCTGGAGCGCGAGCCCCGTACGGACGACGGGAACGAATGCCTCGCGCGCGCGATCGACGCGGTGCTCGGACTCGCCGTGGACCGGCCGGTGCTGCTGCGCGCGCACATGGCCGGGATCCTCCAGGAGGAGGGCTTCGTCCGGTGCCCTGAGCAGCAGCGGCTGGAGTTCCTGCTGCGCGGCACCCTCGAGCGGTACGGCTCCCCCGACGTGGACGCCGAGTACCCGCTGCTGCGCGCGCTGCTGATGGGCGCGGTGTTCGCGGTGGTGGTGCCCGGGGCGCAGCTGCCGCTGGAGCGGCTGCGGGCCGAACTGTTTCTGCGGTACGGGCTGGACTGGGAGCTCGGCCGTGTCTGAGAAGTGGCGCCCTCCGGGCGCACGGCGCCACTTCTCGGACACGGCCCACGCGTCCCGCCGGGCGAAGAGCCGCCCGGCGGGACGCGGCGGGTGCCGCTGGTACCCGCTGATGTCGCCGGCAGGTCGGCTCAGTCCCGGTCGAAGTAGTCCGGCTGGGTCTGGACATTGAGCTCGTGCATCCGGACCCGCTTCGCGGGGTCGGTACGGCGGTCGTCGAGTCTCAGCACATCGAGGCCCTTGGCGATGTCGTTGGAGTAGATGTGGCCGTTGTAGTAGTACGCCGACCATGAACCACCGGTGGTGAGGGTGTCGGTGGACAGCGGACCACGCTCGAAGTAGGCGATCTCCCTCGGCTTGGCGGAGTTGGTGAACTCCCATACCGAGACGCCGCCCTGGTACCAGGCCTGGACCATGATGTCGCGGCCCTTGACGGGGATCAGTGAGCCGTTGTGGGCCACGCAGTTCTCGGTGCTCGCCTGATGGCGGTCGATCTTGAAGTAGCTGCGGAAGACGAGTTTGCGCTTGTCGCCCTTGCCGACGATGTCGTAGATGCCGTCGGCGCCGCGGTTCGGTCCGGTCTCCTCGTTGCAGGTGGCGCCCACGCCGCCGCCGAGCTCGTCGGTGAAGACGACCTTGTCGGCGCGCTGGTTGAACGTCGCCGAGTGCCAGAACGCGAAGCTGACGTTGTCCTGGACCTGGTCGATGACCTTGGGGTGCTCGGGATCCCTGATGTCGAAGAGGATGCCGTCACCCATGCATGCGCCCGCCGCGAGGTCCCTCGACGGCAGCACGGTGATGTCATGGCACCCCGTCGTCTTCGAGACACCGGGGTTCGTCGGGCCTCCCGGGTTGCCACCGCCGTCCGGGCCCTCACCGGGGAAGAGCACCGGGAAGTTGACGACCGCCGCCTTCTCGGGGGTCTTGCGCGGCACCTTGATGACGGAGATTCCGTCGTGCGGGGGCTGGCAGTCGGGGAAGGCCGCGTTCGGCGAGTACGAGGAGACGTACACGTAGACGTTGCGGCGCTCGGGCACCAGGGTGTGGGTGTGTGAGCCGCACGCGGTCTCCACGGCGGCGACGTACTCAGGGTTGCTCTTGTCGCTGATGTCGAAGATCTTCATGCCCTCCCAGGAGGATTTCTCGCTCGCGGGCTGCGTCGTGCTGCTGCACGAGTTGTCGCTGCGCGAGGAGTCGGTGGAGAGGAAGAGCAGGTCGCCCGAGACGGAGACGTCGTTCTGGGAGCCGGGGCACAGCACCTGGGCAACGGTCCTGGGGGCCTTCGGATTGCGGATGTCGAAGATCCGGAATCCGTCGTAGTTGCCGGCGAAGGCGTATCCGTCCTGGAAGGCCAGATCGGAGTTGGCGCCCTGGAGGGCCTCCTTGGGGATGTTGACGAGCGGTTTGAGGTTGTCGCTGTGGACGATCTCGTCCACTCCGGGTATCTCGCCGTTCGCCACGGCCGACTTGGCGGCGGCGCGATCGGCCGCGGACACCGCCTCCTGGTGCGGGGCGCCGCCGGGGTCGGGGATGGCTGCCGCCGGTCCGGCCGTCAGCAGCGTGGCGAGCATCCCGGCCGCGGCTGCCGCCACGACCGTGCGTCTGCGCCGCGGCATGCGGGTGGTGTGCAACGAGAACACTGGGACCTCCCTTTGCTCCGTTGTCTCCGTAATCCCCGTTCGGTATTGAACGGTTCACGGATCCCCGGGCAGTATCACCCTTTGCATGTCCATTCCAATAGAGCCAATCAGCGCCGTCGTGCAGGATTCTGATCACTTGGCCGGGTAAGCGAGCTCTTCTGATCATCAACGTGCCGTGAACCGCAGGAGGTTGCCGTGTTGCCGCTCCGCAGATCCCGCAGATGTCCCCGCATTGCAGCGACCCTGGTGGGCGCCGTACTCGCTCTGAGCGCCTGCGATTCAGGAGCCGGGGCGGAGAAGACGCGGTCCGCGAACGACGGCGGTGCCCCTCTGGTGGTCGCACCGGGCAAACCCGGCGAGCCGGCGCGGACGTTGTCGGCCGACGAGGCGCGCGAGGCCGTACCCGACAACCACCCGAACGCGGCGGATCTCGACTACGCACAGATGATGATCGTCCATCACCGCCAGGCACTGCAGATGACCGCACTGGTGCCGGGCCGTGCGACCGGCGACCGGCTCAAGGGGCTCGCGGCACGGATCGACGCGGCCCAGCGGCCCGAGATCGCCGCCATGGATGCGTGGCTGAAAGGCAACACCGCAGGTACGGGCGGAGGCGGACACGGCTCGCACGGCCAGAGCGCCCACGATCACGGCGCGATGCCGGGTATGGCGACCGCGGCCCAGCTCGCGGAGCTGAGGGCGGCCCGCGGCACGGCGTTCGACACACTCTTTCTGAAGCTGATGATCACCCATCACGAGGGTGCGGTCACCATGGCGGCCGATGTGCTCTCCCAGGGCCGGAACGTCCAGATGGCGGAGATGGCGAGCGAGGTGATCGCCCAGCAGAGCGCGGAGATCAGCCGTATGCGCGCGATGTGAGTCTCCCCGGGCGCCGATTCGGGTGCCATGCTGGAGACACCCCTGCGGGAAGGAGCGCGGTCGTGCTTCGAGTCGCCGTCGTCGGTTCAGGTCCGAGCGGGGTGTACACCGCTCAGGCCCTCGTCCAGCAGACCCTGGTCCCGGACGTCCATGTGGATGTACTCGACCGTCTCCCCTGCCCCTATGGGCTGGTGAGGTACGGAGTCGCACCCGACCACGAGAAGATCAAGTCCCTCCAGAACAACCTGCGGACGGTGCTGGAGGACGAACGGATCGGCTTCATCGGCAATGTCGAGGTGGGCGCCAGGGGCCTGTCGCCCGCGCGGCTGCTCGACGCGTACCACGCCGTCGTGTACTGCGTCGGCGCGGCGCGGGACCGCAGGCTCGGGGTGCCGGGCGAGGACCTGCCGGGCAGCCACTCGGCCACCGACTTCGTCTCCTGGTACAGCGCACACCCCGACTCGCCGGATCCCGGCTTCGCGCTCGGCACCGTACGTTCGGCCGTGGTCCTCGGGGTCGGCAACGTCGCCGTCGATGTCACCAGGATCCTTGCCCGCGGCGCCGCCGAGCTCCATCCCACCGATGTGCCGAGCGCGGCGCTGCGGGCGCTCGCCGCCAGCGGGGTGCGCGAGGTGCACATGATCGGCAGACGGGGCCCCTCGCAGGGGAAGTTCACCACCAAGGAGCTGCGGGAGCTGGGCGGTCTGCCCCAGGCGGCGGTGGAGGTCGAGCCGTCGGATCTGGCACTCGACCCCGGATACGCGGACCCCTCGGCGCTGCCCGCGGTGAACCGGCGCAATGTCGAGGTCGTCCGCGGCTGGGCGGCTGACTCGTCCACGGGAGCAACTCCCCCGCGTGCGAGGCACATTCGGTTGCGCTTCTACCTGCGTCCCGTGGAACTGCTGGCGGGCGGGGACGGCCGGGTAGCCGGTGTGCGATGCGAGCGGACGGAGCCGGACGGCGAGGGCGGAGTGCGGGGCACGGGGACGTTCGAGGACATCGAGGCGCAGCTGGTGCTGCGGGCGGTCGGCTATCGCGGAGTGCCGCTGGAGGGGCTGCCGTTCGACCGGACGCATGGGACGGTCCCCCATCAGGCCGGGCGCGTGCTGCGCGACGGGGCGCCGTCACCCGGCGAGTACGTGGCCGGGTGGATCAAGCGGGGGCCCACCGGGGTGATCGGCACCAACCGGCCGTGCGCCAAGGAGACGGTGGCCTCGCTGCTCGAGGACACCGGCGAACTGTCGGCACGGCCGCTGACCGGTGAACCCCTCGCCATGCTGCGCGGTCTGGGGCACGAGCCGGTCGAGTGGCCGGGCTGGCTTGCCATCGAGGACGCGGAAGCCGCGCTGGGGCGCTCCCTCGGCAGGCGCTCGGTGAAGATCCCCGACTGGCAGGGGCTGCTGGACGCGGCACGGAGTGCGGGCACGGTCGGCACCGGCGGCTGGAGCACCGTACGCGAACACGGTGGTGCGATGCCGGCCGCTCCGGGCATCGCACCACCGTGACCTCTCAGGCGTCGCGCGGGTGAAAAGTCGGTCGGCTACTCGACGACGAGCTCGACCCGGATGTTGCCGCGCGTCGCCTTGGAGTAGGGGCAGACCTGGTGGGCCTGCTCGACGAGCTTCTCGCCGGTCGCACCCTCGAGGGCCTCGGGCAGCTCGACCCGGAGAACCACCGCGAGTCCGAAGCCACCGTCGGCCTCGTCCTTGCCGATGCCGACCTCGGCCGTCACCGAGATCTCACTGGTGTCGACCTTCGCCTGCCGGCCGACGAGCCCGAGGGCGCTCGAGAAGCACGCCGCGTACCCCGCAGCGAAGAGCTGCTCAGGATTGGTGCCCTCGCCATTGCCTCCCAGCGCCGGCGGCATGGCCAGCGGCAGGTCCAGGCGGCCGTCGGAGCTGACGGCACGACCCTCGCGGCCGTTGGCGGTGGCGACGGCGGTGTACAGCGCGTTCATGGCGATCATCCCTCTGTCGACGGGCCGGACCCCTGGTGGCCGAACCGCATGACCACTACTACAGCACACAATTAAGTTGTGCACAACTTAATTGCCCGAATGCGGGTATCCTGAGCCCATGACAACGACACCGGACGCCGCCCGCAGCACGGAGATCCTCCGGCTCGACCGGCAGATCTGCTTCTCCCTGCACGCGGCCTCGCGCGCGTTCAACGGCGTCTACCGGGAGGTCCTGAAGGACCTCGGTCTCACCTATCCCCAGTACCTGGTGATGCTGGTGCTCTGGGAGCACGGGGAGCAGCCCGTGAAGGAGATCGGATCCCGGCTGCGCCTGGACTCCGGCACGCTGTCCCCCCTTCTCAAGCGGCTTGAGTCGATCGACTGCGTGGAGCGCCGCCGCAGCACCGAGGACGAGCGCTCGGTGACCGTGCGCCCGACCCCGAAAGGCGCGGCCCTGCGCGAGCGGGCCGCGCTGATCCCGCGCCGGATCGCCGTGGCCACCGGGCTCAGCCTGGAGGAGCTGGGCGACCTCCAGGAGCGGCTCGCGGCATTGACCGCCAAGCTCGACGGGGCCGACCTGGAGCTGACGGCCCAGGATCCGGCGGTCGGCTGCGCGGGCGGTGCCGACGACCTGGACTGACGCCCGCCCGGCCGCTGTGACCTGCGGCGATGGACACTTCCTGGGGCGCTGTCAGCGGTCGGGTGCAGACTGGCCCGTACCCGCGACAACGGCGTCATGGAGGTGTCGGTGATGAACGACGTGCTGCTCGCTGTGGGCACCCGGAAAGGGCTCTTCCTCGGCCGCAGGCGCGGCGGCGGGTGGGAGCTCGACGGCCCGCACTTCAACGCGCAGGCCGTGTACTCGATCGGCATCGACACCCGACGCCCCGCCCCCCGGCTGCTCGTCGGGGCCGACAGCGCCCACTGGGGCCCGTCCGTCTTCCACTCCGACGACCTCGGCGCGACCTGGACCGAACCGGCGAAGCCCGCCGTGAAGTTCCCCAAGGACACCGGAGCCTCCCTGGAGCGCGTCTGGCAGCTGCATCCGGCCGGCTCCGTCGCACCGGACGTGGTCTACGCGGGGACGGAGCCGGCGGCGCTGTTCCGTTCGGAGGACGCCGGCGAGACCTTCGAGCTGGTCCGCCCGCTGTGGGAGCACCCCACACGGTCGCAGTGGGTTCCCGGAGGTGGCGGGGAGGCCGTGCACACCGTGATCACCGATCAGCGGGACGCGGACTCCGTCACCGTCGCGGTCTCCACGGCCGGGGTGTTCCGCAGCCGTGACGGCGGTGCCAGCTGGGCCCCTTCCAACCAGGGGGTCTCCGCGGTCTTCCTCCCTGACCCCGACCCCGAGTTCGGCCAGTGCGTCCACAAGATCGCACAGGACGCCGGGAACCCCGACCGGCTCTACCTTCAGAACCACTGGGGCGTCTACCGCAGCGACGACGCGGGCGCCCACTGGACCGACATCGGCGAGGGGCTGCCGTCGGACTTCGGCTTCACGGTCACCGCACACCCGCACCGCGCCGATGTGGCCTATGTCTTCCCGATCAATGCCGACGCGGACCGTGTCCCGGCCGGGCGCCGGTGCCGGGTCTACCGAACGGACGACGCGGGCAGCAGCTGGGAGCCCCTCGCCGCCGGGCTCCCCGAAGGCGACCACTACGGCACGGTGCTGCGCGACGCGATGTGCACGGACGGCGCGGACCCGGCAGGCGTCTACTTCGGCAACAGGAACGGGGAGTTGTACGCGAGCGCCGACGACGGGGACAGCTGGCAGCAGCTCGCCTCACATCTGCCGGACGTGCTATGCGTACGTGCGGCCGTGCTCGGCTGACGCGTTCAGGGCAGGCGCCAGTCCACCGGCTGTGCACCGAGGCCCACGAGGAGCTCGTTGGTACGGCTGAAGGGGCGGGAACCGAAGAATCCGCGGTCCGCGGACATGGGAGAAGGATGGGCCGACTCGATCGCCGGCAGGCCGTTCAGGAAGGGGCGGAGATTGCGGGCGTCCCTGCCCCACAGCACCGACACCATGGGCTTGCCCCGGGCGACCAGCGCACGGATGGCCTGTTCGGTCACTTCCTCCCAGCCCTTGCCACGGTGCGCGCCGGGATTGCGAGGGGCGGTGGTGAGCGCCCTGTTGAGCAGCAGCACGCCCTGCTCGGTCCAGGGGGTCAGATCGCCGTTGGAGGGCCGGGACAGCCCCAGGTCGGTGTGCATCTCCCGGAAGATGTTCTCCAGGCTGCCGGGCAGATTCCGCACCTCGGGCGCGACCGCGAAGCTGTGCCCGATGGCCATGCCGGGGGTCGGATAGGGGTCCTGACCCACGATCAGCACCCGCACTTCGTCGAACGGCTGCTGGAAAGCCCGCAGTACATGAGCACCGGCAGGCAGATAGGTCCGTCCCGCGGCGATCTCCGCGCGAAGGAAATCCCCCATCGCGGCGATGCGCTCGGCCACAGGGCCCAGCGCCTCCGCCCAGCCGGGCTCGACAAGTTCGTTCAACGGTCGTGCTGCCACGGCGCGTCACTCTACTGGTGCACGGAGTGTCTTTTCGAATCCGGTCGTCTCATGGCTTCACGCGGATAGGGTGACGCCGTCACTCCCCTCCCCCACTCGCCCCGGAGCTGGTCCATGAAGTGGCGCAGCACCTCCGTCCGGCAGCGGCCGCGTGCGCTGGCGTGTGTCCCGGGGCGACGGTGACCGGGGGCGCCGGCCGGAGGCGATGGGTGCTGGGTGCGGACTCGGGCGGATCGGGGCTGCGGGTCGCGCTCGCGCCCGTCGACGACCCTGGCCGCAGCGACACGCTCGTCTCGGGGGAGCCCGTCCGCACCGGCCCCGCCGGTATCGACGCGGCCATGCTGCTGGAGCGGCTGCTGCCGATGGCACACGCGCTGCTCGCGCGGGTGGGCGCGTCGGGACCGCAAGCGCTCGTGATCGGGGCGGCGGGGATGGCAACCCTCGGGGACGAGTTGCGGGCCGCGCTTCCGGCGGCGCTGGAGTCCGAGTTCGGGACGAGCGCCATGGCCTTCGCCGCTGACGCGGTGACCGCATACGCCGGGGCACTCGGACAGCGGCCGGGAGCCGTGGTCGCGGCGGGCACCGGGATGGTCGCGCTGGGGACCGATCTGTCCCACTGGCGGCGGGCGGACGGCTGGGGGCATCTGCTCGGGGACTGCGGCGGCGGGGCGTGGATCGGACGGGCGGGCCTCGATGCGGCGCTGCGCGCGCACGACGGGCGCGTGGGCGGTTCGGCGGCGCTGCTGGCGCGGCTCGAGAAGTCGTTCGGACCGCCCGACCAGCTGCCGGGGCTGCTGTATCCGCGCTCCGACCGCCCCGCTCTGCTGGCTTCCTTCGCTCCGGAGGTCGCCGCGTGCGCGGCGGACGATCCGGTCGCCGCGCGCGTCCTCGCCGAAGCTGCCGGTCATATCGCGGCCGCGGCCGCGGCCGTTTGCCCGCCGCTCGGGGCCGGGGAGTGTGAAGTGTCCCTCACCGGAGGCTTGCTCAGGCTGGGCCGGCCGTTGCTGGGTCCGCTCACGGACGAGCTGTCCCGGCTGCTCCCGCATGCGCGGCGGGTCCCCGCCGCAGGCGACCCACTGACCGGCGCTCTGGCGCTGGCCGCGGCACTGGCGACGGATCGGCTGATCATGCCCCGGGACGGGCGCATGCTCCACGTGACGATCAGCCGATGAAGCCCCACCCGCAGAACTGCGCAAATCGCCTATAGAGCCGCTTGAAAACCTATCGGGCATAAGCGGATGGACGGTACTCGACTGCCCCCTCCCCGAACAGCCACCGGGGCAAAACCAGTAGCATGCGGCGCCATGAGCTCCCCCACTGGGCCAGCATCCGGCCTGCCAGTACGAATGCCGCGACCCCGCCAGTCCGGGCGGCACCGCCGCCCGGAGCCCGTGGTGGCCCCCGAGGGCGCGCCCGCTCTCGTCCTCGCGGTGCCCGGCACCCCTTCTGCCGCGATACGCGGCCTCGCCGAGGAAGTCATCAGCATTGCCCGCTCCGAGCTGCCGGGGCTCGATGCCGTCATCGGCTACCTCGACGGTGACGACACCGAGTACCCCACGCTGGGGAGCGTGCTTGCCGGGACAGCCGCGCTGCGGACCGAACGGTATGAGCTGGCC
Source organism: Streptomyces sp. NPDC019396 (assembly GCF_040632375.1). Classification (NCBI taxonomy): domain Bacteria; kingdom Bacillati; phylum Actinomycetota; class Actinomycetes; order Kitasatosporales; family Streptomycetaceae; genus Streptomyces; species Streptomyces sp. NPDC019396. The sequence continues at coordinate 158,624 of NZ_JBEYBS010000015.1, read as the reverse complement.
AGGGCAGCCGGCCGTGAGGTCGCGGAGCCGGAAGGTCCCGCATCCGTCGTGGTGCCGCTGCTCGCGGGCCCGGACAGCGCCCTGACCCGCCGCATCCGCCAAGCGGTCATGGACAGCCGGGGAACCGCGGAGCTGACCGACGTACTCGGCCCGCATCCGCTGCTCGCCGAGGCGCTGCACGTCCGGCTCTCCGAGGCGGGGCTCGCCCGCGCCGACCGGGCGCGCCTGTTCACCGTCGCGACGGCCGCCGACGGCATCGTCCTGGCCACGGTCGGCGGGGACGATGCCGTACAGGCCGCGGGCATCACGGGCATGCTGCTGGCCGCCCGGCTCGCCGTGCCCGTGATGGCCGCAGCACTGGACCGCGAAGGGGCGATCGCGGCGACAGCCGACGAGCTGCGCGCTTCCGGCTCGGTCCAGCTCGCCGTCGCCCCGTACCTGGTCGGCCCCGAGCTGCCGGTCGGCCTGCTGGCCGCCGCCGCCGCCGAGGCGGGCTGCGCGGCGGCCGAGCCGCTGGGCGCGTACCCGGCGATCGGGCGGCTGGTGCTGTCCCAGTACACGAGCACGCTGGGCATCCCGATGCAGCCGCCGGGTGCTCAGCCCCACTGACCCGGGCATTCCGCGCAAGGGCCCGCACCGCTCGGTACGGGCCCTTCGTGTACGCGCCCGCAAGCCGGGAGGCATGCGGCCGGTCGGCTCAGAACGCCGTGTCCTCGCCCCGGGCGCGTACCAGAGCCTCTGGATGGTGCACGAAGGCCGGCTTGAGCTGCACGGGATCGTAGGTGCGGTGGAAGACCTGGGTCGCACAGCTGGAGATCGGCGGCACGATCCAGGACCAGTCGGCGCCCACCCGGCGCCCTTTCTCCTCCTCGCGGCCGAGGTGGGTGAGGAAGCGCTGGGACTCGGTGTGGTGGTCGGCGAGCGTCACACCGGCCCGGTCGAAGGAGTGCAGCACGGCGCGGTTGAGCTCGACGAGTGCGCGGTCCTTCCAGAGGGTCCGGTCGCTGGACGTGTCAAGGCCGAGTCGTGCCGCGACAGCCGGGAGGAGGTCGTAGCGGTCGGTGTCGCCGAGGTCGCGCGCACCGATCTCGGTGCCCATGTACCAGCCGTTGAAGGGTGCGGCCGGGTAGCAGACCCCACCGATCTCCAAGCACATGTTCGCGATCGCGGGCACAGCGTGCCAGCGCAGTCCGAGGTCGTCGACGCAGTCGCCGTCGGGATGGGACAGCGGCACTTCGAGCACGGCGTCGGCGGGCAGTTCGAACCACCGGGGCTTGTCGTCGCTTCCCTGGATCACGAGAGGCAGGACGTCGAAGGGGGTGCCGTGGCCGCCGGGCCAGCCGAGCCGCTGGGCGTAGGCGGTGATCCCGGTATTGCGCGGATCGCCGGTGGAACCGCTGCCGCACGGTGCGGTGTAGCCGGCGTAACGCACCAGCTGTTCGTTCCAGATGCGGGGGCCGCGGCGGCCGGGGGCGTCGGGCGCGAAGACGGTGATCACCGGGCGTATTCGACCGCCGTTGGTCGCTTCCCGCAGATGGGCGACCGCTTCGACGGCCATGGTGTCGGCGTCGTGGACATCACGGCGGTCCCTGACCCGTAAGGAATGCCAGTAAAGCCTGCCGATGCACCGGTTGCTGTTGCGCCAGGCGACGCGGGCTCCGTGGGCGAGCTCCGCCGGGGTGTGCCGGTAGGTGCCGGTGGCGTCGATCTCGGCGTACACAGCCGCGATCCTGGCGGTCAGCGCCGCCGGACCGCCGGCGGTCGGCTGCTCATGGTGGAACAGCCGCAGGAACTCCTCGGCCTCCCGGTGCAGTGCGTCCGGGTCCCGCCCGCTCTCACCCCAGCCCCCGGAGGACTGTCCGGGGGGGCCGTGATGCACCGGGCACTGCCCCGGTGGCGCCCCGGGGTCCACCGGAACGTGCCCGCCGCCGGACGCGGCACGTGGCGGCCGGTCCTTGGGCGCGACGGCTCGTCGAAGGAACTTCCGCATGGTGGGCACCTCCGGGCCTGAACGGGACGAGGACAGCGGACGCCGGACAGCGGACCATGGAAGACGGTCCGCGATCAACGGTTTGTGATCAACGGATTACGGACCATGGCTCACAGTTGACGACCGGACTACCCCATACACGGACTGATCCACCCCCTAAGTGCGGAATGCACGCGCCTCGTTCACGATCGCATCAGGGTTCCGCCGCCATCCGGTCCGGCGCGGACGTACTCGAAGCGAGGTGGTCAGCTCGATGGCGAGCCGGTCCCGGTACGGACGCCGCTCGCGTCGCCGTAGACGTCAGACGGGCATGAGCGGGGAGCGCGGCGATGAGCGCAGCGGGTCCGCCAGACCGGCGAGCGCCTTCTCAAGACCGTGCAGGTGCATGAGCGCGGCCTCGGCGCCCGGGTGATGCCGACCGGCGGATGCCGGGGTTTCGGCGGGCAGCTCGTCCCGCACGGCGCCTGGTATCTCCAGGGCGTGTACGGCGGCTTCCAGCCGCCAGCAGGCAGCGGCCAGCCGGGCGTCGTGGGAGGCCTCGGGGTCGGCGGCGACAGCGATGAGTCCGCGCACCTCACGGGCGCAGTCGTCGAGCAGATCGAGGACCTGCCGGGCCCGTGTCCCCCGTGCGCGCGACGGGCTGAGGGGATGGACCAGCGGCGCCAGGGACATCCGCACCCGGGCCAGCAGCACCTCCAGTTCGGCGGCGTGCCGGGCCGGGTCGGCGTTCTCGTCCCCGGCGAGCCGGTCCATCGCGGCCCTGGTGCAGGCGTGCACGCAGCCGACGGCCCTGCGGATCCAGGCGTTGGTGGCGGTGTGCGTGGTGATGGGCAGCACGAACGCCACGGCCAGCACGGCTCCGAGTGCGCCCACGCAGGTCTCGGCGAGCCGCAGCGCGAGCAGGCCCGGTTCCAGCACCCCGAGCAGCCCGTACAGCAGAGCGGCCAGCACGGTGACGGACAGCATCATCCAGCTGTACGAGACGGGGGCGGTGTAGAAGATCACGAAGACGCACACCGCCACGAGGGCGGCCGTGGGGAGCACCGCCCCATGCACGGGCATGGCCACGAGCAGCCCGGCCGCGATACCGAGGACGGTGCCGAGGATCCTTCGGAACCCGCGGACCAGGGTCTCGCCGCGCGACGCGGTGTTCACGAAGATCCACCAGGCCGCGCCGACGGCCCAGTACCAGCGGTCCTGCGAGAGCAACTGGCCCACGGCGAGCGCGAACCCGCCCGCCACCACCACCTGGGCTGCCTGGCGGGTGCTCGGCCGGTCGAGGCCCCGGCCACCGGGAGGGGACGGCACGAGCGGCGACGGCAGCCGCCGCTCGTAGCACCAGAGCCCGAAGCGGACCACGGACGAGGCGATCAGGGCGAACGCGATGGCGGAGTACAGCCCGGGCAGCTGCCCGGGAACCGTGCGCAGGAACTGCGCCACGAAGAAGGTCATGAACGCGAACACACCCAGCGAGTGACCTCGCGGACCCCAGCGCCGCGCGTACACCCCCGCCCCGGCGACGGCGAGGAAGGCCAGGTCGCGCGCAAGCGACTGCCCGTGCAGACCGGCCGCGAGCGTGAGTGAGGGAATGCCGACCACGGGCAGCAGCGCCGTGGTGCGGGCCTGGGCGGAGACCGTCGCGTCGGTCACGGTGAAGAGGGCGAGCATCGCGGCGAGTCCACCGGTGATCACCGCGGGAAGCGGTTGTCCCGTCAGTGCGCAGACGGCCACCGCCGACGCGACGCCGAGGACGGCCCGCAGGCCGCTGCGCAGGCGCAGCAACCCGGGGTCCGGAGCCACGAACACCCTCTTGAGCACTGCTTTCCGCCCCTTACTCGAATTCCTCGTAGTCCTCGTCGTGGCATCACAGGTGATGGCACGAAAAAGGCGCCGCGGGGGTCCGCAGCGCCGTTGACACCCCTATGAGAACATCTACTGCCCCAGCGGCTCAAGTCGCACCAAGTATGCTGGACCATTGGTACAGCCAAAGGTGATTCTGGCGAGTCCAGGCGAGCCAACGGCACAGAGGAAGCCCCGGGACCGGTGGGGCAATGGCCTGAAAGGGGCGGACCAACCATGGCCGTAGACGAGCTCGACACCCGCATTCTGCGTCTGCTGATCGAGCAGCCGCGCACCAGCGTGCGGGAGTACGCCCGCATCCTCGGCATCGCCCGGGGCACCCTCCAGGCCCGTATCGACCGGCTGGAGCGGGACGGAGTGATCACGGGCAGCGGGCCGTTCCTGTCCCCGGCCGCGCTGGGTCACCCGGTGCTGGCCTTCGTGCATATCGAGGTCACCCAGGGGCACCTGGACGAGGTGGGCGGCCTGCTCGCCCAGGTGCCCGAGATCGTCGAAGCGTTCTCGATCACCGGCGGCGGCGATCTGCTGACCCGGGTGGTGGCCCGCGACAACGACCACCTCGAGGACGTGATCCAGCAGCTGATCAACATGCCGGGCGTGGTCCGTACGCGCACGGAGATGGCCCTGCGCGAGCGCGTACCTCATCGGCTTCTGCCACTGGTGGAGTCGGTGGGCCAGGCCACCCGGGCGTCACGCTGATCGTTCAGGCCACCGGCCGTCCGGCAGGCGCATCAGCCGCAGGCCCTACCCGAACTGCCCCGGGCCCGACCTGGCGGCAGCGAAGACCTGCCGGACGAAACGCCGCTGCCACGGCACCTCGACCGCACGGGGGTGGTAGTTCCGCCGCACCCACGTGACGGCTTCCCTGGGATCCATACCCTCGAGGACACACATCGCGGAGAACGCCGTGCCGGTCCGTCCGACGCCACCTCCGCAGCAGACCTCCACGCGTTCGCCCGCGGCGCGGTCGTAGGCGATGCGGAGCTTGCGCATCGCGTCCACGGGGTCGGTGGGAAGCCAGAAGTCCCGCCAGCCGATCCACAGAGACTCCCACGGCGGCTCGGGCGGCCGGCGATCCGTCAAGTGCACCGCGAACGCGGGAGTCCGCCCCTCCGGCAGCTCGTACCGGAGTCCGCGTCCCCGCATCATCCGCCCCGAGGGAAGCGTTATCACCTTGGGGTTGTCGGCGTTCCACAGTTCGGTCATGACGAGTCCCCGTTTCGTTCGGTCTCCAGGATCACACCACCACCGGCTCGACGCCGCCAGGGCCGGGCCAGGTTCGTCCGGGACGCTCGATAGGGTCCCGCCATGGCCACGCATGAGCGCGAGATCACCGCTCCCGTCGACCTCTGCCGTGGCGACGGGAGAGTCGAACCGGCCGCGATCGGCTGGTCCCGCCGCCCCCTGCACCGCTGCCGGATCCCCGGCTGGGGACGGACCAAGCGGTGGGAGTACTGGTGCGTGACCACACCGACCCACCTCGTGGCCCTCACCGTGAGCGATCTCGACTACCTGGCCCTGAACTCGGTCTACGTTCTGGAATACGGCTCCACGAAGAGGGAGTTCGAGCGCACAGCGATCGTGCCGGGCGGATTCGGCGTCCGCCTGCCCGACACCATCGCCGGAGCGCCGGACTCGCCCGCGCTCGTGGCCGGACCTCGGCGGCCGGCCAGGGGGCAGGTGCGGATCGAGATCCACGGCGAGGGCGCGGCCACCCGGCTGCGGGCGCGCTGTCTGAGTCCGCAGCGCCTCCCGGTGGAAGTGGACCTCCTCGTCGCACTGCCCGACGGGCACGAGACGCTCTCCGTGGTCGTGCCCTGGGACGAACGCCGCTTCCAGTACACCTCCAAGCACACGGCCAGGCCCGCGACGGGCGCGGTGCGCATCGGTGACGACGTCCTGGAGTTCGGCGAAGACGCCTGGGGCACCCTCGACCACGGACGTGGCCGGTGGCCGCGCTCGATCGCGTGGAACTGGGGCGCCGCGTCCGGGCGCACGGACGGCCGCACCGTCGGCCTGCAGTTCGGCGGGCGCTGGACTCGCGGTACCGGCACGACGGAGAACGCGGTGTGCGTGGACGGCCGGATCAGCAAGATCGGCCAAGAGCTGGAGTGGCGCTGGTCCCCCGAGGACCACCTGGCACCTTGGTCGATCCGCAGCCGTGAACCGGCGCAGGTGGACCTGGTCTTCACACCGTTCCACAACAGATCCACCCGCAGCGACATCGGTCTCATCGCCAACCGCACCGATCAGTGCTTCGGACACTACACGGGCTCGATCCGCACCGACGACGGCGAGCGGATCGCGGTGAACCGGCTTCTGGGGTGGGCCGAGGACGTGCGCATGCGGTGGTGATCCGCTGCGGCGGCAGCCCACCACACCGCGGAGCCCGAGCCGTCTCCGGCACCTCAAGTGCACTCGCAGAGGAAGTGAGGAAGCACGGGAGGCCGGCTGCCGGTCCGGGAAACTCAGCCGCACCGGGCGGTGGGAACCGCCCCCGAGCCGCGGCTCAGCTCCGCGCGGGCGGGACCTTGTCCCCTTCGCCCGTCGGCTGCGGCGACGGCCCGATGTGGATCGCGAAGTCGCCGGCGTACTTCTCGTGGCCCTCGATGACGGCGAGGCCGACGGCTTCCTCGCCCCGCTCACCGCGCACGATCAGCGGGTCGCGTCTCAGGTCGCGCATCAGTGCGAAGCACATGCCGAGCATCACGACCACGAACGGTGCGGCGACCAGGATCGTCAGGTTCTGCAGACCGGCCAGCACATTTCCCTGACCACCGCCTACGAGGAGCATCACCGCGGCGACCGCCCCCGTGACCAGGCCCCAGAAGACGACGACGGAGCGGCCCGGCTCCAGGGCGCCCTTCTGGGAGAGGGTTCCCATGACGAGGGACGCCGCGTCAGCGCCGGAAACGAAGAAGATGCCCACCAGGACCATCACCAAGAGGCTCATCAGCGTGGCGGCAGGGAACTGCCGCAGCACCGCGAAGAGCTGTCCTTCAGGCGTCTCTTCCCCACCGAGGCGCCCCTGTGCGCGGAGCGTCATCGCAGTGCCGCCGAAGATCGCGAACCAGCACAGGCTGACGACGCTCGGCACCAGGATGACGCCGCCGACGAACTGGCGGATGGTACGCCCCCTGCTGATGCGGGCGATGAACATACCGACGAACGGGGTCCAGGAGATCCACCAGGCCCAGTAGAAGACGGTCCACGTCCCGAGCCAGTCGGCCACGCTCGCACCGCTGGAGGCTTCGGTACGCCCGGCGAGCAGCGGCAGCTCGCCGAAGTAGGTGGCGATCGAGGTCGGCAGCAGATCCAGCACGGCGATGGTGGGTCCGGCGATGAAGACGAACACCGCGAGGATCAGCGCGAGCACCATGTTGATGTTGGACAGCCACTGGATGCCCTTCTCCACCCCGGACACGGCGGACGCGACGAAAGCCAGTGTAAGTACGGCGATGATGCTGACGAGCAGTCCCGTGCCCGCCTTCTGCATCCAGCCCAGTTCACTGATACCGCTGCCGATCTGGAGGGTGCCGAGCCCGAGGGACGCCGCTGAGCCGAACAGCGTGGCGAAGATGGCCAGCATGTCGATGACGCGTCCGCTCGTCCCGTACGCGTGCCGTTCGCCGATGAGGGGCACGAACACGGCGCTGATGGTCTGGCGCCGGCGGCGGCGGTAAGTGCTGTACGCGATCGCCATCCCGACCACGGCATAGATGGCCCAGGGATGGAGCGTCCAGTGGAACAGGGTGGTGGCCATGGACGTCGCCATGGCCTCGGCAGCGTCAGCGGGATCGGTGCCGGGCGGCGGAGTGCTGAAATGCGCGAGGGGCTCACTGACGCCGTAGAACATCAGGCCGATACCCATTCCCGCGCTGAACATCATGGCCACCCATGACACGGTGCGGAATTCCGGGCCCTCGTCGTCCTGGCCGAGCGGGATGGAGCCATAGCGGCTGATGGCGAGCCAGAGCGCGAAGAGCACGAAGCCGGACGCGGCCAGGACGAAGGCCCAGCCGAAGTTGTGGATCAGTCCGGACAGCAAGCCTCTGGACACCCGCTCCAGCGTGCCGGTGGCGACGGAGCCCCAGACGACGAAGGCGAGCGTCAGCGCAGCGGTGACACCGAACACCACACGGTCGGTTCCGCCGTGCCTCGCGGTCGTGGGTAGCGCGGGCATGTCCGCCGTCACCGGCAGCGCTCTCCGAGAATGCGGCTTCCGTGCGTCGTCGTCCGGTTCTCGGCGCGGTACTCCGTCTGACACTGGTGGCACCTTTCAGGTCTGACGAGACCAGTCCTCGCTCTGGGTTAGGCACTACCACATCCGTCGCTCCGTTCCGTGCATCAACAGACGGCGCACGCTCGGTCGGCTGCCCTACGACGCAGCGGGCACGGCTACGGGCTCCGCTCACACGACCGATGAGTCCGCCTCCCCGCGTCGTCTGCATGGGGAACGTCCCCTTTCCTTTCCGCGCCCGCGGAGGCCCGAAGAGCGCTCACCTACGACTGGTCGGCGGTGCCCGGTCCATCCGGGGGGACATCCGGTTCCGCCGTTCGGCCCGGGGCAACTCGCCGACTCACTGCACCACCTGGGCGAGCTCGCCGCACCGACGTCCCAGGCCTGAGCTCCCGGGGGCTGCGGCTTCCGGAGCAGGTGAGAGGATGGCCGGCATGGATATCCGCCGCAGGAACAGCGTCACGGTCACCGGTCCTGCGGGCGGTCCGGTGGTGGTGCTGGCGCATGGGTTCGGCTGCGACCAGAACATGTGGCGTCTGGTGGTGCCGGCGCTGAGTGAGCGGTACCGGGTCGTGCTGTTCGACTACGTCGGCTCGGGCCGGTCGGACCTGTCGGCCTGGGACCGGGAGCGGTACTCCTCGCTTCACGGTTACGCCCGCGACGTCGTCGAGGTCTGCGAGGAACTGGATCTGCGCGACGCGGTCCTCGTCGGGCATTCCGTCAGTGCCATGGTCGGTGTGCTGGCGGCGCAGGCCGCGCCGGAGCGGGTAGGGGCGCTGGTGATGGTGGCACCCTCGCCCTGCTACATCGACGACCACGGCTACCGCGGTGGCTTCAGCGCGGAGGACATCGACGAGTTGCTGGAGTCGCTGGAGTCGAACTACGGCGCCCGGCCGTGATGTGCCGCGCCGGCAGCGAGCCCGAACCGGCCGGGCCAGGCGATACAGCCGGGACGGACGCCGCCTTCAGCGCGCTGCTCGAGGACAGCGCCGAGGAACTGTACGAGTCGGCACCCTGCGGCTATCTGTCGACGCTGATGGACGGCACCATCGCCAAGATCAACACGACTCTCCTGGACTGGCTCGGCCTGGAACGCGAGGCCGTGGTGGGCCGGATCCGCTTCACCGACCTGCTCAGCGTCGGCGGAAAGCTCTACCACGAGACCCACTACGCGCCGCTGCTGCGGATGCAGGGCGAGCTGAGCGGCATCGCCCTGGAGATGAAGAGCTCCGGCGGCGGCCGGCTGGCGGTCCTGGTCTCCTCCAGCATCAAGCACAGCGGCGAAGGCGAACCACTTCTGATCCGCACCACCGTCTTCGATGCCTCCGACCGGCGCACCTACGAGCAAGAGCTCCTGCGACGCCGCCAGGAAGCCGAGCAGGCCCGCGAAGAAGCCGAGCAGGCGCGTGCCGAGGCCGAGCAGGCGCACCGGCAGGCCGAAGCGGACCGGCAACGACTGGCCGACGCACTGGCCGTGCTGCAGCAGTCCCTGCTGCCCGACTCGTTGCCCACGCTGCCCGGACTGGAGACAGCCGTCTACTACCACACGGCATCCCCCGACAGGCTCGGCGGCGACTTCTACGACCTGTTCCACCTCGATGAGGGACGGTGGGCGTTCTTCCTCGGCGACGTGTGCGGCAAGGGACCGCAGGCCGCCGCGCTCACCTCGCTGACCCGCTACACCCTGCGCGCCGCGGCTCACCACAACCCTGATCCCGTGACGACCCTGCGCACCCTCAACACGGCCCTGCACGAGCGATACGCGGCCGGCGGAGATCCCCGCTACTGCACCGTCATCTACGGCGTGATCGAACCGGGCACCAGCGGACACGTCAGGGTCCGTCTTGCTTCCGGAGGGCACCCACCCGCCCTGGTCGTGCGCGCCGACGGCAACGCCGACTACCTCCAGACCCCTGGCGGCCTGCTGGTGGGCGTCCTGCCCGACGCCCCGTTCGCCTCCGCCCAGACCACGCTGGCACCCGGCGACACCCTCCTGCTCTACACCGACGGCATCACCGAGGCCCGAACCGGCCCCACCAACGACATGCTCTACGGCGACGACGCCCTGCGCGGCTTCGCCGCGGGCCACGCCTCCGCCAGCGCGTCAGAGCTGATCACCGCACTGACCGGACTTCTGGACAGTTTCGGCGACGGCCTGGACGACGACACCGCCCTGCTCGCGCTCGGCATACCCGCCGCCCACCCCGACACCCTGCCCGCGACCCACCACCTCCCATGATGAGCCCGCTGAACATCACCCACCGCGACGCCGCCGCCGGCCCCGTGCTGCACGTGACCGGCGAACTCGACTACGCCCACGCCGCCGCCCTGCGCCAACAGGCCGAACTCCTCACCCTGGCGCCCGGCCAGTGCCTGGTCATCGACCTTTCCCGGCTTGAGTTCTGCGACTCCACCGGCATCACCGCCCTGCTCGCCGCCCGCCAGCACGCACTCGCCGCCGGCGCCGAGATCGCCCTGACCGGTGTCCCGCCGAACACCCTGCGCATCCTGAAGATCGTCGGCCTCGACCAGGTCCTGACCATCCGCCCCGGCTCCGGCACCGGCTGAAACGCCAAGTCGGCCCGGTCCACCCCGTGGGCTGCCGTGCCAAGCCCCTGCCGCCGGATGAGACGCGGCTGACGTACGGTCACTCCTCGGCGTTCCCGCTGCCGTAGTGCAGGCGGACACGAACCCGAGCCTCGAGTGTCGACGAGCCGTCCGGGGTGTACCCGACGGCGTGTCGTCCCGGCCGGGCAGCCCGTCACGGCGTGTCGGTTCATGGCCGACGACGGACAACGACGGAAAGGGCCTTCCCGAACGGGAAGGCCCTTTCCAAAAGGGAAAGTCACGTCAGCGCTTGAAGGCGCCCTTGGTCTTTTCCTTGGCTTCTCGGGCGTCACCCATGCTCTTTTCCGCCCGCCCTTCGGCGGTCATGCGGTCATTGCCGATGGCGCTGCCCAGGGCCTCCTTGACCTTGCCCTTGGCCTGCTCGGTCTTCGCCCTGACCTTCTCGCCGCCAGTCATTGAACACGCCTCCTCGTAGATCCTGAGTCGCTGTCAACCGGCTGGTGCCCCCGCATTCCCTTCATAAACGAAGCGCTTGTGGTGAATGAAGGCGTAAGAGCAGGGCAGACGGGACGCCAGGAGGTCACACAATATGGTTCCCTTGCTGATCGTTCTTCTTCTCGCCGTGATCCTTTTCGGTGCCGGATTTGCCGTCAAGATTCTGTGGTGGGTGGCCCTCGCCGTCCTGCTGCTGTGGTTGCTCGGCTTCGTCATGCGCTCCACCACGGCGGGCGGTGGCCGCGGCCGCTGGTATCGATGGTGATCTGATGCCGCACTGATGCGCGCTGTGCCCGAATCGGCCTCCCACCGCTCCATCCGGTGGGAGGCCGTTGGCCGTTCATGCGGCGGACACGGCGGGCCGCGCCGTGCCGGCATCCCCCGGTACCGCTCCGATGCGGGCGATGCCGTGGTCGGCGGGGCACCGGAGCGGTTCAGGGGAGGTCCGCGCCGGGCTGTTCGCAGACGCGGGCGGCCACCAGGGCCCCCTGGTGCAGCATGGCGCGTGCCTGCCGGTGTGATCTGGGCGGGTGCGCGGCGTCGCAACACACCCTCCCGGGACAGACGGGCCAGGATGGCGGCCATGAGGGCGTCGCCCGCGCCGATGGTGTTGACGATGCCGGCGTCCACGGCGGGTACCGAGACGGTGTCCTCGAGCGGCAGGAACACACTGCTTCCCCGGGCACCCCGGGTCAGGATGACCAGACGGCCGTCGGCGGCGAGCTTGCGGCAGGCCACCTCGGGAGCGTCGTGGGGCCAGAGCTGTACGGCGTCCTCATCGCTGGTCTTGACGATGTGGGCGAGGTCGCACAGCTTGCGGAGCAGGTCGAGGGCGCGGACGGGGTCCACGCCCCGGCGGCGAAGAGGGCGGCGGCCCGCTCGAAACTGGGCAGCACAGCCATGGAGCCGGTGATGGTGATCTCCTGGTTGTAGATGCGATAGGGCTCGATGACGGCGGTGGTGGCGTGGTCGGCGACCCCGAACTGCAGGAAGGTGCCCCACTTGGCGACGCGGGTCAGGCCGTCCTGGATGGCCTGGGCCTTCCCGGTGGCGTCGACCACGAAGTCCCAGCCTCCGGGCTTGTCGAGTTCGTCGGCACGGGCCGCGCTGCGGCTGCAGCCGAGTTTGCCGGCGGTGGCCAGGCGTTCGGGGTTGACGTCGAGCACGTCGACGGAGGCAGCACCGGTGCGCTTGGCCAGTTCAAGCATCATCAGGCCCATGGTTCCGGAGCCGTAGATGAGCACCTCGGCGCCGAGGGTGCTGTCGTTGAGCACGTCGTAGCCGCGGATCGCGCAGGACAGCGGTTCGATGAGGACGGCGTCCGCCACGTCGACGTGTTCGGGGAGGCGTACGCAGTTGGCCACGGGGGCGACCGCGAACTCGGCCGCACCTCCCGGCACGGTGACCCCGATCGCCTGCCAGCGTTCGCAGAGGTTGCCGCGGCCTGCGCGGCAGTAGCGGCACTCGTGGCAGTGCAGGGACGGGTCGACGGCCACCCGGTCACCGACGGCGAGTTCGGTGACCTCGACTCCGACGGCGACGATCTCGCCGGCTAACTCATGGCCGGGGATGACGGGCAGGGCGGCCGCGAACTCCCCCTGGAGGATGTGCAGATCGGTGCCGCACAGGCCGGTGGCGGCGACACCGACGACCACCTCGCGCGGATCGGGCGCCGGATCGGGGACGGTGGTGACGGTGACCTTGCCGGGCGCCTCGATGAGCGCAGCCTTCATTTGACCGCTCCAAGGGACAGGCCCTGGCCGAGTTTGTCCTGGGCAGCGAAGCCGGCGACCAGCACCGGTAGGGACACGACGACCGAGGCGGCGCACATCTGGGCGAGGAAAAGGCCCTGGCTGGTCACGAAGCCGGTGAGGAAGACCGGTGCGGTCTGGGCGGTGACGCCGGTGAGGACCCGCGCGAAGAGCATCTCGTTCCAGCTGAAGATGAAGCAGATCAGTGCGGTGGCGGCGATGCCGGGGCCGGCCACCGGGGCGATGATGCGGGTGAGGATGGTGGGCAGACGGGCGCCGTCGACCTGGGCCGCCTCGATGATGGAGACCGGGATGTCGCCGAGGAAGGACTGCATCATCCAGACCGCGACCGGCAGGTTCATCGAGGTGTGGAGGATGACCAGCAGCCAGATGTTGTCCAGCGTCCCGGCTTCCTTGGCGAACAGGTACACCGGCAGCACCCCGGCGACCACCGGCAGCATCTTCGTGGACAGGAAGAAGAACATCACGTCGGTCCACTTGCGGACCGGGCGGATGGACAGCGCGTACGCCGCCGGCAGGGCGAGTGCGAGGACGAGGAGCGTCGACATCACCGCGGCGGTGGTGGAGTTGACGGGCGTGCTTCCACAACAGGGACGCGGAGACGGGCACCAGCAGGAACAGACCTCGCAGTGGTCGTCGAGGTCGTCCACCAGGCACAGGGTGGGTCGTCGGCCCAGTTCCCCGATGAGGGAGGCCAGTACCGCGGTCGGCGCCTGCGGGGCTTCCCGCTGCCGGGTCAGTTCGGTGAGCAGCCGCTCCGCGGGTCCGTGGCCGCCGCCCGGAACGTTGTCCAGCGCCCCGCGGCAGTGCAGGCGGGCGGTCCGGAAGCCGGCGCTGCCAGCCCAGGCGGCGGCTTCCTCCAGGAGTCGGCTCCTGCCACTGCCGGCTTCCCCTGACAGCACGGCTCAGCGGGCCCGTCCCGCGTCTCCCGCGGCTCCCTCATCAGGGTCGCCACGCGATCGCTCTGGGCCGTCCTGCCCACCAGAGGCAGGAGTTCCGTGCCTGCGCCCGGGGCGGCGGAGGTCGCGGCGGACGGGACGGTCCGGGTCCGCGGCAGGTGCAGGGCGTCCGCGTCGTGGCGCAGGATCGCCAGGTGCAGTTCCCGCAGGCCCGGCCCCGGGTCGACGCCGAGGTCCTCGGCGAGCGCGATCCGAAAGCACTCGTACTGGCGCAGCGCCTCCGCGGCCCGTCCGGAGGCGTAGAGCGCCCGCATCAGGATGGCCCAGGACGCCTCGCGCAGCGGCGCTGCCTCTACGAGTGCCTCCGCGGCGAGGGCAGCGGTCTCCGGTTCCCCGTCGGCGAGCAGCAGATGGGCGCGCAGCTCCTCGGCCTGGTGGCGCAGCCCGTCGAGCCGACGCGCCTCGGCAACGGCGAACGGGTAGCGTACGGCGTCCTGGAGGGCGGAGCCCCGCCACAGCGCCAGGGCGTCCTCCACCGTCTGCCGTGCGGACGTGGTGGACCCGGCCCCTTCGGCCTGTCTGGCGTGCCGTAAACCGGTCGCGAAACGCGTGCTGTCGAAGGAGTCCCGCGGTGCCGTCAGTACGTAGCCGGCTGTCGTCCGGACCAGCAGCCGCCCGGCTTCGCCTTCCCCGCGGCCGGATTCCAGCGCAGACCGCAGGCGGCTGATGTGCGCGTGAACCGAGGAGAGGGAGCCCGGATTCCCCTTGGCCTGGGGCCACAGGTCGTGGCGGAGCCGTTCGGCGGAGACCGAGCGGCCGGACTCCTCCAGCAGTCGGGTCAGAAGGGCACGCCGTTTGGGCGGTCCGATGTCGAGGCTCTGGCCACCCCGCCATACCTCGACCGGTCCCAGAAGACCGAAACGCATTCCGAGGCCTCTCGTTCTCCGGTGGTTCTCAGACGACAGAAGAAATGGAACAGCCCGGCACGGGACCGGGAAGCGGTCAGCCGCTCGGGCCGTGGTTCACCCTGCGTTTCGCGGTCTCGCCGAGAGCCGTTGCCGCATTTCCGCCCAGCCACGCGGGCGGGTGCGGGACGCATGGCGCCCGGCAGTTTCCGGGCGTACGGGGACGGGGTGCGCCAAAGGCAAGTGCTGGGGCACGCACGCCTGGCCGGGCGTGCGCCGTCCGCCATTCGGTTCCCTCTTCCTCCCTATGTGGCATGGTGCATGTCGGGTGCACAAAAGCACGGATACATAAGGGTCGAGCACAGGGGAATGTCGGTGATACGCCGCGCCACCGCGGCACCATTGCATCGACCGTCGCGACATCATGGCAGGCAAACAGTCGAACCTGTATCCGGTCGTCGCGGACCGGACAGCAAGAGGGCGCTGGTTCGCCGCCATACGGGCGCCGGATCGCGGCGAATGGTTCCTTGCGCGAAGCATGTGTGGGAGAAATCCGACCGGAAACGGGCGTGACCCGGGCACGCGGGCCGCACCTCCGTCCGCACGGCCCCGCTCCGATCAGACGGTTCCTGACCGCTGCCCGTACCAGTGGTCGGCCGGTCCGCTACGACTCGCCGAGGCGGTCGAGGAGAGCGGGCTCGCTGCTCGACGTCATGTTCCCGGGGTCGGCGAGGATCCGGCGGGCGGGTTCGCTGGGCCTCAGCCGCCTGGAGGCGGTCCGGCCCGGCCGTCCGGCACGGTGCCGAGGCGCTGAAAGCCGTGCCGACGGTCAGGCGGTGCTCAAGGAGTCGACGACACGCGGCCAAGGCGGTCCGCCGGGTCGGCCGCGTACGGCCTATGCGCCACGGCGGATCCGGGCCGCCTTGCGGGCTTCGGCAGTCTGGCGGGCCTCAGCAGCCCTGCGGGACTCGCCACCGCCGCGACCGGCCCGGCCAGGGCGGGTGCCCAGACCTCGGAAGGGAGCGCCGCCGCGGTTCGGACGCTCCGCGACCCCGCTGCCGGCGACGGGGACACCCGAGGGAGCCTGGGCGCCGGTGATGCGGCTCAGCTCGGTCTCACCGGAGCGCACCTGTGTGATCTGCGGCCTGATGCCCGCGTCGGCCATGAGACGGGCCATGTCCCGGCGCTGGTTGGGCAGGACCAGTGTGACGACACTGCCGGACTCGCCGGCGCGGGCGGTACGCCCGCCACGGTGCAGGTAGTCCTTGTGGTCGCCGGGCGGGTCGACGTTGACCACGAGGTCGAGGTCGTCGACGTGGATGCCGCGGGCCGCGACATTGGTGGCCACCAGGACCGTGACATGCCCGTCCTTGAACCGGGCCAGGGTTCGCGTGCGCTGGGGTTGCGACTTACCGCCGTGCAGCGCTGCGGCGTTGACGCCACTGCTCAGCAGATGCCTGGTGAACTGGTCGACAGCGTGCTTGGTGTCCAGGAACATGATCACGCGCCCGTCACGGGCGGCGATTTCGGTGGCTGTGGCGTACTTGTCGGCGCCGCGGACCTGGAGCACGTGATGCTCCATCGTCGCGACGGCGCCCGCCGACGGGTCGACCGAGTGGACCACCGGGTCGTGCAGGTAGCGACGGACCAGGAGGTCGATGTTGCGGTCGAGTGTTGCCGAGAACAGCATGCGCTGTCCGTCGGGTCGTACCTGGTCCAGCAGTGCGGTGACCTGGGGCATGAAGCCCATGTCGGCCATCTGGTCGGCTTCGTCGAGGACGGTGATGTCCACCCGGTCCAGGCGGCAGTCCTTGCGCTCGACGAGATCCGCGAGGCGCCCGGGAGTCGCGACGACCACCTCGGCCCCGGCACGCAGGGCGCCGGCCTGCCGGCCGATCGACATACCGCCGACCACGGTGGCCAGCCGCAGCTTCAGCAACTGGGCGTAGGGGGCGAGCGCATCGGTGACCTGCTGGGCCAGCTCGCGCGTGGGGACGAGGATCAGGGCCAGCGGCTTCCGCGACTCCGCACGCCGCCCGGCCGTACGCACGAGGAGCGCCAGGCCGAAGGCGAGCGTCTTGCCCGATCCGGTGCGCCCGCGGCCCAGGACGTCTCGCCCTGCCAGGGAGTTCGGCAACGTCGCGGCCTGGATCGGGAACGGCTCGTTCAGGCCGAGGTCGGTGAGCGTCTTCAGCAGCTCCGCGGGCATGTCCAGTTCACCGAAGGTCGCCACCGCAGGGAGGGCGGCGGTGACGGTGACCGGCAGCGCGAACTCCCCCTGCGGCTGGGAGGGGCGCTGTCCGATGCCGCCGGAACTGCCGCCGGGGCGGGCCTGACCCTGCGGCCGGAAACGGTCATTCGTGCGAGCTGAGCGGCTCATGGAGAACCTTCCCCGACGGGCACGCATCGAGGAATTCCCGAGCAATGAGCCGGATGAATTGCAAGAACGAGCCAAGAGCGAGACGAAAAGAATTTCATCAGAAAACAAAAAGCAGCACAGCTGGGGCCCCACCGTACGGTGGGGCCCCCGCAACGACAAAAGCGTAAACCTCAGGCGGGGGTGATGTATATAGGTAGAAGGTAGTTTAGTGAAAGAGATTAGAATAATGTTTTTAA